>CAYMXZ010000126.1:0-10022 GCA_964394475.1 uncultured Caldithrix sp. | reverse complement strand
TTGCTGCTCTTTAGAACACTCTATTTCAGCATTATCATGATTAAAGATAATTAACACGCTTTAAAGAAATTGAATCAAAAATTATTTCAACAAAATCGGTAAGAATTTCTATCTCTTGTTTTTTACCTGGCTCATATGCAAAAAAAGTCTTTTTTATTCTGCCACCCGGGAGCTCTCGGTGATTTTATTCTTACCTGGCCGGTTTTGACTGCAATGCGGCAGATCATGCCAGAATATGAATTTACTGCCATCGGTCAACTCCCTTATCTTCAGATTGCCCAACGATTAAATCTGCTGGATCATCCTCATGATGTCAATGCCCGGTATTTAGCAGACTTCTTTTCCGGCGAAAGATTCCCACCACAATTAGGTAAACCAGCAGGAGCTATTCTGTGGTTAACCCATTCAGAGGAAATGAGAAATTTATTGCAATCTGTAGTCGAACAACCGATTATTACGCTGTCTCCCAGACCTGCCATTCAAAATCATATCAGCATCTATTACCTGCAACAGGTTCAGCATTATTACCCGATAACTTTTTCTAACAGCATCATTTCCGAAATTGAATTTCCCTTGCAAAATAAAAATGGCAATTTGGTTTTAATCCATCCGGGTAGTGGAAGCTCGAAAAAAATTTTTTCAACCACTTTTTATAGAACTTTATTTGAGCTTTTTAAAGATAGGGGCTTTTCAAACGTGGCTATCCTTCTTGGACCAGCAGAAATTGAGCGGAATTTAAGTGAAGAGCTAAAAAGCACATCCTTTCTTTTCTCAGAAAATTTAGACACACTTTTAAGCATTTTTCAAACTACTGCTTTATTTATTGGAAACGATTCAGGGGTAAGTCATCTGGCAGGTATTTTTGGTATTCCCAGTATTGTACTTTACAAATCCACCAATCCAGCTGTATGGGGTGTGATGGGAAAAAGAGTACATCTGATTTCCGGGAAACAGGAAAAAGAGGTTTTAAATAAAATAAAGAACATATTAGAAAGCCAAAAAATTCCCTGAAAAGAATTATCCTGAGATCTGTATCTCGTTATACCGTTTCGGTATCAATTTCAATTCGTTACCGGTTATTTCTTTGATTTCTCTTTACCCGTTTTCTGATCTCGTCAAAATTGGCTTTCCAGTGGGCGTGCTCTGCAGCGGTGCTGGAAAAATGATGCCCGCCATTGCCGGTGGCCACAAAAAACATATAGCGAGTTTGAGCGGGAAAAATAGCCGCCAGAATAGATCGTTTTCCGGGATTATTTATTGGTCCGGGGGGCAAACCACGATATTTATAGGTATTATATGGAGAATCAATTTCCAGATCTTTGCGCAGCAAACGGCGCGGTGGTCCTGGGATAATATACTGGATAGTAGGGTCAGCACCTAACAGCCAGCCGCGACGCAATCGATTATGATAAACTGAGCTTACCAATACCCGTTCAGAATCCACAACCACTTCGCCTTCAATGATAGAGGCCAACGTTATGATCTGATGCCTGTTCATCCGCAAAAGGGACATTTGATACTGAACACTATCATTTTCAAAAATTGACAAAGTTCCTGAAATCATGATTTTCAAGATGTCTTTTTCCGGCATTTGATAAGTAAAAAAATAGGTCTCGGGGAGCAAATATCCTTCTAAATTGGAAGCGGAAATGCCATATTGTCGGCAGATTGAAGAATCGTTTACCAATCGCATGAAACGCGTGGAATCAATACCTAATTTGGACTTTAAAATACCGGCAATTTCCTGGCAGGTCAAACCTTCCGGAATGGTTACTTTTAAAAGAGCATTCTCCGGTTGCGTTAAATATTTCAATAAATGCCAGGGAGGAAGGTGAAGAGGAATTGAAAAATAACCAGCGTGAATTTTATTCTGATAACCTGAGATCTTGGCAAGAAGTAAAAAAGTGCTTTTGTCTTTTAAAATTTTTTCAGACGCTAAGATATCGGCAATCTCCCGTAAATTCGTTCCAGACGGAATATGAACATTGCGAGCATTTTCAAAATTTAATTGAGACCGATCAAAGGCAGGAAAATACATATTCTTTATCTGCCAGCTTATGAATATAAGCAGAAGGATAAGACTGAAAATCCAAAACTTGCGCAAAAAATGCCAGAGAACATGGATGACTAAATAGCCTGCAAATGTGACTCTGGAAATAATAAGCTTCAATTTCAATTTCTATTTCTCTCTGTTGATGCTTCTCTCATCCTTTGTCTGGCCAGTTATGTTGAATCATTCTTTCTAATTCAAAAATAGCATTTTGACGATTCAACCATGTATCATCCAGGACAAAATGATGAATTCCTCTCTCACCAAAACCAGCCATTTCTTGCCGGGAAAACCAGCTTGAAGAAAGAATGAAGGGTACCTGTGAATGTTTTTTAGCTTTCACTTTCTGATAAAAATCTGAGGTGAGGATTTCATCTGCATTATCCTTTTCAACCACCAATCCCCCAATAATTTCAGGTTCCACATGAGCCAGATCGGAAACAGAATAAATTTTCAAAAAAGGTTCTAAACCCAGTTGAAAGGTAATATCGGCAAATGAAGCTAATTTGACAGAATCCAGAAAATCGGCATCTAATAAAACACCATCTGCTCCAAATGATTTCGCCTGATATAATTGCACTTCATCAATAAAAAAGTCCCGTTGAATCACACTCACTTCCGATCCAGTCTTGGCCAGCTTGATATGGCTGGGATCACCACCCCAAAATTGCCGATCGCTCGCTACCAGGAAAACAGAGAGTTTAAGCTTAACCAATGACCTGACCATTTTGAAGGGATCATAGTTAGCTAGCTCTTTATTACCCTGCAACTCCCGTCGTTGTAAGGGAATAATTAACGGTATGGATTGATGAGAATTGAGCGCCATCTGTGCGCTGTAGAAATCAGTTCCGACGGAGAAGGACGCATTGCGAATCAGACCTAAATCAAAATGATCCTTTATGCTTTTTAACTCTTTATTTTTGATAGAAATAATTTTTTTCTTCAGCGATTTATCTAATTTCATGTCGTTTCCTTGTTTTAATTTAACATCCTACTGATTTCCATCATCTGTTCTAATTTATGCAATGCTGAACCGCTATCAATGGATTGCACGGCCCTCTTAATTCCCTTTTCCATTTCTTTCACCAAACCGCTTACCTTGAGAGCGGCGGCGGCATTTAGTATTGTCACTTCTCGAGCTCCACCTTTCTTTCCATTTAAAATATCGAGAAGAATTTTTTTATTCGTCTGAGCATCACCTCCTTTAATGCTATCGATCGGGTAACGATTAAGACCTACATCTTCTGGATTTATATCATATTCGGTGATTTCTGTTTCTTTCACTTCCACCACATGTGTCCGTCCACAAATATTTACTTCATCCAATCCATTTTCTCCACTGACGACCATAGCAGAAAAAATACCGATTTCCATCAATACCTGTGCGATTAATCTGGATAATTTTTCATCATATACCCCGATGAGATGACGCTTTGTTAAAGCAGGTTTAGTAAGAGGGTCCAAAATATTAATAATAGTCCTGGCTCCCAGATTCTGACGGATGGTCACAAAATTCCGCGGAGTGGGTTTATAGCGCGGAGCAAAAATAAATGCCAAACCAATTTCCTGAAAAATCGTGTAAAATTGATCTGGAAAAAGTTCGGTTTTTATACCCAGAGCTTTCAAGACATCTGCACTTCCGCATTGACTGGAAACGGAGTGATAGCCATGTTTAATCACTTTAGCTCCTGCTCCTGCCGCTACAATCGCAGCAGCCGTTGAAATATTAAAAGTCCCCAGATTATCACCTCCGGTGCCACTGGTATCAATGGCATTTTCATCAGCGATAGACAATGGAGTGATCCGGTCACGATAGGCTTCTACTGAACCAACCAATTCATCCACCGTACTCCCCTTTAATTGCAGGGCGATTAAAAAAGCGGATATTTGCGCTTCGGTGGCCTGATCGGATAAAATTTCCTGCATCACTTTATATGATTCTTCCCGACTCAAACTTTTTCCTTCCAGAAATTTTGCAATGGCTTCTTTAATCATTCGGTTTCTTTCATTGTTTTGAAAATTTATCCTTTAAGATTTAAAATCATTTTATCTTATTTATTCTGAGGATTTTCGCCCATTCCTGGAAAAGCCTGTCTAATCTTTTCTTTGAAATATAAATCTTCCTGGAAAGAATCATCGATTGGAAGTGACTCATGAGAGAATCTATATCCATTTTCGTGAAAATCGATTTTTAAAATTCCCAGATGCTCTCCATCATAACCGTTTTGCAATACGATTTGTTGCCCAATCTGTTTTTGAGCCGTTTCCTGGCTATGGCCGGCAATAATCACATTGATAGATGGATAATTTTCAGCTAACTTTACCGCCTGCTCAAAAGCAGCATGATAGACTACTATTAAAAGATCCACCTGTGGACGAAGAGAAGCGAGAATTTCTGGCAATATTTGTACGATTGGAACTAAAACTATATCTTTATGGAAAGTATCTTCGAAGCAATCAGGTTCAGCAAGACCGATTATTCCAATTTTATGATTGGTCTTTTCTAAAATTACGGGGGAAAAAGAATGAACTTTCCCCTGATGATCTATTTTCAGATTACAGGATACTATCGATAGCGGAAAACGTTGCATACCGCGAATGAGAAAATCCGAACCCTCAACCAACTCTTGTTCGCCTAAGGTCACGGCATCAAATCGGGCGGAATGCATCATCTCCAGCATCAACCAATTAGCCGCCGGTAAAGTGTAGGATTTAAAAAAATCGCCACTATCCACCAAAAGCAGATCGGGATGGGTAACTCGTAACTGCTTGATTGCAGTAACGACTCGGGTCATTCCTCCCAAAAAAGTAGCCGGACATTCACAGGGTTCCAGATAACCATTGAGGTTGGTGCTGTAAACAACATATAAGGTCTGGCTTTTAATCTGCCCGATCAACAGGATAAGAATAATGAATAAAAATCTTGCTTTCATCAAGCAACCCGGGATCTTAGATAATTATATCATCGCTTTTAGATAAAATTTATTAAATACAAAAGACCATTGTTCACATTTTATTTTTATGAAAGCAACTACAGATTAAGTCCACAAATTTTTTAAAAAAGTGTAATGTCATTTCAAATTTAAAGATTAAAGCATTTCAGATCATCACTTATCTCTCATGGTTTGAGGCTGATAGTTTTACAGGAGATTCATCTTTACTCTTGCTGTAACGAATGCCTCACATTTCTTCCGCTTTCACGTTCATTAATTATTGAATTCTTACAACCATGTCAATGTTGGTTTGTTCCAGGCATAATAACGATCAATAATAATTGAACAATTTCAGGAATGGGGAGGATAATTGGACATTCAGATGAATTACCGATATATTATGAAAATCTTCTCATCACTTTCTCAAAGCATAAGTATTGAAAAAGATGCGAATAGCTTAAGGGGTAATAGCCGCCATTTTGAGGTGAAGACGAATATAATACAGAGAAATTACCATCGAACCAGCGAAGCAGCCCAGGTAAAGCCACTCCCAAAGGCGGCCAGGGCAAGCAGGCTTCCCTCTCGAATTCTCCCCTGTTCCCAGGCTTCACTTAAACAAATAGGGATAGTGGCAGCGGTGGTATTACCATATTTCTCAATATTGCTAAACATTTTGTCCATCCCGATGCCTAATCTCTCGGCAACAGCTTCAGTAATCCGCAAATTGGCCTGATGTGGAACCACCAGATCCACATCTTTAATGGTGTAGCCTGCCTCTTTTAAAACCTCATGAATAACTTCCGGAAATAAAGTCACCGCATATTTGAACACAAAACGACCTTCCATCTTGGGATAAATTCGGTCGGTTTGGAGCATATCCGGGCTTATGCGGGGGTGATGAGTGACGGAGGGCCATTCTCCCCATAATTTTTTTGCAAACCGTCCATCAGCATGCAATTTAGAAGCAATAATTCCCCGATCAGAGTTATCAGAAGCGGTGAGAACAGCGGCACCTGCTCCATCCCCAAAAAGAACCGCCATATCACGCCCCCGGGTGGTTAAATCCAGACCGGTGCTTTGAATTTCTGCTCCGACCAGTAAAATAGTCTTATATGTACCAGTTCTTATAAATTGGTCAGCTACTGATAGGCCGTAGAGAAATCCACTGCATTGATTGCGAATATCCAGACAAGGGACACCGGGGATCTGTAATTTTTCCTGTAAAAAACATCCTGCTCCCGGAAAAACATGGTCAGATTCCATACAGGCAAAAATGATAAGGTCGATATCTTTCGGTTCACGATTCGCCCGCTTGAGAGCAATCTCACTCGCTTTCAGACCTAAACCGGAAACCGATTCACCCTCGGTAATCCAGCGTCTTTCTAAAATACCTGTCCGCTCACGAATCCATTCATCGCTCGTATCCATCATTTTTTCTAAATCCTTATTCGTCACTACCCGTTCAGGAACATAATGTCCGACACCAGCAAAAATAGTTCTCTTCATATTCGCTCAACCTTATTTTGTTTTTCTAAAATAATCAATAAAATATAGTCCCTGGAAAAATTTTTTTCAAGATAAGAAAAAATGTTTTCGTTTACTAATATTCATCACAAGAAATTTACTGAAGCGATTTAAGAAGATATTGAAAGATTTAAAGAAATAATGTTCCTTCTTTCAAAGTAAAACCGCGTAAAAAATCGGCGGTGAACAAACGCCTCTTCCCTTCGCGTTGTAATTCCAGGATTTCGATGATTCCCGGAGCACAGACGATTTTTAATTTATCGGAGTTTGCCTCTAAGATGGTACCTGCGGGGGCATTTATCGGGTCTTCATTAACCACTCTGGCGCGATAAAAGTTTATCCGTTCACCTTGATAAAAAGCGAAGCCGGTTGGGAGGGGGGATAAACCATGAATCCAGTTTTTCACAACTGGGGCTGGTTGGTTAAAAGACAAATGGCAATGTTCCTTAGTCAATTTGGGAGCGGGAGTGGCTAACTCATTTTTCTGCGGCTGTAACGAGTAACTTCCCTTTTGAATGAAATCAATTGCTTCTAATAACAGTTCTGCCCCACTCGATGCTAACCGATCGTGCAACTCCCCAGCAGTCTCATCGGGAAAAACCGGAGTTCTCCTTTGCAGGATAATCTCACCCGCATCGACTTCTTTTGAAATTTTTATGATAGTATTTCCCGTCTCGCTCTCACCAGAAATAATCGTCCAATTTATAGGAGCAGCGCCACGGAATTTGGGTAACAGCGAGGGATGAAGATTAATTGTACCGAAAACAGGTATGGTGAAAATCTCTTCCGGTAAAATGCGATAAGCCACTACCACAAATAAATCGGCATTGATTTGTTTTAATGTATCTACAAATTTCTCGTCTCTTAATTTTTCCGGTTGCAAAATCGGCTGCAGATTGTATTTAAGAGCGGCTATTTTTACAGGTGGAGGAACAGTAGTTTTTCCCCGACCTCTCGGCCGATCAGGTTGGGTAACGATTCCAACCACTTGATGATGAGAAAAAATAATCTTTTCTAAGGAAGGTACCGCAAATTCTGGAGTTCCAAAAAATACAATTTTAAGACCATGATCGGCTATGAAAATGCTCCTTCTATTTCTTTTATTTGAGCTTCCAGCATTTTCTTGCGGATAAAAGGTATTCTATCGATAAAAAGGATGCCATCTAAATGATCATATTCGTGTTGAAATACCCGTGCCAGCAATCCCTCTAATTCTTCTTCAACCACTTTTCCTTCAACTGTTTGATATTTCACCCATATTTTAAACGGCCTGTCTACTTCCGCTCGAATTCCGGGAATACTCAAACAACCCTCTTCATACGTATCAAGCCCCTGCGCATCTAAAATTTCGGGATTAATATAGGCCTGAGCCTCCCACTCCTCATTAATTAATTTCCGATCGATCACAAACAGTCGCAATAAGACATTAACCTGCGGAGCAGCCAATCCAATTCCTTCGTTGACCCGCATGGTTTCGATCATTCTTTGAACCAGATCCATCAGATCCTGATCAAATTTTTCAACTTTTTGAGCATTCTTCCGCAGAGTCGGATGACCTATTTTTATGATGGGCAATACTTCCATTTTCTATCCTTAAATTTTAAATCATATCTAATTTGTATCCTTTTGATGCATCAGGACGATCTCAGGATACTCGCCACGGCACTGCGGTCGATATCGATTTTTACATTATCATCGACTTTTATGACCAAAATCTTATCATCATTTTTGGTACCTACCACCTTCCCGTGGATTCCGCCGATCGTAACGATTTCATCTCCTTTTTTAACTGATTCCAGCAATTTTTGGCGTTCCCGCTGTTTTTTTGCCTGGGGACGAAGTATTAAAAGATACATGATTAAAATGATCAGAATGAGAGGCAAAAATGAGAGAAAGGCATTCCCTCCCCCACCACTTGAACTTTGTCCACCCGCCATCGCATATAGAGTTTCTACCACAATATTCTCCTTTTAAATATTAATAATAGAACTCTAATATAAAATTTTCGCCATGTTTATACAAATTCATTTTATAAAATCAGTCCTACCCACCTGATAAAAATTTTTCTAAAAAATGATTCTTAAATTTAAGGAATGTCCCGTCCATTATTGCTTCTCGGGCTTGCTTTACCAATCGCATATAAAAATAAACATTGTGATAAGTTGCCAGGCGTAACCCCAAAATTTCATTGACGTTGAACAGATGGCGCAGATAGGCCCGACTAAAATGTTGGCAGCAATAACAGTCACATTCCGGATCAATGGGTTGAAAATCATCTTTATAATCAGCATTGCGAATTACCAGTCTACCGGTAGATATAAATAGCGTTCCATTGCGAGCATTCCTGGTGGGAATGACACAATCGAACATATCCACACCCCTCTCAATAGCATCCAGAATATCACCTGGCGTCCCTACTCCCATCAAATACCTCGTTTTTGATTCAGGCATTCGGGAAATACAAAATTCAGTCATCTGGTTACGCATTTCCAGAGATTCACCTACTGCCAGACCACCAATAGCATACCCATCAAAATCAAGTTCACCTAACTGATCGATGCTTTGTTTTCGCAATTCGGGATATATTCCACCCTGAATTACTGCAAATTGAAATTGCTGGAAACCATAAAGAGACGATCCGCTTAAAAAATAGTGGCGTGCTGTTTTTGCCCACTTCAGGGTCAGAAGATGGGCCTGGCGAGCGGTGGTTTCATCGCTGGGATTCGGAACACAGTAATCCAGGGTTAAAATAATATCTGATCCAATTACCCTTTGAATATCCACAACTTTTATTGGCGTAAAAAAATGACGTGACCCATCCCAGTGAGATTTGAATTCCACCCCCTCCTCTGTCACTTTTCTCAACTCATTTAGACTATAGACCTGGAAACCACCGCTATCAGTCAGGATTGGTCGCGACCAGTGAATAAACTTATGCAATCCTCCGGCCTTTTCCAATATTTCCATGCCGGGTTTGAGATATAAATGATAGGTATTGGCCAACATGATTTGAACCCCTGCTCCGCTAAGATCTTCCGGGCTAAGGGTTTTCACCGTACCAATACTTCCCACCGGCATGAAGACAGGTGTCAAAACAGTTCCATGATCGGTATAAAATGTGGTCGCCCGCGCTCTGGAAGCCGGATCAACCGCATCAATCTTCATTTTCATGAACACACTCAAAGGGAAAATATTTGATGGAGGATGAATAAATATTTTGCAAAAGTTTTATACTATTTCGATATCTATTACCAAATCTTTCCGGATATTGAATTGTTTATTGATTTTCTTTTCTAATTCGATCCGGTTAATTTTTTCAATTTTTAAAGTAAAATTCTCATTCTGTTCATCTTTTTCCAGAATAATTCCTTCCGTATTAATGGTGGCCTTATGCTGACTATCGAAATAGGCAACAATCACATGATCCCCCTTATCGAGGGCAGAAAGGATTTCTTTTAACCCTTCAATATTTCGTTCTTTTTCCAATAGTTCTTTATCCCGGGACAGGGTTATAT
>CAYMXZ010000125.1:0-10036 GCA_964394475.1 uncultured Caldithrix sp. | reverse complement strand
AACCAGGGATATTTTGAAGCCGAGCAGTTGCTGGTAAAATGTCCTTCGAAATATCAGGCGGAAGGGGGGGAAGTATGATCAGCGGTATTTTTGCACTCTCCCTGGCTTTTGTCACCACCACCGTTGCGGCAGCGGCGTATTGGCTGTATTACCGGGATCAGGATGAGCGATATTTTAACCTGGCAACCAACAGCTTCATCATTGGTAGCATTGGCGTTGTATTCGCGGTTATTTTGCTCTACTATAATATTTTTGCCCATAATTTTCAGCTGAATTATGTTTACAGCTATACCTCCCGGCAATTGTCGACCTTTTATCTGATTTCAACTTTTTGGGCCGGTCAGGAGGGGACGTTCCTGTTATGGCTGTTGTATGGGATCATATATAGTATAATTTTGATTCGCACCATTGCCCGCCGCGAACCGCTGATAATGTTTTTTGTGTTGCTGGTTCAATCTTTTCTCCTGCTTATTTTGTTGAGAAAAAGCCCATTTGCCATGATCTGGCATGTTCATTCCGATGCACCAGTTGGATTCACCCCCCTGGATGGGGCCAGCTTGAATCCATTGTTACAGAATCCCTGGATGATCATCCATCCTCCGATAATGTTTGTGGGGTATAGTTCCACGGTAGTGGCGTTTGCCATGGCCATGAATGCCATGATCAAAAAAAAGTTTTCCGATTGGGTGGTGCAGGCACGACCCTGGGTTATTTTTTCAACGCTGTTCCTCGGAACTGGCATTATCCTGGGAGGATACTGGTCTTATGTCACCCTGGGATGGGGTGGTTACTGGGCCTGGGATCCAGTAGAGAATGCGTCATTGGTCCCTTGGTTGTTCATGATCGTCCTTCTGCATGGCTTGTTGATTCAAATTCGGCAGAAAGGCCTCGTGAAGACAAATTTATTTTTAGCCGGATTGGCTTTCATCTCCGTTCTGTGGGGATCTTTTCTTACCCGTTCCGGAGTGCTGTCCGATTTCTCGGTCCACTCCTTCGCTGAATCAGATCTCAATGTGTATCTGATTTCTTTTGTCCTGTTGTTTACTGCCATCTTTATTTTCTATTATATAAAGTCCATTAAGTTTACGGAGAGCCATAAATTTGCAGAAGGCATTTTCAGCCGGGAAACCTTTGTTCTGCTGGGAATGCTTTCTCTGCTCTTTACCGGTTTGGTTGTTTTTGTGGCCACCTCTTCACCCATTTATACCGGACTGATCGGAAAACCCTCAAATGTGTCCATAGGATTTTATCATACCATCAGTGTCCCCATCGCCGTCTTTATGCTGTTCAGTCTTGGTTTTGCTCCCCTGCTTATTTGGAAAGTCTCTGAATTGCACGACAAGAAAAATCTTCTGATGGGACTTTTGGTAGCTCTGATCATCACCGGTTTTGGAATCGTTTTCGGTTTAACCCGACCACTATCCATTCTCTTGATTTTCCTTTCCAGCTTTGCCGTTTTCGTCAATGGATATGCGAGTATTAAATTTCTGCTGAAATTGCCCGCCAAGAGTGGCGCCTATCTATCCCATGTCGGTGTAGGACTGATGATCATTGGTATCGTGACCTCCTCCATGTATAGCCGAAGTGAAAAAATCATTCTTCCGGTGGGCGAGTACCAGAGTACCGGCCTTGGATATAATGTCCAGTTTGTGAATTTTGAGGACCGCCCGGATGGAAAGGATCGAGTTAAATTGGTGGTCAAAACACCGGACGAAAGTTACCAGGCTGATCCTCAGTTTTATTTTAGTGAATATACCAATAGCTATATGATTTCTCCCCATGTGAAAATCGGTTTGAAAAAAGATATCTACATTTCTCCCATTTCTTTCCAACCAGCTGAGAATTCCCAACATCAACAAATCGAGCTGATGAAAAATCAAACCCAGACCATAGATGAGTTGGCCATTACCTTTAACAGATTTATAGTAGGGGATCATTCTGCTCAGGCTCCCATGACGGTGAAGGCGGATCTTACCGTCACAGTTTCCAGGGACGATAAGCAGAAAAATTTTACTTTACAGCCCGCCTTATGGATGGAGAACGGACAATTGCAGGGTGATGAAGTAAGTGTTCCCGAAACAAATTACCAGGTGCATATTGAATCGCTCGACGCCAATGAGGGTAAAATTATACTGGCTATTCATGGCGGAAAAGAATCTGAAAATGTTTCGAAAGATGTGCTGGCAGTGGAGGTGAGTGAGAAACCGCTGATCAGTATTTTATGGTTTGGCTGTATTATACTCATCGTTGGATTAAGTGTCAGTTTGATTGATCGTGTTAAAAGGCAGTAATTTTGCCGACAATTTTGTAATAAAAAAGGCTGCCGGTTTCCGCAGCCTTTTTTTATTCATTGATAAAGCAGTCAATCATCAGATTAGTTTCCGGTGCTGCTATGAATAACGATATCCCAGGTAAATTCAATAGGTTGTCCGGACGACCCGAAATTCTCTGAACCAGAACCCGAATCTGTAGCGCCTTCCTGCATGAGCACGTGGGGATGAACGTGAATGGCAATTATCGATGATTCAAGCGGAGCATACATCTCGAATGGCACAACCCGGTCATCGCAGAGCAGATAAAAATTAGCGGGATTTTCGATGGGATTGGGATAAATGAAAGTGAGATCCAGATACATACTATCGACGGTACCCATCACATAGGCAGTAAAATTAGGAGCATATATACTACTCAACACACATTCATTCATGGGAACGACACTGATATCATGAGTACCAACACAGGTTCCCTGAACGGTATTACCTGTTTGTTCCAGAGTGAATTCAAATGAAACCAGATCACGAAAACTGAAATGGTTTTCTATATATACATGAGAGAAAGTCACATGTAATTCTCCCCGCAACTGGCAGCACTCAAACATCCATTTGGTGGCATCGGCGTATAATTGTGCTTCCTGTTCTTGAAGTTTTAAAGCTTCAATGAAATGAATGACACATGCTAACAATTCCTGGCCTTCCGTACATTTACCCTCATCGCAATTTTGCTTTCCTCGTTCAGCCACTGAATGCAGAAGCGTCCTGGCATCATTGAGCAGACTTGCACTCAAATTGAGGAAGTCCTGATGATTTTGAAATGAAGTGTATCCCTGGAATGAACCGCCATATAGTAAAGGACGATCTAAATAATTAAGACAGGAGCGGATCTCGCTAAGGCTCTGACAATTATTGTTCTGAAAAGCCCGCTGGCGAACAATCTGGGAGTGACGATTCCAGGCATCTAACATGATTCGCTCAATTTCTGCAACCAGGTCGGGATAACCGGGATCACCTACTCGCACACCACCAGAACAAACTTCGTGCAAATTCAGCATGGTGTTGGCCGCATCATAGAAATCCATACCATCTGAACCAATATGGGAATTTAAATTTTCTCCGGCCGCATAGACTTCAGCTTCCAGGCGATCATATCGTTCATCATCTGTTCCATAAGCGCTCAAATGGAAAAGTTTAGTGCTCAGGGTATAAGTAATTGAATCACATATGGTTAGATAAGCTTCATAAACGGTCTGAGCGGAATTCAGATGCACAATTAATCCTCGATCTCCAAAAGGAAATTGATCGGCGGGGAATGTAATATTCAGGGTTATTGCCGAGTCCAGTCGCAACCCGCTGGGTTCAATCCACACACCACGATGACAGCACCATTGGTCGGAGCTGTTACAGTTCCTGCATCCCTCGGGGTTCGGACCGGAAATGGTGAGATTGGAAAGTGGAGTAAGGGTAATTTGTTGGTCCGTGTGAATAGCATGAGGTGGAAAAACTACCTCGAATTGAACACCCCGTTGGTCAGTGGCAGAAACCCTGCCTCCATTAGCAGCGGTGACCAAAGCTTGAGAAGTGCGACTGTTATCCAGGGTATAGGTTATAGAAGAAATTTTTGGGGGAGTTTCCTGAGGTTCAGAACTTTTCTTCTCACAATTGACCAACAGCACAATGAATAATGCGAAGATTACTAAATTTTTCATAATCTTCTCCTGATAATATGATTTTGGACTGCCGGATTTTGAAATAAATTTATCGAAGGCTGATTGGTAATCCAATGAAAATAAATAATTGAGATAGGACATTCGGAGAGAAGAATAACCATTTTCTGGATGCCTGACTTCTATTCGAAATACATGACATCGTGAGTGTGCTCAGCGATAATCGTTTCTTTCTAGTAGAAATGATAAAATGATATTTATGAAGGAAGAGAGAAAATTATCAGGAAAATATGCCGAATAATTATGAGCCACCTCCCAAAGGGAGATAACCTCCGGGAGGTGTTGGGTTAAAAATAATTTACGCTTTCGCACCCTGATATTGGGCACTGCCAAAACCCAGGATGGGGTAAAAGATAAAGCCTAAAAATATCAAGCCCAGTGCAAAACCCACCCCTTTACCAAATTTTTCCGCCAGAGCTATGGTAGCGATAATGGCAATGATAAAATTGACGAATGGAATGAACAGCAAAATTAACCACCAACCGGGCTTACCTGCGATTTGCAGAAATACATATATGTTGTAAAAGGGGATTAATACTGCCCAGCCGGGTTTACCAGCTTTGGTAAATACTTTCCACAGCGCAGCGATTAAAAAAACTACCACTACTAACCAGATGATCATCCATACCGGACTCATGGTTGTCGTCGTTTCATATTCCATGGTCAATCTCCTCTTATTTGATTTCGTTTAATATGAAACTTATTTAATTAAGGGTACCGCTTTTAAAAATTTTCATTCCTGAAAGTGGACAAAGCGTTTAAATTTGGCTATTGTTCATCCCTGCCCAGTTTCCGAACTGCAAAAACACGGTGTGTAAAAAGAGAAATGCTTATTAACCATCTGTAGATCTGAGCGAAATATAATAATGGATTATTGAAAAAGGTTAAATTTTTTTTACTTTGTTCTCTTTAATGATTCAATATTAGTCAATACTGTCCAAAATGAGGTTTTGATAGAATTGAATGTCATGATACGTCGGGAGAATTACTACTGTGCTTAACTTCAGCTCATTTTTTAATCAAAAAGTTATTCAACCTCCTTCTTTTCTTAATCCATCTCAATTTATACTTGCCAATATTCTCACAAGGTTCTGGCAGAGATTATAGATAAGAATATATTACAAAGGTTTCAATTCTTGCTCACCCTTTGTAGCATTGTTTTGACCCAGGGCGACGAATCTTATTATATTAATCTCCATAACAACGAAGGATTACTGCTGCTAGTCTATCAGATTCATACTTCACTTTTTAAGGAGTAATTCCATCTAGATATGAAACCTTATTTCTACAGTAATATAAATTCATCCAATATACTTTACTTTTGCATAATCTTTTGCGGTGAAATCATTTTTTTTGTATAACAATGAATTTTAGCCAACGATTGAAAAATGTCCAGAAAAAATGATGGCCGTGACATGGCATTTTAAATGGAGTTATCTGTCCAAACCTTATCCTTTGGTAGTCATTCAAGAACATGAACGCTATTGAAAAAAAAGTAATACCAAACAAGTTCTTGGTATTTATTATGTCATAATTTTTTAAGAAACATTTACAATATTCTTGAGTTTTAGTATTAAATTATTATTTAAAACTCAATGACTATGCGAAGGCATTATCTCAAAACTTATACTGTACCCAGGGTTTTATTGCTTGCCGTTTTTTCATTGATTCTGGCTCTCGGGCCAGTGTCCCACAATCATGGCTGGCAAATTAATGAACCTGTTCAATGTCCAGCCTTCTTGCTGGAACAGGTGCTCAGTTCAGCCACTATGCTGGTTCTGATCATTTTCTTATTTTTTTATGCTCTAAAATCTGAATTTATTCGATTCATATATTTTCCCCTCAAGTCTTTTCATCTATCTTTTGTTCAAATCAATCGGCCTCCTCCTACTCCTCCAGTAATTTTCTAAATTTTACAGTTTTTGTATTCAATTAATTTTTTTCCACACTCATAGAATAACTGGAGGAATTGTTTTATGCGAATCATTTTGTGCATTTTTGTATATCTTTTATTCTTCAGTTTGGCATTTTCTCAACTGAATAAATCCGGTGTTAACAAATTAGTAGATAGTGATACGCTAAGTGAACAATCAAATGAACTAAAAAATCTGCAAAAATCGGCACAACAGATGCTGCCAGCTGGTGAGAGTTCTACACCATCTCCTCTTTCCAGAACTTTTCAACAGGGTTCGCGATCATTGCAAGCATTAAATCCTGAATTAAGTGTTACGGGGGATATGGTGAGCAAACTGCTTTTAGAAAAGCCCTATTACACCAATGAGGAACGCAGTGGGTTTTCTCTAAGAGTCGTAGAGGTAGCTCTGCAATCAAATCTCGATCCCTTTAGTATGGCCAAAGTGATCATAGAGTTCAGTCCGGAAGAAGTCGGTGTGGCGGAGATGTATGCAACCTGGATTAGTCCCCTTCCTCGGCTGAACATCACTGCTGGAAAATTTCGTCAAGAGTTTGGAGTGGTGAATCGCTGGCATGAACATGCTCTTGATCAGATTGCTTATCCACTTCCTATAGAATTGTATTTTGGAGAGGAAGGTCTCAGCCAGACCGGTATATCTGCAAACTGGTTAATGCCTTCTCTGGTGGCTGGAGTAAATGAGATGACTTTACAGTTCACCAATTCCGAGAATGAAATATTATTCAGCGGAGAAGAATTCAGTTTGCCAGCCACACTGCTTCATTTGAAGAATTATTATGATATCAATCCCAGTACCTATTTTGAATGGGGAGTGAGTGGACTGGTTGGTACCAACGATTCTCTGGGGCTGGATGTCACGCGTACCCATCGCTGGACATACATGGCTGGTCTTGATCTTACACTTTCCTGGATTCCAGTAAATCGCGCCCTTTATAAAGGATTCACCTGGCGGAGTGAGCTATTTTATCTGAAGAAAGAAATTCCTGCTTCCCAGGCCATCGATGCCTTCGGTGCCTACAGCTATGTGGATTATCGGTTGAACCAGCGCTGGATTGTCGGCATGCGGGGAGATATTGCTCAAACCCTGCAGATCGAAAATAACGATCAATATCTCTGGAAAATTGTTCCATATCTCACTTTCTGGCAAAGCGAGTATGTGTACTTTCGATTGGAATATGCTCATCTGGGCGGTAAGAACCTGGATGAAAAAGATAACCGACTGACTCTTCAGTTGAACTGGTCGGTTGGTCCACATCGCCACGAGCGATATTGAAATCCAAACACCTATTATATTCAAAGGAGATCAACCAATGAAAAATATATTTCTTATTTTGTTTATCATCATGCTGGGAGGTTATGCATTTTCTGTGCATTCTGCTGATAAAATTAAAGTCGTTACCACCCTTTCGGTTTACGCCGATGTTGCCAGAGCCATTGGGGGAGAGAGGGTAGAAGTAAATGCAATTGTGGCTGGGGATCAGGACGCCCATTATGTAAAACCAAAACCCAGCTATGCGCTATGGATGAGTAAAGCCGATCTATTCGTTGAAACGGGTCTGGATCTGGAATTATGGGCACCAGATTTAATTGACAAATCCCGTAATCCTAAAATTCGCAGTGGACAACCAGGGTATGTCGCAGTTGCCGCCGGGATTCCCATGCTGGAAGTACCGGTCTCACCTGACCGCAGCCAGGGCGATATACACATCTACGGGAATCCTCATATTCATACCAGTCCCCTCAATGTTAAAATGATAGCGGAAAATATTGCGATTGGATTGATGAAAGTGAGTCCGGCAGACCAGGCCTATTTTCAGAAAAACCTCGAGTGGTTTCAACAGGAAATCGACCGACGACTGTTTGGCGACCAGTTGGTGAAGATTCTGGGAGGAGAAACTCTTACCAGGCTGGCCCTTTCGAACAATTTGATCCCTTTTCTGGAAAAGGAGTCCTTTCAGGGGAAAAAATTAATCGATTATTTGGGTGGTTGGATGGGGCAAATGTTACCCTATCGCGGACGGAAATTGGTGGCTTATCATCAAACCTGGGTATACTTTGAAAAACTATTTGGTATCGAGATCGTCGGCTATATTGAGCCAAAACCGGGAATTCCTCCCTCTCCCAGACATGTGGAACAATTAATCAATTCCATCCGACAGCAGAATGCCCGGGTAATTTTGGCTGAAAATTATTTTGATGAACGGAAAGTGCGGGAAATTGCTGAAAAAGTGCAGGGAATACCCGTCATCGTACCCATCGGTTTGATGAATGAATCCGATACCTATTTTACTCTGGTTGATTTATGGGTAAATAAGTTGACAGCTGCCTTGAATAGTTTGTATTAAAAAGCAATACAATGATTCAACAAAAAAGGACTACTTTATGTCATTAGAGATGATGGAGATCATGTTGCCAGCTTTTGCCGAATGTTTAGTGCTGGTTGGAATACATTCCTACCTGGGCATTCATGTCATTCAACGAAAAGTCATTTTTGTGGACCTGGCGTTGGCACAAATCGCCGCGCTGGGTTCTACCTTTGCCTTTTTGTTCGGAATCGATCCGTATTCCTCGGGCGGATACTGGTTCTCATTAGGTTTTACCGTCCTGGGAGCAGCTATTTTTTCACTCTCGCGGATCAGGCATGAAAAAATTCCGCAAGAAGCAGTAATTGGATTGGTTTATGCCCTGGCTGCTGCGCTGGCCATTCTGGTTATCGATAAAGCACCACACGGTGCTGAACATATTAAAGAAATCATGACTGGTAATATTCTGTGGGTGAGCTGGCGAGAAATCTTCACCGCCGCCGCAGTCTATGCTGTTGTGGGTTTATTTCATTTTTATTACCGGGATAAGTTTATCCTTATTTCTCGCGATCCAGAACTGGCCTATCAAAAAGGCCTAAATATAAGGTTATGGGATTTTTTATTCTATGTTTCTTTTGGGATCGTCATTACTCACTCGGTAAGCACAGCAGGAGTATTATTGGTTTTCGTGTTTCTGGTAGTCCCCGCCATCGCCACCATTATGATTACAGAAAAATTGTGGCTTCAACTGGTTCTGGGCTGGAGCATGGGAACATTTGTTTCCATGCTCGGCCTGTATATTTCTTATGTAGCCGATCTCCCCAGTGGGCCAACGGTTGTAGCTACTTATGGATTAGTTTTATTGCTCACCACCCTCGGTTTATATGTGCTGCGATCAGCCAATAAAATAATCGCCCTCCGCAACATCGGCTTTGGACTCGCTATTTTTTTATTGGCGATATTCTTCTTCTGGATAATGGGCAAGGAATTCCAGCATCTGGATCACACTATAAATAAAATGTCGCATTCGACCCACTCCCCTGAACAGGTCACTTCAGACCAGGAGGAGCATGAATTGATGTTAAGCGACGCCCAGTTAAAAGAAATTTTGAGCGGTGACATCAGGGTTGATAGCTTAATGAAGTTATATTCACGAGTGAATCAACCCTTCCAGAAATTTGAAATCGCAAAACAAATTTGCAATCAGGACCAAAAGCTGGGCAGTCAGAAACTGATAGAAATTCTGGAGGTCGGTGAAATCCCTTTTCTCAGACAGAAAGCGCTGGATATTTTGGTTTCCTATAGTGGAACGACCTTCCAATATGATGCCTTGAAAGAACCATCACAAAATCGACCGGCTTTAAAGAAATGGCATCAATGGTGGGGGAAAAAGTTTTAGTTTATAGTTAATAATTGATAGTTAAAAATAGAAAGAATAGAGATGTAAAAGTGATATGTCGATCAGTATTGTCGCCACAGGATAATGAAGGGAATTAAAGCAGGGGATGAATGTTAAAAATTCTGATATTGCTCGGCGATGATTTTATATCAACGAAGGGATCCTGGCCGAGATAGCATGGATAGAGCAGGGGAGTAAGTTGTTCCTGGATGAAGGTGATTAGATACAATGCAGTCTCAATGTTTCACTTTATTATATCTGCGTATACTCTTCAGCCTCTATAATGAGTTTTTTTAATTATCTACTTAAATTTATACAATTTAAATCAGCAGCAAGTAAAATTTCTAATGAATAAATATGCCTATCCTGCGAAACTTCGCAGGCGTGAGAGCTGAGATCAT
>CAYMXZ010000124.1:0-10139 GCA_964394475.1 uncultured Caldithrix sp. | reverse complement strand
CTCGCGTGCTATCAGGAACTGGACCAAAGTAACCATCTTCTCGCTGACTTTTAAGAACCGCCTCCACCCATTTTTGGGATTTTTCAATGAGCGTTTTGTCTTTAAGTATATAGGCTAAAGGCAGCAATCCGTCCAACCAGTAAGGGCCACGTTCCCAGGCATCACCCATCCCACCCAGCCAGCCGTTGTCAGGACCAACATCTCTCCAGATTTCATCCAGATGACCGGTCATGCCTTCAGCTGACAAACGTAATTGCTCATATAACCAGCCTTTCGGTTCAATACTTCCTAAAGGCAATGGCAAGTAGGCACTCTCCTGTAAGGGTGGTCGATTAGATACGTAGTTAATATTCCCCGCCAGGAGCTGAGAAAAAGCTATGACCAATCCAACAATTATTTTTTTCACCATTTTACTTCTCCCTTATTCACGATTGCGCAGGCACTTTTCCTGTTTACATATTAAATGAATTTTATCCAGATTATTCCTTAAATAATCTTTCCGAATTTATTTATGATCTATTTCGTTTTTTTATAATGTATGTCAGATAAGCTTCGCAATTTTTCAGCACTCCATTCCGGCGTAATATCTCGTTGGGGATTGGCCAGCATTTCATATCCCACCATAAATTTTTTTATGGTGGCAGAACGCAGTAGTGGCGGATAGAAATGCATATGAAAATGACACTCTGGATGATCCTTTCCATCTGTCGGAGCTTGATGAAATCCGGCTGAATAAGGAAAGGAAACATGAAAAAGATTGTCATAGCGAATCGTTAGACGATGGATAATTTCTGCCAGTGATTTCCTTTCCTTCGGTTCCATTTCCAAAAAATTGGAAAAATGGCGTTGAGACAGAATGAGAGTTTCAAAAGGCCACACTGCCCAGAAGGGAACCAGGACAGTGAAATGATCATTCTCTATGACCACACGTTGGTCCAGTTCCCGTTCAAGATCGAGATAGTTGCATAGCAAACAGGCTCTTTTTCGCTGATAGTAAGACGACATCTGGTAAAGTTCTTTAGCGGGTTCACCAGGTATCGATTGCTGAGCCCAGATTTGCCCGTGCGGATGGGGATTACTGCACCCCATAATTGCTCCCTTATTTTCAAAGATCTGCACATAATTTATCTCTGGCCGTTCACCAAGCTGACGATATTCTTCAATCCAGAGATCAACTACTTTTATGATATCATCCACTGACATTTCCGGCAGAGTAAGATCATGCCGGGGTGAAAAGCAAATCACCCGGCACTGACCAGGTTCACCACGGGCGATGAGTAAATCTCGGTGATTGTATCCCAGAGGAGGAGTATCAGATTTCAAGGCACTGAAATCATTGTCAAACACAAAGGTATGCGGATAGGCAGGATTTTTTTGTCCATTAGCGCGGGTATTGCCGGGACACAGATAACAACCGGGATCATACTCAGGTAATTGAATAGCAGGACTCTCCTCAAGTTGTCCTTGCCAGGGGCGCTGCGTCCGCTGAGGTGAAACGAGTATCCATTCCCCGGTAAGCATATTCAACCGCCGATGAGGATGATGCGATAAATTAAGTTTTTTCATCTTTTATTCAATCATCAATATTGACTTAGTTTTCAATGTGTTTTTTAACTTTTCTCAATCCTGGTGAAAATTTATGGTGCGAATAATAACTTCGACTTTGAAATTTTCAATCCCTAATTCTGATAAACATCGATTAAAATTTTCGCCATAATAGAATCCCAGATGTAATTCGAAGGGCTCTCCTGTACCGGATAATCGGGACTATAGGATTCCCAGAAACGATGATTCAATTTTAATTGAGTGACCACAGCCAGCATCATCTTATCCGCTAATTGTTTAGCTAATTTATGATAACCATAGTTTTGTAATCCTTTGAAAACCATGTAATCCCACAATAACCAGATGGGACCATTCCAGCGACAGCAGCCATCGACAAAGGGAGTATAGTGTGGATCGTTAGCTGCCAGAGTGGGCACTCCATAGATTCGCCAGAATGATTTTTCATCGGTCAAATGGTTAACCAATGCTTTGGCCTGTTCCTTAGTCGCCAGATGCGCCCACATGGGAAGAAACCCAATAATCTCTTTTCGTTTCAGACTTTCACCTTCGAAAAAGAAAGAATTATCAGACATGGCGACATGGTAGTAAAACTGATCCTGTTTATCCCACATATAAGTATTGACCAGCGTCTTGATTTTCTCAAATTTTAGATTCCAGATTTTTGCCTGCTCTATGAGGCCCAATTCTTTGGCCATCAGTTGCAAATAATAGATTTCATTAGCAACCTGGCAGGTTAGATCAAGAGCGTCTAATTCATCGGAGATATCTCGACCCTCATCCTCTCCTTCTGAAAACAGCTGGAAAACCACATTCCATCCATCCCGCACGTTTTCAATGATACCATAAGGTCCCCATTCAAACATCCCATCCTGATCTTTATCTCGCTCTTTTTCTAAATAGTCAATGAACTTACTGCCAGCCTGATAAGCATCCTCCAGAAATTTTTTGTTTTTGCTTACCTGATAAATTTCCCAGTTTGTCCAGGAGAAAAACGGTGCCGAGGTGGTGGCCACTCCCTCATGGGGATAAACTTGAGGACCACGCGGACCATGCCGGTACCCGATGAGACCATCTTCGTACTGCTGCTCAATGTAAATACGCTGGGATTCCTCGGCTGATTTTGCATCCAGATAAACATAAGGAATCATGGACAGCGATTCATGCATGACCTGATGTCCATGTCCCCAACCCCAGATCGGATTTCGTGAGAAAACATAAAAATTATATTGAGTCTGTCCGGAAGGCGGTAGCATACATTGCCGGACCAGATTAAAAGCTCCCAGATATACCATTCTTTCAGCCGAAGTTTTAAATTTAAGGCGAGGAACAGAAGCAAATAGTTGAATATTCTGATCGAGATACTGTTGAGTATTAATGTTGAAAGCTTCATGCCATTCAGCAAAAAGTTCACCTTCCTTCTCCCTGGCATCCTGCACACATCTCATAAAACGGACAGTGACACTCTCTCCAGGTGATAATTGAAAATTTTTTTGCAGAGCGATGAATGCTGCGGAACCACTGGATCGCTCATTCAAATGCAACACTTCCGAGTGTACCTTACTCAATCGTTTTATAGTGAAATAAAAATCCTTTATATCACATCCCTTGTCTGTACCATAACTATCAGGGAACAAACTGCAAGAAAGGATATTGCGAAAATGTGTAGGATATCCGCGATTGGCATACAGATTACTATGCACTCGTATGGTCGATTCATAATGGGTAAACACATAACCGCGATGGGTAGAATCGAATCGTACGACCTGCATCGAATCCTCGGGAAGGTGAATGAGTGGATAAAGATTAAATTTGAATTCTCTTTTACCGATATTCTTAATGTATAAATCCACCAGTGCCACACCGGAACTATAAACAAAAAAAACTTCCTGAACCTGCAGATCTTTAAATGGCTGATATTGCAGGACCGCCATATCCGGAAAAGAGGCAATGACTTCTGGCTTCTCAACAAATTTATTGATTTCATCAATCACCACATTATTTACTTTCCAGACAATCATCCAATCACCAGCATACTGGCTTTGATAGCGAATCGGGCGATCCAGAGTAAAGTAATCCAGAAAGTAAGCCTTATCGGCAAAAAAACGGGATCGTTCCATGGCAGCGGCATAGGTGGTAAATAAAGGATCATCCGTTTTAGCATTCAGAATAAGATAATTATCACTGATTGTCACCTGAGCCTGGATATTAAGTATCATCAACAATACCAGAAAGATCCACAAAGGCACTATTTTGATAATCATAAAATTTCCTCTTTTAATATTTTTTAATACAATCGCTTCAGATCAGAATTATTTTTTCTTAACGGGACTAAAAATCAATGTATTATTTAAATCTTTCATCCGCGCAAAAAAAGCATATCCGCCAAAATTATTTTCAATTTTTAATAAAAGTTTATTCCAGCCTTTTTTCAAAGGTAAGGGCACGGTATCCTGATCAGGTTCAGAAATCCGAACCAACAACTTGCGATGGATGGTCTGATCGTTAAGGATAACTTTCACGCCATCATCCGAACCTAATAACAATGGCAAAGTCTGATCCACCGGTGAATAAATGAAAGTCAATGCGTACACGACCACCAATTCATATGGATCCACCTTATCCCATAACTGGAAACGTCCATTCTCAGGAGTTTTATATAATTGCCACTTTACCCGCTGGCTATCTGCACCCAGATAGGTTTTATTGAAATCGATTTCCTGCTCGGGAGGATAAATGGTATCCAGTCCAAGCCGTTCCTCTTCCGATTTTCGCTGGTTGGGAAAGGGACCAATGATATACCACTCAGGAATATATTTCCGTACTGGTTCCAGCAGCAAAGCATCGATTCCCAGTTGATAGGAAGAAGATTTAGAATGTTTAGCCGCAGCGATAAATTTTAATTCCAATTTTCCGTTGAAAATTCGTAGATCAGATAAAACAACTTTTCCGCCGGGGATAGTTTCTTTTGCATAACCGGCCAATTCACTAATCTTCTGATTATTATGATAGATTTCCCAATCGCCATAGGTCGGTCCTTTGGTAAAATACAAATGAACGTTGAAGCGCTCCTCTTCTGCCTGAGGAATAGTCAGGGTAAAATCTGATCCTTTTCCAGCTGGAGTTATTTTTAGTTGCTGAAATCCGCTCCAATCCGGTCCAAAATCAGACATATCTTCGATCTGGTATGTTATATTTTTACCGGTTGGAATTAATGATTCACCTTCCACCACTCCTTCCGGAACAGCCACTCTGAGTGGAATACGCAGGCTGGCTTTTAAAAGAGGAGAAAATGCCTGATGTGGTTCTTTCTGATACCAGTAAGCCGTGCTGCTGTAATCGGCTATTTCGGTGTTAGCATGACCGTGTTCAATGGTGAATTTCAAAGATTTTTTAAAGGGTATGGCGTCTCCAACCTGAAAACGGTAAGCAGCAATGCGTGCCAGAGAATCATTTTTAATAATAAGACCATGATAGGGTGAATAAAATTCTCCCCGGTTAAAATACCATCCGCTGGTAAAGTAATCTTCAGTGCCTGTGCCATACATGGATGGAGATTCTTCACCGTCCACATACACCATTTCATCCCCTTCTAAAAACCATAAATTTCGGTTATAGCCCTGCATGCTCATATTTACTCCCACGAAATGGCCAGTGCCTTCCGCTTCCAGAATCACATAATTTTGCCCGGGAACTGTTCGAATATCTCTTTTCCAGAAAGCGTGGAAATAAGCAACTTCTGGCTCTAACGGTTGTAGCAATTTCTGATAGTCAATATGGTAATAAAAAGCATAGACCTCCTGTCCGGTTTCATTTTCCACTTCAATGCGGGCCGATTTCTGGAAAGGCATGGGAAAATAACTGAAATACCCACCGCTGGTCATACCGACAAACTGTGAGAAATAATGTTTGTACTGAAAACCAGTTCCAAAAAAATCACCGACCGGAACTTCTACCGAAGGACTTTCTTCATCATCCCAGAACATGCGTAATACGATGCGACGCAAGAAATAGGGATCTCTGGAATCGATCGTGACCCAGATGCGGGTAATCACCCCCGGACCCTGGATATAGGCCAGGGTTGCTTTTTGTCCGGGCAACAGATTCATCCGGTCATTATTACCCCCCGTCGTGTCATAACTGGAAATCTGTTTGAAAACACTATTTTTTAAATAAGGCAATTGAGCGGGAGAAATTAAATTATCCAGAGAATACTGAGCCAGAAGAATTGAAATTAGAAACAGAATAAGGATGAAGGTAAAAATACCTATTTTCATAGTGCCCACCTCATGGTATTGTATTCTTTTCATTTTTTAGACAATCATTATCTTTACTGTATTTTTTCTTCCATATCTTTTACACAGCGAAATCCCACCGTGGCATTGCGTTCGAAACCAGGGCTTACCCGAAGTAACATTTGTGTTTTATTCAGCGGTTGAGGACCCCCCTTCACATACCACCAGCTTGAGGTAGGAAAGTAATAACTGCCACCGCGGATAATGATAAAATAGTAAGCGCCATTATCATAGATATCACTGGTTAATTGCCAGACATTGCCCACCAGATCCATGACGCCAAAACGACTTCCGCCAGAAGGAAAAGCATCGACGGCGGTGGGATGATCGAGGCCCACATTACAGCGAGTAGAATCGAATTCATTCCCCCATGGCCAGAGAATGGTATCACCGCCCTGTGCCGCATACTGCCATTCTGCTTCGGTGGGCAACCGTTTTCCAGCCCAGTGAGCATAGGCAGTGGCATCTTCCCAACTCACATAAACGACCGGATAATTTCCCTCGCCTTCCTGATATTTGCCATTTTTCCAATGCCGCAAAAAATTTACAGTGTCTGAAGGAACATAATGAGTGGCATCTAAAAATTCTTTAAATTGTTGATTGGTGACCGGATATTTATCCATGAAAAATGCTGGTATGGAGATAACCCTTCCGTGTGGAAAGGTGCGGTAAGGAATAATGCCCTCATCATCTTTATTTTTGAAAAGATAGTTATCGCTTCCCATGATAGAAACCATACCAGGAGGCACCTGCTTGGCAAGAGGAGTAGAAACACGGCCGGTAATCAATCGCGGCGTTTGTAAAGGTAAATTCAGTACCCGTTCATCCAATAACTCTTTTCCCTGAAATAACTGAATCACTAATTTCCCCTCATACCTTCCAAATTCCCGATAAATATTCAAAGTCTGTTTTTTAACCTCGTATATTTGGGGCGTTGCTTGGTAAGAAGGCATGCCGGTCCAGATTTTGATCTGCTCACCTTTGTTCGCTTCTATAGTTAATTCATCTAAATCCAGTGAGACCTTTAAAAGTCTGGGCAAACGGGCCAGGCAATCAACATTTCCCTCCAGGCGAGTATTCAGCCAGCGGCGATCAAAAGCAGTGGTTCTGGCACGGATGTACCGTTCTTGATTAATCATGACCGGCTCAATTTCTTCATGATGATACAGGCTCACCCAATGAGCGGTGGTATCATTCCCGGCACGGAATAGGGGTTGGTCAAAACCTTCGGGAATCAAACTGAAAATAGTATAGAGAGTCTTTTGGGGCGATGGCCATTCATTCACCCAGATACTATCTTTCAAGGTTGGGATCAGGGGTGTCCACTGCTGGCTATAAAAGACGGAAGAATTTTCGCGCAGGATTCGAACCAGTTTACCGAGATACAGATATTCCTCTTCCATCCAGGCTGGTCGTCCAGGTCGATAAACATTTACTTCTACCCCATACCCATTGAAGAACGCGAGGGAAGTCTCGCGGTGCATTTCTCCATCAAACATCTGACACACCCGAAAAATGGTATTATCAGGTTTGATGAGCTTATTTAAATTTAAGGGAGGAGGCATAACAATAGCATCGTGCACCCGACCGGTGATAATTCCGGGCATATCTTTGGGAACCGCCATTCCCTCGCTGTACATTACCACTCCGGGCTTGACGCGATCAGCGGCAGCCTGCAGATCGGAAGTTGACCATCCATAGGTATCAAGAATTACTCCATCCGCATCGATCGCTTTAATAAGCCGAGCCATTCCCTGATAGGGATCTTCCTGGCGCGTACTTTGATCCCAGGGATTATAGGCAATAAAAAATTTTGTTCCCTGCTGGCGAGAAAAATCAGCCAACTCTCGTAACTCAGGCAAGCCGCCTGGAAGATCTCCATACAAATCCCATTGATTGCGCTGATCCAATCCCAGTGTCGGCCAGGTAGGCCACAAAATGTAAATATCCCATCCACCGAACAATTTTTTCCCCATCTGCAAATAATCAGCAAACGTATAACCGCCCTGAAGATGATCATAAAACTCATGATCCCAGGCCATTTGGGTAGTTATGGCAAAACATTCCCGAATCCAGGACAGGTCAGGTCGCTCATACAGGCGATTATCAAACTTTTCCAAATCGTAAAGATAACGTTTTTGAAACATCAGACGCAGTCCATTCTGCCATTCACCCTCATAAACCTCCACATAAAAAGTATACTCCACACTGGCCTGTGGAGGTAATTTGGTATACCAGCGCCGTTTTTCTCCCTTTTCACTATTGGTTCGACGGGCAATGGCACAGAGATGATGACCGCTTTCTGTTCGGATTTCCGAATAGCCAGTCTCCCAGGCATTATCAGGGAGAATAACTCCCACTGCTCCTAATCCGGGTCGAAATATTTTCGTTCTGGCCAGCGACCATGGTCCGGATGCTGTTAAATAAAGCCGATCTTTGGATTTTCCAAACGGTACCACATTGGATAAAAAAAGTGTATCTGTCGAATCATTTTGAAAATGAATCACCGCTTTCCAGCCAGTCTTGAACTTTTTATCGATCAGCCACTTAGCCTGCAAACCTTTGGGCAATGAAAAAGCGGAACCTCCCGATTGTCGAAACACACTGTTTGCTGAAGAGTAATAGGTCGTATCATTGATATCCAGGCTGAATAAATGAATGGCCTCAGGTAAAGCAACAGTTTGTCGGTTATTTAACTCAAAACCTTTTACCATCAAACCATTATCGGTGTCGATGATCAGCTGTTTCAGAAGAATTGGGCTTACTTTTTTATCGGTAGCGAACAAATTCCAGGATGGAATAACACAAATCGCGAATAATATTAAAAAATATTTTTGCATATTCTTCCTGTCTAATGAGTGAAGATGGTTAGGTGGTGTTGCCGAAATTCAGTTCGGGAATCCGGCGGAATTATTACTTTTATTTTATCCTTTTCTAAAACTGCGCCGTCTATGCTTTTTATCTTATCAGCCTGCCATACCCTTATCCAATAGGTTTGTCCAGCCAAACCCTCGACTGTTATTTCTGTTTTTTCAGCCCAGGAATTTATGGAACAAATTTTTAATTCTTCATTGCTGTCCCCCCGTTGCGAAGAAGGAATGATCGGAAGTAATTCCAGAGCAGGATCGACCTGCATTTCAATGACTATCGGATAATTTGACATCACTATTTCAGTTTCAATGGTTAAATTTTGTGGATATTCCTGGAGAGAATAAGGAATATTTTTCTGGTTGAGCTGGACTGATTGAACAGTGGTTCCTTTTCCGACAATTGGTGCAAAGACCATTTTGTAATTTTTTATATTATTTCCTGATACTGTACATCTGATCACGTTTTCATTTCGTTCAAAATTTACATCAAATTTCGATTCGCCCAGGCGATAGTTTTTGATATCCACTCGATTCCAGTCTGCGGGGAATTGCGGTTTGAATTCAATGACTTTTTCCAGAACATTTCCCTGCAGACCCAGCATTCCGCGCACCAGTGGTAGCACCACTCCACCGGATGAAAAACCCTGATGGGAGACCGATTCTTCTAAAGGAGTGTTAAAAGCGCCGGAGAGGACTTCCGGCATCATCCCTAAGTTGTCTGTGAAAGTGTGCTGAGCGTTTGATTTCAGAAGCTGAAAACCAGACAAACTGAAGTGATGCTGGTAAAGGGCAACATTCACCCAGCCGGTGACAAACGGCCATACTGCGCCATAGTTATATCCGACCGGCTGATAAAATTTACTCTTTTCTGAAATAAGGCGAACACCCCAATCGGTGGTCATTTCTGCTGAATTTAATTTTTCCAGAGAGCTGATGGTCTCCTGGTAAGTTCCAAAATTCCACATCAAGGCGACACTTAACCAGGGAGAGATTTCCTTTACCTGCTCCCCATTCGCATTGAAGGCATACGTATAAAACCCACCTTCTGAATACCAGAATTTTTTTTGAAAAGTATCTAAGGCCTTCTGGAAATCTTTTTTTGCTGAGCTTTCCATCTTTATATCATTCACTATCGCCGCCATCACCTGCATATCCTGGGTGGCTTTGATCCATACCGCAGCCAGATAGATGTCAGTCTCAATACCGGTTAACTCGCCATATTCCGAGGCTCCCAGTCCAGCTTTTTTATTATCCATTAAGCCATCGCCATTTTCATCGGTGCTTAAACACCATTGATAGGCTTTTTTCAGAGAGTTCCAGCTGTTTTTTACAAAAGCCTGATCTCCGCTCATTCGCAGATAATCACCCATGGCTACAATATAAAAAGGAGTGGTATCGGCATGGATATATC
>CAYMXZ010000123.1:0-10187 GCA_964394475.1 uncultured Caldithrix sp. | reverse complement strand
TCTCCAGCTGGCCTTCATTCTACCTGCAGAATCATCAGCGATTACAATCGCTCACCAGCCAATCTCAGATCAGCCTTGAAACGCCCAATCTGGCGGCGACCATCACCGCTTCCTTCATTTTCGTCGCTCCCGATACTTTATTCTTGCAGGTGGAGGGTTTTCTGGGTATGGATCTGGGAAAAATTTTCATCGGAAAGGACCGCTTCATTCTGTATAATCAGTTTAACAATCAATTCATTGCAGGGGATATCGATGACCCACACTATAACACCTTTCTGGAAACAAATTTGACTCTCTCTCAGATCAAACAGGCGGTTATTGGATTCGCCTCTTTACCGGAGAATCTCGTTTTAGTGGACGAAGAACAGGGTCTCTTTTCTTCTTCAGAAAATCAACAGGAAAGTCGCTACAAAGTAAACAAACGAACCGGCGCGTTAGAGTGGGTCGAAATTATCAATGATGGTACATTGGAGTTACGGCAGGAATTTAAAAACTATACTACGATGAATGGCGTACTTTTTCCACGCCTCACCCGAATAATTCTTCCCCAACGCAAAGAAATGGTTGCTCTCTTTCATAAAAATATTAAAATTAACGAAACCATTGACAGAAAAACTTATTTTATCGAAATTGGACCACGAACCAAACAATTAATAATTGCAAATTGAAGAGAACGATGGATATCTCAATTGTTATTCCCGCTTACAACGAAGCTGAGTCCCTTCCCGATCTGCTGCAAAAAATTGAGCATAACATGTCATCGTTGAAAAGAGTATGGGAAGTTATCATCATCGATGATGGAAGCTCAGACCAAACTTTATCTGTTTTAAAATCCTTACGGAAACAGTATCCTTCTCTTAAAATTATCAGTTTCCGAAAAAATTATGGGAAAAGTGCAGCGCTCTCGGCCGGCTTTAAGATGGCTAAAGGCGATATTGTGATTACCATGGACGCCGATTTACAAGACGATCCTGAAGAAATTTCTACCCTTATTTCAAAACTTGAAGTTGAAAATTTTGATCTGGTTTCCGGGTGGAAAAAGAAACGCTACGATCCGATCACTAAAACTATTCCCTCTAAACTGTTCAATTTTGTGACTTCGGCTATGACCGGCATTAGGCTGCATGATTTTAATTGTGGGCTCAAGGCGTATAGACAGGCAGTGACCAAGGATCTAAAAATTTATGGTGAATTACATCGCTTTTTACCCGCCCTTGCTCATTGGTCTGGATATAAAGTTGGGGAGGTACCGGTAAAACACCATCCCCGGAAATTTGGCAAAACGAAATTCGGTATATCCCGTTTCTTCAATGGATTTTTTGATTTGCTAACCGTTCTATTTATTACCCGTTACCAGACCTCACCGCTTCATATTTTCGGGATGATGGGATTAGTGGCAGTAGCGGTGGGACTCATTATCGAAATATACCTGACCATCGAATGGTTTATGGGAGTGGGCATTCGGAACCGACCACTTTTCTTTTTAGGAATTCTGGCCATTATTGTGGGTGTACAATTTTTTGTTTTTGGCTTACTGGGGGAAATGATCGCTTCCCGATTTGCGGAGAATGTATCCTATTCTATCAAAGAAAAAATTGAATAAACAGCTTCAACGACTTCATCCTATTGCCGATGAATAACACAAAATCGTATCTCTATCCAAGATACAGTATTATTGTCCCCTCCTACAATCGCCAGGATGAGATTGCGGAATTATTGCAGTCGTTCACCTATTTAGATTTTGATTCACAGCGGGTTGAACTGATCATTGCCGATGATGGCTCAAAAGATAACACCAGGCAGATAGTCGAATCCTTCCGCAATCAAATACCATTTCCGTTGCATTTTTTTACTCAGCCTAATCAGGGACCGGGTGCGGCTCGCAATATGGGAATGGAAAGAGCCAGCGGCGATTTTTTTATTTTTATCGACAGTGATTGTACGGTGCCACCTGATTGGTTAACACATATCGACCGGCAATTATCCCAGCAGCACGCTGAGGCTTTTGGTGGCCGCGACAGCTTCCGTGCCGATTTCCCTGATCTCCTCAAGGCCATTAATTATTCAATGACCTCTTTCATCACCACTGGCGGATTGAGAGGACGTAAAGGAAAAAAGTTAGCCACCTTTTATCCCCGTAGTTTTAATATGGGACTTTCCCGCGCACTGTATCAGAAAGTCGGAGGGTTTGGGTCTCTGCGTCACGGACAGGATATTGAATACAGCCATCGTCTGCTGAAAAGCGGTGCCAGGGTGATTTATATTGACGAAGCGATTGTATATCACAAGCGCCGCACCAACTTAAAAAAATTTTTCCGACAGGTCTTCAATTGGGGAGTGGCCCGCATTAATCTGTATCGAATTGATCCGGAGATGTTGGAACCGCTGCATGCGGCGCCAGCCATGGCCACTCTGGGTTTGATAGCCTTCGCCATTGGCAGTATTTTTTTTACTGGCTTGTGGGTAATCTTTCGCTGGTTATTGACAGTGGCCGTTTTCATCTTAATTGTTTCAGGTTTACACGCCGCGCTGAAATACCGTTCGGCTCGCATGCTCTATCTGGTTCCGATGGTTATGCCAATTCAGATCATTGGATATGGCCTTGGGTTTCTGACGGCCTTTTTTTATCGAGTGACTCTTGGACAACCGGAATTCACTGGTTTTAAAAAGAAATATTACCATTAAACAATAAATCTACTTAAAATCATTATAGTCCTGAATGAAATTATAGATACCAGATAAAAAAATTTATCCATCTTTCAATTTTAAAAGGTTAAGCGAGGAGGTATCCATGGAACAAGTTGTGGTTCAACCACCGTCAGCTGAACTTACCATTTTAAATCAAATCCAGCGGGTTAGCGAAAGCATGAGTGGATGGTTAAAATTTTTAGGAATCATGAATATCATCTCAGGAGCTTTAACAGCCTTGAGCATCTGGGGAATAATCATTGCCTGGCTTCCCATCTGGTTGGGGGTATTGCTTCTTCAGGCGGCCAATCGGATTAATGCGGCGCGTTTCACTCAAAACAAGAGCGAATTGGTCACCATGATGGATAAGCTCCGCCTGTATTTCGTCATCCAGGGAATATTGATTATTGTAACCATCGCGCTGGTTATTGTCGGGATTGCCATATTCAGTACCTTAATCATAAAAATTCTTCAGCAAACTGACTTTGATGCCTTTTGATCCCTTTCAGCAATAGAAAGTGGAACTATTTTTTTTGTTTGCCTGGAACTCACTGTGGCAGTGATAAACCGGTAAGCGAGAGAAACTGTAAAAGAATTCGTTTGCTGAAATCACTATCGCTTATAATAAATTGCTGGCCAGATCGGCCAATAACGAACGTTCACCCTTTTCCAGGGTAATGTGGGCATAGATAGATTGACCCTTCATCCGATCAATCAAGTAGGTTAAGCCGTTGGATTGAGCGTCCAGGTAGGGAGTATCAATCTGGTACGGATCTCCGGTAAAAATAATTTTTGTTCCTTCCCCGGCCCGCGTGATGATGGTTTTCACTTCATGCGGGGTTAGATTCTGCGCTTCATCGACAATAAAGAAAATTTTCTCCAGGCTTCTCCCCCGAATATAAGTAAGAGGAGCGATGAACAATTTTTCCTGCTCCAGCATTTCACCGATTCGCTTGAAAGCCTTGTCGTTCTCATCAAACTGATTTTTTATCACATTCAGGTTGTCATACAGTGGTTGCATATAGGGATCCAGTTTGGCTTCCAAGTTTCCCGGGAGATAACCCAGATCACGATTCGAGAGAGGAATGATTGGACGCGCCAGATAAATTTGTTGATAAAACTTGCGGACTTCCAGTGCTGCCGCTAGGGCAATCAGTGTTTTGCCGGTTCCCGCCCGGCCTGACAGGGTTACCAACAGAACAGAGGGATCCATTAAAGCATGCATGGCAAAAGTCTGTTCAGCATTTCGGGGAGTGATTCCATAAGCGTTCTTTTTTTCTACCCGGCGAATCACATGCTCCTGCGCATGGTAAACAGCCAGAACTGACTTTTGTTGATTTTTTAAAATCAGGAATTCGTTGGGATACAGATTATTCACCTCCAGCTGTTCTGGCTTGATAAAGCCCTCAGGCTGATAAAGCTGGTCAATCAGACTTTCCTGAAAATCCTTCAGCACTCGTTTCCCGGGATATAACTTTTCGATGTCCTGAATGCGATCAGTAAAATAATCCTGTGCCATGATTCCCACGGACTTTGCTTTTAATCGCAAATTGACATCTTTGCTGACAAAAATAACTTTACGATGGGGAAATTGATGAGTCAAATAATACGCCACACTCAGAATGCGATGATCGACCCGATTTGACGAAAAAAATTTTTCCACTTCTGCTTCATGCTGATGGTCGGGAATAATTTGAATTTTACCTTTGCCTGGCCCTAATGAGACTCCCTCTCTTACCAATTGATCACCAGAGAGGCTGTCCAAAATCCGAATAAATTCTCGGGCATTGAAGTGAATCTGATCCGCGCCACGCTTAAAATTATCAATCTCTTCCAAAACGGTAATTGGAATGACAATATCATTATCTTCAAAGCTGTGAATACAATTGTAATCGTGCAAAATCACATTGGTATCCAGCACAAAAATCTTCTTTTTCATTCTAAAATTCTCCCTATGTGGAAGGACTATTCATTAACGCTGACAAGTTAACATCATAATTGAAAAGAAGCAATTTGATGGTCAGAAATTTTTCGGATAAAAAATAACAGCACAAAGAATGACAGACACCTTGTTGGTCCCATTGGTAAATAGACAGAGGAAAGGTAGCAAAAAATTTAAAATTACTATCTGCTAGATTGCTTGACTGACCGACTTATATTGCTTATTTTGTAGTCAATTAAATAAAAAATTAATAAGGAGATAACGATGAGAAGTGGCGGAGATTTTTTGAAAGGTTTTTTAGTCGGTAGTTTAGTCGGTTCAATTATTGCGTTGCTATATGCACCGAAGAGTGGGAAGGAAACCCGGGAAGAGATCAGCAAAAAAGCGGAAGAATTTGCTCAGAAAGCTAAGGAAGAATACGAAGCAGCCCTGGAAAAAAGCAAACAGACTTATCGGGCAGCTATTGATCGATTAAAGAATCTCGAAGATGTGGCCCAGAAGAAAGTCGAGGAAGTTGAAGATCAAATTCAGGAACTGGCCGAAAAAAGCAAAGAAACCGTGATTGAGAGCAAGAGTCGCCTGAAACAAGCGATTGATGCCGGTCTGGACGCCTACAAGGAAGAGAAATCTGGCAAAAAGAAGAAAGCCTAAGCTTTTTAAACACAAGGAGATCGTTCATGCTCTGGGAAATTGGTGTGCTTATTTGCTCCATTGCTATTCTTCTGCTGGCGATATTTGCCATACCTGCTATTCTTCAGATACGACGAACGGCCAAAAATGCTGAAATCACCCTTAAAACAGTGAATCAAAATTTGCCCGGTATCCTGACCAACCTAGATGAGATCACTACCAATCTGACGGCTACATCTCAATCAATTCATCAAAACATAGATGGATTTAAAGAGGTCATTCATAAATTTCATCTGGTAGCCGATGATGTTGTTCAGTTCGAAAGGGTTATTCGGGAAGAAATTGAAGAACCGATTTTAAATACCATCGGGACTTTTAACGGGATTGTAAAAGGTATGAAAGCTTTTCTCGAGGTCTGGCGCAAGAAGAATTAATTTGGTGAAGGTAAAAATATTTTCCGTCATCTTCAGGGAAAAATAAACCCATGTTTAAAGTCTGTGAAAGTTATTTAGTGAGTTGCCGACATTGGTACGGATTTAGTTGAGACCTTTCCCTTTCCTGCTCAAAACTATTTTCTAAATAACCGACATTCTTTATCCCTGGATATCATCCTGCGAATATGGAATAGGTGTCCGGGAATGCGAAGTGTAAATGGAAGCTTTTTCTGTTCCATTCTTTTTGAAATTATCGATGAAGGAAAAATACTTACAGGAGAAAAAAATTATGACGCGAAGTAAAGTAATCATTATGGGTGCTGCCGGGCGCGATTTTCACAATTTCAATACCTTTTTTCGCGACAATCAACAATATGAAGTCGTCGCTTTTACTGCCACTCAGATACCGAATATTGAAGGTAGAAAATATCCGCCGGAACTGGCTGGAAAGCTTTATCCGCGGGGAATCAATATATATCCTGAAAAAGAATTAATGAGCTTAATCAAGAAATTTAAGGTAGACGAGGTAATATTTTCCTATAGTGATGTCCCCTATCATTATGTAATGAACCGGGCGGCAGCGGTGAATGCTGCAGGGGCTGACTTTCGATTACTCGGACCAGCTCATACTCAATTGAAATCAAAGAAACCGGTCATTGCGGTTTGCGCCGTACGCACTGGTTGTGGCAAGAGTCAAACTACCCGACGAGTAATCGAGATCTTACAGGAGGCTGGTAAAAAAGTAGTGGCTGTTCGACATCCCATGCCTTATGGAAACCTTGTTCAACAGCGTGTGCAGCGCTTTGCCTCACTGGGTGATTTAGATAAATATCGATGTACCATTGAAGAGCGGGAAGAATACGAACCTCACATCACCCGGGGGAATGTGATTTATGCGGGCGTGGATTATGAAGATATTCTGCAACAGGCCGAAAAGGAAGCGGATATCATTGTCTGGGATGGCGGCAATAATGATCTCCCATTTTACAAACCCGATCTGCACATCACCGTCGTCGATCCGCATCGTCCCGGCGATGAAGTCTCCTATTACCCTGGTGAAGCCAATCTGCGGCTGGCCCATGTGATCGTTATTAATAAGATTGATACTGCCAATAATGAGGATGTGCAGATAGTGAGAGAATCTATTTTCCAGTCGAACCCCACAGCGATGATTATCGAAGCCGCTTCTCCTATCTATGTGGAGAATTATCAACTTATCAAAGGGAAACGAGTGCTGGCTGTGGAAGATGGACCGACCCTTACTCATGGTGAAATGACCTATGGGGCAGCCGTGGTGGCCGCCAATAAATTCGGAGCTAAGGAATTAGTTGATCCACGACCATTTGTGGTGGGAACAATTCGTGATACTTTTAAACAATATCCGGAAATTGGTACATTACTGCCAGCTATGGGATATGGGAGTAAACAGATTAAAGATTTGGAAAAAACCATCAATAGCACTGCCTGCCAGTTGGTGATCATTGGCACGCCTATTGATCTACGAAAAATAATCAAGATAAACAAACCAGCAGTTAGAGTGACCTATGAGCTCCAGGAAATTGGTAAACCAGATTTGTATGATGCCCTGAAAAAATTTTTAAAATAGGCATCCTGAATGCATGGTCCACTTTTTTCTTAAGAAAGACAGGTTTTGATTAAATAAAAAATCATCTTGATTCGATAGGAAATTTTTCCAATGAAAAGGAATAAAATCATTGTCGTAGCATTAGGTGGAAATGCCATCAGTCAGGAATTTGAAGAAGGAAACATCCACCAACAGTTCGCCAACACCCGCCAGAGTTTAACTGGCGTGGTGGAATTAATCGCCTCCGGGTATCGGGTAATTATTACCCACGGCAATGGCCCGCAGGTGGGCAATGCGTTAATCCGAGTAGAAGAATCCCGCCATCTGGTACCGGTGTTACCTTTAGGAGTCATTGTGGCCGATACCGAAGGGGGAATGGGTTACATGGTGGAACAATGTCTGCAAAACAAGTTGCATGATCGTGGAATTAAAAAGGAAGTCGCTACCATTGTTACTCAGGTATTAGTAGACCCCGACGATCCTTCTATTACGAATCCCACCAAATTTGTAGGTCCTTTTTATAAAAAAGAAAAAGTAGCAGAGATGAGCAAGAGACCTGGCTGGGTACTGAAAGAAGATCCGGGGCGAGGCTGGAGAAGAGTCGTGCCTTCTCCCATTCCCAGAGAAATTGTTGGCAAACAAGTGATCCGGTTATTATTAGAAAATGATATCGTGGTGATTGCCGCTGGCGGAGGAGGAATTCCGGTTTATATTGACCAGCGGAACGGCTGGTATGAGGGAATCGATGCTGTGATTGATAAGGATTTAGCATCGGCGGTAATGGCCCGGGATGTGCAGGCCGATGAATTAATGATTCTTACCGCGGTCGAAAAAGTGGCGTTGAATTTTAAAAAGCCGGACCAGAGATTTCTGGATCAGCTGACCGTTAGTGAGGCAAAAAAATATTTGCAAGAAGGGCATTTTCCGCCTGGAAGTATGGGGCCGAAAATCCAGGCGGCCATTAATTTTTTAGAAAGCGGAGGAAAAAGAGTTATTATTACTTCCATCGAAAAATCAGTGGATGCCGTGAAGGGTAGAGCAGGAACAGTTGTCATCCCCTGAAATTGGAATGTATTCGTGGTACAAGAATTCTATAATCTGGTTTTCCTATAAAAAATAACATCCTAAATTGCGGATAAAAATTGGAGTTTTTTGATGAATATTCATGAATACCAGGCAAAGGAAATTTTGCGAAAATATGAAGTGGATGTTCCTCGAGGCAAGGTTGCTTTTAGTCCGGAGGACGCTGAACGAATTGCCAGTGAGCTGGGGGGAAAGGTATTCGTCGTTAAGGCTCAGATTCATGCCGGTGGCAGAGGAAAAGCGGGCGGGGTAAAATTAGCCCATTCAATCCCGGAGGTAAAAGCTATAGCAAGTCAGATGCTGGGGATGAGATTGGTTACTCACCAGACGGGTCCTTCGGGAAAGGTGGTTCAACGCCTGTTGATTGAAGAGGGTATTGATATTCGCCGGGAATTATATCTTGGAATTGTATTAGACCGTTCCGTTTCACAATTAGTAATAATGGCTTCTACTGAGGGAGGAGTGGAAATAGAAAAAGTAGCCGCTGAGAAACCGAAGGCTATCATCAAAGAATACATCGATCCTCAGATTGGTTTACAGGCTTTTCAGGCACGCAAAATAGCGTTTGGTTTAGGATTAATCGGCGAGCAAATCAAAAATGCCGTAAAGTTTATCTTAAGTCTGTACAGGGCTTTCGTGGAAAGCGATGCCTCCCTGGCCGAAATCAACCCATTGGTGGTTACCGGTGACGGAAGAGTGCTGGCTCTGGATGCAAAGATGAATTTTGATGACAGCGCCCTTTTTCGTCATCCTGATATTCTGCAAATGCGTGATCTGCAAGAAGAAGATCCCCTGGAAATAGAGGCCTCGAAATATAAACTGAATTATATTAAGTTAGACGGGAATGTGGGTTGTATGGTAAATGGCGCCGGCTTGGCAATGGCCACTATGGATATTATCAAGCTGGCCGGAGGAATGCCCTCGAATTTCCTGGATGTAGGTGGTGGAGCCAATGTAGAGACGGTTAAAAATGGTTTCAAAATTATTTTATCCGATCCACATGTCAAAGCCATTTTAATCAATATTTTTGGTGGCATCGTGAGGTGCGATCGGGTAGCTAACGGAATTATCGAAGCGGCCCAATCGGTTGATATTCATGTGCCGATGGTTATACGCCTGGCAGGCACCAATGCCCGCGAAGCGGCAGTACTTCTGCGTCACTCAAAAATGAATTTTGAAGTAGCCGAAACGTTGCATGAAGCGGCAAAAAAGGTTGTAAGAGTTTTACAATAAACACAAAAAATGAAAAAGGAAATGGACGATGAGTATCCTGGTAGATAAAACCTCTCGTGTTGTGGTACAGGGAATCACCGGCAAGGAAGGTACCTTTCATACCTTACAGATGTTAGAATACGGTACCAAAATCGTGGCTGGTGTTACTCCAGGCAAGGGGGGACAGAAATTTGAGAACCGAATTCCAATATTCGATACCGTCAGAGCGGCTGTTCAGAAAACCAGAGCCAATGTTTCCATCATCTTTGTACCCCCCATCGCCGCGGCCGATGCCATTTTGGAAGCGGCAGATGCCGGCATTAAAACGGTGGTCTGTATTTCTGAAGGCATTCCAACTTTAGATATGTTGAAAGTCTATCATCATTTAAAAAAAGTCGGTACCCGCTTAATCGGACCTAACTGTCCGGGTATTATTTCACCGGGAAAATGCAAAGTGGGCATCATGCCGGGTTTTATTCATCGGGAAGGGAAAGTCGGTGTGATCAGCCGGAGTGGAACGCTCACCTATGAAGCAGTTGATCAGATTACACGCGCGGGTTTGGGACAATCCACCTGTATTGGAATTGGGGGTGATCCGATTATTGGCACCCGT
>CAYMXZ010000122.1:0-10302 GCA_964394475.1 uncultured Caldithrix sp. | reverse complement strand
AATTTTTTTAATGATAATGCTGATCTCCAATTTCAGTTTCAGCATCTGAATTTGCAGGAAGTCGTTGAAATAATGGAGCATGGGTACACTGAGCATCAACAATATAATTATGCTCCCCGCGATTATCACGATGCTCTTGATAATTATCGAAAGGTTCTGGAAATCGTTGGAGATTTGGCCGCCAATTTTATCGCACCGCGTGCCGCCAGTGTGGATGAATCAGGAAGCCGCCTGGAAAATGGGAAAGTGACTTATGCAAAGGGGACAGGTGAATCCTTAGAGAAATTAGCCCAGGCGGAACTCATGGGATTCACTCTTCCCCGAAAATTCGGGGGATTGAATTTCCCAACCACCGTCTACATGATGGCCATAGAAATTGTTTCCCGGGCTGATGCCTCATTAATGAATATTTTCGGATTGCAGGATATTGCTGAAACCATTCGTAAATATGGATCGCCCGAACAGATGGACGAGTTTTTACCGGGTTTTGCCTCCGGAAAATATACGGGTGCTATGGCACTAACTGAACCGGATGCAGGATCGGATTTGCAGGCGGTAAAATTGCATGCCTATCAAAATGAGAGTGGTCAATGGTTTTTGCGGGGAGTAAAGCGATTTATCACCAATGGAAATGGTAATGTATTGCTGGTATTAGCCCGTTCTGAACCGGGTACCAAAGATGGCCGCGGCTTAAGTCTCTTTGTCTGTTATGGCGATGAAACCGTAAAGATCAGACGAATAGAAAACAAACTGGGTATTCATGGCTCTCCTACCTGTGAACTGCAATTTAACGATACCCCGGCTCAGTTAATTGGAAAACGAAAATTCGGTCTCATTAAATATGTCATGGATCTCATGAACGGTGCCCGTCTGGGTGTATCCGCCCAGGCCTTGGGTATCTCCCAGGCTGCCTATGACGCCGCAGTGAATTATGCTCGCGCCCGAGAACAGTTTGGAAAAGCCATCTATCATATTCCGGTAGTTACCAATATGCTGATTAACATGCGGGTGACACTGGAAAGCAATCGCTCGTTGTTATATGCCACCGCGAAAGTTGTTGATCTACGCGATAAACTGGAGGAGAAAATAAATCGATTGAAGGAAGAGGGTAAAGCGTTTGAGGAAGAAAATGAACGCTTCAAAAAAGCCTCGAAAATTGCGGCTTTGCTCACTCCCATGACGAAGTTAATTTTAACTGAATCTGCTAATCAGATAACCTATGATTCGCTCCAGATTCATGGTGGAGCCGGATATATGAAAGAATTTACCATTGAACGGCTGGCTCGTGATGCTCGTATCACTAACATTTATGAAGGAACATCCCAATTACAGGTAGTGGCGGCTATGGGTGGAGTATTGAATGATCTGCTAGCTGATGATTTTAACCAACTGGCGAAACGGGACTATAAAGGCAATCTGAATCGTTTGGCTGAACATTTGAAAGAAATTCGCACCATTTATTTGGAGTGCCTTAAATATGTTCTCGATAAAAACGACATTCAATTTCAGGAAGTAGCGGCCAGAGATCTGGTCGAATTATACAGTTATCAATATGTAGGTTACTTGTTATTGCAGGAAGCAGAAATCGAACCCCGGAAAATTTTTATTGCCAATCGTTATATTGTAAGTGCTTTATCCCGGGCACAGGCTAATGCAGAAGCGATTAAGAATGAACAATTTTCTGATTTGCTTCATGCCGATGAGATTTTAAGCTGATAGAGAAATTCGACGTAGCCAGATAGAAGGCTATTGAAAAAATCTTTTTCGGGTTATTTATCGAATGTGGCATTGGTTGGTCAACTTTCCATTTTCATTTTTTAAGATGAATTCATACACTGGAATTCTTAAAGAAAAGTTCGTTAGAATTTTTCGTAAAAGTTTACTCTTTTTCATGGTGGACTTTAATCAATCTATTTTGCCTTTTAATGAAGATTATTCATCGTAGAAAAAACACCATAGTCCATGATAAAAGATAGTATAAATTACGGTATTATTGGATTTGGATCTTATGCTGAAAAGCGATTGATCCCGGCTTTTTTAAAGACCAAGCATGCTCGCCTGTTGGCGATCTCCCGGCGACAAATCGACAGCGCTCATTCATCCTCTCAAAAATATGGGATCCCTTATTATTATTCAAATCCCATGGAATTGGTGAAAAATCCTGAAATTGAGGCCGTGGTGGTAGCAACCCCTCCGGCTTTGCATACGGAACATGCAATATTGGCCGCTAAACATCGAAAGCATGTTCTACTGGAAAAGCCGATGACCTCGAGTGCTGTTGAAATGAAGAATATTATCCGCTATTGTAAACGTTATCGAGTAAAGCTTATGTCCGCTTTTGTCATGCGGTTTATCGATGCCATACAAACCGCTAAAGAATTGGTCCAGGGTGAATTGTTAGGGGAATTGAGTTATGCCGGGGGCTATTTGGGAATAAATGCCAGTATGATTCAACGGGAATGGTTGGAAGATCCGTTCATTTCCGCAGGAGGAGCCGTGGCAGATTTAGGTTCCCACTTACTCGATTTATTAGAATATGTCACCGGTAAAAAGATTATTGATCTGAAATTTTTCTTGAAACCCCGATATTCCCGTAAGAGTATTGAAAAAAATGCAGTGATCAGTCTGGAATTCGAGAGTGGTATTATCGGAAGTGCCTATCTTTCTTTTACCATTAGACGGGAAAGTGGCTTGACATTTTGGGGTTCTAAAGGTAAATTAAGCCTTCAAAATTTCAATCGACTGGAGGAGGAGGTTGAATTAGAATTGGTCAGTGAACGAGGCATTGAAAAAATACATGTGTTAAATCGCCAATATTATGCATTGATGCTGGACCATTTTGCCCATGCCATTTTGTATGATGAACCCCTTCTCAGCAATGGTAAAAATGGCTTGCATAATCAAGAGTTGCTCGATAGGATTTATAAGCGGAAGAAATAAAAAATAGTTCAATTATAGAGAGGAGAATACTCTGATGGACATAAAAAAAGCAAAAAAGAAATACGCTCTTATTTTGGGGTGTTCCAGCGGTTTTGGAGGGGCAACGGCAGTGCGTTTGGCACGCGATGGGTATTTTATCTTCGGGGTTCATCTGGATCGGAAACAAACCCAGTATAAAGTGGATGAAATAAAGAATGAAATAAAAAAATATGGCAAAGCGCCGGTTTTTTTTAATATTAATGCAGCAGCGGCCGATAAACGCCAGGAAGTGATAAAAAAGATTCGCGCTACCCTCCCGGAAGGCGAATATATACAGGTCTTTCTGCATAGTTTAGCCTTCGGTACTCTAAAACCGTATATTACTGACAACCCGGATGAGGCTATCACTCAATCAAATATGGAAATGACTCTGGATGTAATGGCGCATAGCCTGGTATACTGGGTACAGGAATTATACTGGGCAAAATTGTTGGGTTTTGGAAGTCGTATCTTCGCCATGACCAGTTACGGCAGTACTCACGTCGTGCCTTATTATGGGGCAGTTTCAGCAGCGAAGGCGGCCCTGGAATCCCACATTCGTCAATTGGCCATGGAATTAGCACCCATTGGTGCTACGGCGAATGCCATTCGAGGTGGAGTAACAAATACGCCGGCCTTACAGAAAATCCCCGGTCATGAAAAAATGATTCATGCCGCAATCGAACGAAATCCGGGCAGACGATTAACGACACCAGAAGATGTAGCCAATGCTATATCCGTCTTTGCCAGTGATGACTGTCAATGGATGAATGGAAATGTAATTGGAGTAGATAACGCAGAATCAGTGGTGGACTACATTAAATGAGTATGAATAAATCTGAAGCGAAATTCGATCAGAAGCCTATTCGTGATAAAAAACCCCGGGTTTTGATTGATCTGGATGGGGTTATTCGTGACTTTGTGGGAAGCCTGATTCGGGTGTACAAACAGGTTTATCCCGACCATCAGATTCAACCCATTACTTCTCGTCAGATAGAAGACTTTTTCCCTATCGGGACGGATATTTATCGCTTTATGGAACCTGGTTTTATTGAAGATATTATGGAAAATGCTCTTCCGTATCCCGGGTCTTTGGAAGCCCTTCAGAAGTGGAAAAATGAATATGAAATTGTTATTGTCACTGCCCAACCCGACTTCATCAAATCATCAACTTATATCTGGATAGGAAAATATAAAATTCCGACCAATGAAGTTCATATTACTTATTATAAATCTGAGATCCCAGGAATAGCTTTATTAGACGATTATGCCGATAATTTACAGGAGTTTGCCGATAGTGGAAGAATGGCAGTTTGTCTGGATCAACCCTGGAATCAGCAATGGAAAGGGTTGCGGGTGAAAACAGTTGAAGAGTTCTTTCGGTTCATCCAGCAGTACCAGTATGATCAAGAAAAAAATGAAAATATTACCCAATATTTAACATAAACGGAGGAAAATATGAGTAAACAGTACAATCGTCGCGAAAAAAGAGCACGCCGCAAAAGATATATTAAAAGAAAAAAAGCCGAAAGAAAATTAGCGCTTGAAAGACAAAAACAGGCTTAGGAATAATCCATTCTAATTCTTTTTTTAAGTGAGTGGGGCACGCAACGCTTCCAATCGAAAATAATTGGACGGACGGCGGTGAATATTCCGGGAGTGATGAAGCAATACCGATTGCCGATGACGATTAGTAATAGTGCTACCGTTCAATTTAAGGAATTAAAAATGCTCACTTTCTTTTGGGGGAGAAACCTGACAGAAAAATTGCTTTGATGGTAATTCAAAGTGAGTGGATTAATGTTTTTTAAATTGAAGGGGATGATTCCCGGTGAATTTGAAAAATCCGATTTATCTTGATTATAATGCAACAACTCCGTTGGATTCTGCGGTAGCAGAAGCCATGTTGCCCTACATTCATCATATTTTTGGGAATCCCTCCAGCAGTCATTCTTTTGGAGTATCTGCTCGCCAGGCTGTAGAAAAAGCCCGTCAGCAGGTGGCAGGACTTTTAGGATGTGAAATAGATGAAATCATTTTTACCAGCGGGGGCTCGGAATCAAATAATTTTGCGCTAAAAGGAGTCGCCTTTGCGTATCGAGAAAAGGGTAATCACATTATTACTTCTCAAATCGAGCATCCAGCTATCCTGGAGGTCTGCCATTATCTGGAGGAAAAAGGATTTCGTGTCACTTACTTACCGGTTGATTCAGACGGAATAGTCGATCCGGCACAGGTCGAGAAAGCAATCAATCCTCAAACGATCTTAATCAGTATTATGCATGCAAATAATGAGGTGGGAACTATTCAACCGATCAAAGAAATTTCTCGGCTGGCCCATAAAAAAGGAATTATAGTGCATACCGATGCCGCGCAAAGTGTGGGGAAAATACCGGTAAGAGTGGATAAGCTGGAAGTAGATCTTCTCTCCATCGCTGGACATAAATTTTATGCTCCTAAGGGAGTAGGAGTGCTTTATAAACGCCACGGAGTAAAGCTGGAAAAATTGATACATGGAGCTGGTCAGGAAATGGAACAGCGGGCGGGCACCGAAAATGTCATTGAAATAGTGGGTCTGGGAGCAGCAGCTCAACTGATCATCGACCACCTATCCGAGTATCAGTTACAGATGCAAAAAACCCGCGATTTATTAGAACAAAAATTAAAGCAGAAATTTCACACTTGCCGGGTGAATGGGCATCCACAGAAACGACTTCCCAATACCTTGAGCATTAGCTTCCCCGGCCTGGAAGCTAATACCATACTTTCACAATTAACCACTGTTGCTGCTTCCGCAGGTGCTGCTTGCCATAGTGATCGGATTGATGTTTCGCATGTTTTATCCGCCATGAAAGTGCCTCTGGAATATGCCATGGGAACGATCCGACTTTCCACCGGTCGCATGACCACTCTACAGGAGGTCGAGGAGGCTGCCCAAGAAATTTATCAGGTAATTCAACAGCTTTCTCCTCAATCGACCGAGCCGGTAATAGTGGTAGATGCAAAAGAAGTAAAGTTAACACAGTATACTCATGGTTTAGGCTGTGCCTGCAAATTACGACCCCAGGTTTTGGAAGAAGTATTGAAAAAACTGCCTCGTGCGGGTGATGCACAGGTATTAGTAGGGATTGAAACTTCAGATGATGCCTCCGTTTATCAAATTGATTCGCAGACCGCCATTTTACAGACCGTTGATTTCTTTACCCCGGTAGTTGATGATCCGTTTCATTTTGGAGCCATTGCCGCCACGAATTCTTTGAGTGATATTTATGCCATGGGTGGTAAACCTCTGTTTGCCCTGAATATTGTTGGATTTCCCAGTAACAGGTTACCGGTAAGTGTGCTGGAAAAAATCCTGGAGGGTGCCCAGAGCAAAGCTGCCGAAGCTGGCATTTCTATCATCGGGGGACATACAGTAGATGATACTGAACCCAAATTTGGATTGGCCGTCACCGGCATTGTTCATCCTAAAAAAATCTTGCGCAACAGCACCGCCCGCGAAGGGGATATGTTAATTTTAACCAAACCATTGGGGACGGGAATCCTTTCAACCGCACTAAAACGGGGAATGCTCGATTCTTCAATAGAAACAGTTTTAATAAATACCATGTCACTTCTCAATAAATCAGCAGCGGAGATTATGGAAGAATTCCCGGTAAATGCCTGCACGGATGTTACCGGTTTCGGCCTGTTAGGACATCTTCTGGAGATGATGAACGGCTCCGGAACTTCTGCCATAATTTATTATAAAAACATTCCTTTCCTGCCCAAGGTGTTATCATTTCTAACGGCCGGGGTAATTCCCGGTGGTACCCGTGATAATTTTGAATTTACTCGCCCTTATGTGGTTTATGCCCCAGAAATTACTGAAAACCAGCAGTTATTGTTAAATGATGCTCAGACCTCCGGAGGTTTGTTGATTTCCATCCCGGCCAATAAAGCAGAAAAAATGTTGAAAAAATTACATTCAGTTCATTTAACTGAATCCCAAATAATTGGCCAGGTGAAATCAAATGATTTCATCAAAATTAAAGTTCAGTAAAAATTTCGAATTCTTCGGACTCGATTTCACCCTGTAATACTCAATTTTTATTACTTATAAAAAATCCTATCGCTTTTCATTATGATGTTGAATATTTCTCATAACTTTATTATAATAAGCAGGTAATAAAAAAAAATGTCGGGGTTCCTATGATCAAATCGATTCTAGTAGCAGTAGATGGTTCAGCTTTTACGGAACCAGTTCTGCAATATGGAATCATGATGTCACAAAAGTTTCAGGCTCTGTTAAGGGTATTGACGGTGATCGATATTCGAATCTTTGAATGGGCGGTAGCCATTGGAGTAGAGGGATTTGCTCCTATTATTCCTTCTGCTGGCTATCAGGAGGAATCACAAAAACTATTAGATCAGAAAGCAGATGAGATTCTAAGAAAAGTTGAATTATTGCTAAAGCCAAAAAATATTGAATATGTTTTAGAAAAAGAGAGTGGAAATCCAGTAGATGTTATTTGCGATAAAGCCCGATTGACCGATTTGGTCATTTTAGGAGCGCGAGGAGAATTCGCCAAGTGGAGCGATAAGATGCTCGGCGCAACCTTAGAGGCCTTGACTCGCCTGTGTATAAAACCAATTTTCATTTCCCCGAAAGAATTTAAAGAAATTCGAAAAATAATGGTGGCATATGATGGAAGTGAAAATGCCAGCAAGGCATTAGCCCTATCAGCTTTTTTCGCTTCTAAATTAAATTTACCTTTATTCGTGTTAAATGTTAATGACTCGACTACTGTGGGCCGACAGATTCTGCAGGAAGCACGCGAATATTTAGCGCCTTATAAAATACAGAATCTGGAGGAAGAAGTTGTAGCGGGTGATGCGGCTACCAGGATCATCACCGTTGCCGGAGAAAAGAAAATCGATCTAATTATAATGGGATCATACGGCCATTCTCGCATCCGTGAGGCTATCCTTGGAAGTACCACAGTTCAGGTGATGCGTCGGGCGAGTGTCCCGGTGTTGATGGCCCGCTGATAAAGTATTAAGTTTCTTTTTTTACCGCTCATATAGTTCAATATTTTCGGTGATTTTTACAATTAAGAATAGTAAAAATTGACAAAAAGTTTTTGAAAAATGGTGTTATTATATTAGGTGAAGATTAAAAATGCATCAATTCATTGAAACTCTAAATAGACATATCATTGAACAAGAACGTAAATACCCCCACGCAACGGGCTCTTTCACCGCCCTTTTGACGGATATTGCTCTGGCTGGTAAAATTATATCTTACTATGTGAATAAAGCGGGTCTGGCAGATATTTTAGGGAAAGCGGGGGGAATAAATATTCACGGTGAATCTCAAGAAAAATTAGATGTTTTTGCTAACCGGACCATGGTACGGGCCCTGGTGCATGGGGGACAACTATGCGCCCTTGCCTCCGAAGAATCCGATGGCATTATTCCCATTCCTTCCAATTACCCTTTAGGGCGTTATGTCTGCTGCTTTGATCCGTTAGATGGTTCATCGAACATCGAAGCCAACGTCAGTATCGGCACCATTTTTAGTATCTTCCGTCGCGTTACCCCGGAAGGGAAACCCGGTAATGAAACTGATATACTACAGGTTGGTCGAAAACAGGTTTGTGCGGGTTATATTATCTATGGATCAAGCACCATGCTGGTCTATACCACAGGCAGCGGGGTATATGGATTTACCTTAGATCCCAGTTATGGAGAATTCGTTCTCTCTCATGAGAATATGAAAATACCCTCAAAAGGGAAAATATATAGCATTAATGAGAGTTACTTCGATTATTGGGATGAAGGAGTAAAGAATTATGTCCGCTGGGCGAAACAGGTAGTTCCTGAAGATGGGCGTCCTCTCAATTCCCGATATATTGGCTCTTTAGTGGCCGATTTCCATCGTAATTTGCTGTATGGAGGTATTTTTTTATACCCTGGCGACAATAAATCGCCTTCTCGTAAACAGGGGAAACTGCGATTGCTTTATGAAGCAAATCCGCTAGCGTTTATTGTTGAACAGGCTGGTGGAAGAGCCTCTGATGGACACACTCCAATCTTGGATATTGTTCCTACCAGTGTCCACCAAACCGTTCCTCTCATTATCGGGAGTGAAGACGATGTAAAAATTGCTGAAGATTTTATCCAGGGCAAACGACATATATAGGATCAAATTGATTTCATGTGGAATAAAAATGGATTATTAGACAATACCCATTTCATAAAAATACATCAGCCAGGTCACTAAATTTCACAAGGAGAATTCTACAGATGCCCTCTAAAAAAATGGTTTTCTTTGTGTCCGAAAAGAACAGCTGTCGCAGTATTATTGCACAGGCGTATTTGCTAAAACATGGTTTTGAATATTTCGATAGCCAGAGTTTCGGTCTGAATCCCGATCGTATCCATTACCTGGTTTTAGAAGTAATGCAGGAAAGAAATTTCAATATGAATTTTTATTTTTCAAAGGGATACGATATGGTTAAACATCAAAAGGCTGACTTTGTAATAGTTATGCATCCGGCTCTCAACGATCGTTTGCCTCATTTCCCGGTTAATTGTAAAAGATTGGAATGGAACTATGACGATCCCACCGCAAAGAAATTGTCTGAATCCGCTATAAAAGAGGAAATAAAAAATTTAGCTGATGACATTGAGAAATCAGTGCAAAAATTTATCGAAGATTATAAATAAATATGCTTTATAAAAAGAAAAAAATGACTAAACATTCACAATCTTCTTCCGACAATTCTAAAGTATTAAAAAATAAACCGATGAATGGAATGAACGAAAACTCACACGTTCTTGTCATTGAAGATGATTATGATTTGCTTTTTATGATTAAAAAACTTTTAGAGATAAAAGGTTTTACGGTTTTAACGGCACTCACCGGGAAGGAAGGTAAGAGAAAATTTCGTAAATATTCCAAGCAAATCCGCTCAGTCATTCTGGACCTGTCTCTGCCCGATCAGGATGGAAAGAAAATTTGTCAGGAGTTTCGTAAAAAATTACCTCGCATTTCAATTATTATTACTACAGGGTCTGAAGATCAAGCCCAAAAAGCAGAATTAGATCAAATAGGAATTAATGCCTATCTGCGAAAACCATTCGATCTGAATGAATTATTAAAATTTATCTCCTCTTCAAATTAATAACTTCCCTCTCACTTGTTTTTATAAAAAAATTTGTTAACTTTACAGCAGTTATCAAGGTAGGTGGTAAGAAAAATCGATGAAAAATTCTATCACCTGTCACCCTAACCATAAAATTATCTTATGGAGGAAATTTTATGAGCAATCTTTTAAATGAATTGGTCGATATCGAAAA
>CAYMXZ010000121.1:0-10351 GCA_964394475.1 uncultured Caldithrix sp. | reverse complement strand
ACCGCCAGGCCGAAGAAGTGCTGGAAGCCTTCCGGAAGGCAGGGGAGGGGAAAAAAGATAATTAAAATATCATATCTGAAATAAACAGCGAATGGATATTTATATCCAAATATTTTTTTACCAGGTTTACATCGTAATAAAATTATTAAAAAATAAAAATAAACTTGACTTTTATAATAATAATTTTAAATTATATTTTGTTGGGTCTCACTAATTAATTAGTTGTTTTTAATTAATTAGGCCAATATATGCAGATTGCAAAATTTGAATATGGCCTGCGGACACTCAACTCTTTCGGTTTGCCTGATTTCAAAGGATCTACTTTCCGGGGAAAATTCGGCCACGTACTCAAACATACCATCTGTATTGTTTCTCATCGCCAATGCGAAATCTGTGAACTCGTGCAGAAATGCGCCTACAGTTATCTCTTTCAAACTAAAAATGAAAAAAAACAGGAAGTCCCTCGTCCCTTTGTCATCGAACCACCTCTCACTTCAAAGAGATTTTTCTTAAAAGATGAAATCTTATATCTTAACCTGATATTGATCGGTAAAGCGATCGACTATATTCCTTATTTTTTATATGCATTTATCAAAATGGGAGAAGAAGGAATCGGGATGGATAAGGGGAGGTTTGAAGTGTTTTCTCTCAAGGCGATTAATGGAAAAGGGGAGCGAAAAGAGATTTATTCTATCGATACCCAGAAGTTAACGAATGATTTTGAGCGTTTAAATGTTGAGGAGTTGAAGGAAAAATTTATCCCGCAAATTACTTTACAGTTTTTAACACCTACCAATATTCAGCTACGTGGTCAACAAATCGAGCAATTGGAATTTGAGACCTTACTGAAATTTATTGTTCGTCGTTTTAAAAGTTTAAACTTTTTTCATGGAAACGGAGAAAAAATAGAATACCCCATTGATTTTAAAAAAGCGGCAGAAGTAAAAATTTTGCAGAGCGAGCTTAAAAACATCAGCTTTCAGCGCTATTCCAATCGACAAAGGCAGAATTTACCCTTAGCTGGTTTTGTTGGCAAAATTACCTATTGCGGAGAGATCGGTCCCTTTTATCCCTGGTTGAAAATCGGTGAATATCTTCATGTGGGTAAAGGGACAGTGTTTGGAATGGGATGGTATAAGATACTTTTATAAGTAAATAAAATTTTAGGAGCCATATAATGCTGGAATGGACGAATGAAAGAAAAGCACGTTTTATTGGTTCTCTTTTTCATGATATAGGTAAGTTCCAATATCGTGCTGAGAAAACTACTGTACCACATCATGTAAATAGTGAAAGGTTTATAAGAGAATATTTAGGCAAACATAAATGTCTTAAGGATTTCATAGAAGAAGCGGCACGAATAGCCAGACAGCATCATGATAGTAATAGGGATTATGCTTTAGGAATAGCTGATGGTAGTTCCGCTGAAGAGAGAGAAGATGAAAAAGTTATAGAAGCGAGACGTCCACTATTTTCTTTATTTAATTATATCCAAAATATTAGAAAAATAGAAAAAACCGATCAAAAGACTACTTACTTAAGGCCAGGTGCTTTATCGATAACAGATGTTTTTCCAGAAGATTATCCAAATAATTTTACAGAAGAAGAATTAATCGATCTACACAAACCAAGTTGGGATCAATTTTTAAAAGAGATAGATGGAATACCAAAAGAATTAGAATTTCGCGAATTATGTAATACACTACTTGCAATATTAGAAAAATGGACAACTAGAGTCAGTTCTGCAGGATATAAAGTTTTACCAGATATTGCATTATATGATCATTTAAGGGTTACTGCAGCATATGCAGATTGTATTTCAGAAACTGATAATTTAGAAAAACCATTTTTACTTATTGAAGCGGATATAGGTGGTATCCAAAATTTTATCTATCGGATTGCAAATTTAAGCCATAGTGAGCAGAAAGGAACATCTAAAATATTGAGAGGAAGATCTTTCCTAATAATTTTATATACTGAGATAATATCTAATTTTATTTTAAATGAAATCAAGCTATTAAATACTCATTTGCTTATGAGTGGTGGAGGTGGTTTTTCTATTCTAGCTCCAAATAGAAAAGATATTATTGATAAGTTGATTACTATTAAAAGAATAATAAATAAATGGTTATTTGATGAGTTTCATGGCGATATATCTATAATATTAGTGTGGGATGCCTTTAAAGAAAATGAGATAGTCAATTTTAATGATGTCAAAAGAAAAATGCTTCAACAAATATCAGATGCAAAATTTCAAAAAAATCTTGAACTTATTAATGATTCAGATTTTTGGGGACCTGAGAATTTTGATGATAATAAAATTAAAATTTGTAATGTTTGTGGAGAATATTTTTATTTAAAGGATAATGAAGATTATCATCGCTGTCAATCTTGCATTCTCCAACAGAAAATTGGTCAAGAACTACCCCGTATTAACACCTTTCTTTTAATACATAATTTTGATGGTGAAATATCTGCTAAAGAAGGAATATTAATAATTCCAATAAAGAAGTTAAAACAATCTATAATCTTTTTACTTGAATCAAAAGGTAGACAAAGCATAATCGATAACATAAGAAATGTTTTAATGCAAATTCCTTCCACTGCTTCTGTTGATTTTATAAGAATAAATTTACTAGATTTTAATGATCCAGTATATATATCCATTGCTCGAAGTATGGAAACGTCTGTAAGCTATCAGTTTCGATTTTTAGGAAATACAGCTGAGAAAGATTCTAAAGGTGATATTTTAAGTTTTGAAGAATTATCTGAATTATCTGAAGGATTCCCGGCTCTTGGTATTCTACGAATGGATGTTGATTCTTTAGGATCAATATTTGCATATGGTTTTGCAGATAAGCAAATGACACTCTCTAGAATTGCAAGTTTATCTCGCTTAATGGTACTTTTCTTCTCCGGATATATTAATTATCTAGCTTCTAAACATAAAATTTATATCTCTTATAGCGGTGGAGATGATCTTTTTGCAGTCGGAGGATGGACTCAAATTATAGATTTTGCTATTGATGTTTATTCGGATTTTAAACGTTTTGTGTCAAATAATCCTCATATAACTATTTCAGGTGGAATTAGTATAATTAAACCATCCTTTCCAATACGATTAGCAGCTAAGATAACTGGAGAAGAAGAAAATAAAGCAAAAAATCTGGATACAGATAAGCCTACTGAAAAGAATGCTTTATGTCTTTTTGGCGAAGCCTATCATTGGGAAGATATAATAAATTTAATTAATTGGGCTAAAAAGGTCGTAAATTTCATTAAAACAAAAGATTCTAATGAAGTAGCTCTTAGAAGCTTAATAAGGTATTTTAAAGTATTAAGAGAAAAAAGTATTTATTCTGATGGTAAGCAAGATCCGTCCTGGTTAGCCAGAGCTCAACATAAAATCCATTATTCGTTGAAACGCCGTGCAGGTTTAGGATATAAAGAAATTCATGATAATGAAAATAAACTTGCTTCTTTGCTTGCTCCTATCCTATCAGATCCTCATCTAATTTGGCGTATAAATATTCCAGCAAATTATATTCTATTAAAAACAAGAAAAAAATGATCATTACATAAGAATTAAAAGGAGGAAAAAAGATGAAAACAGATTTAAAAGGCATAACTGATTTAGGAACTTTAACTCCGGATGATATCAATGAGTTAGCAAAATTAAAAGGAAAAGAGTTTGCAAAGGACATTAAAACAAATCAAATCCGAAATGTCTACGGTGCAATAAGTCGAATTAGAAATGAATTTCATAAGAATCCAAATAAGTTAAGCGAAAATATTCAAAGAGATTTGATAATGCTGAAGCCTAAGTTGGCATATGCAGCAGGAAAAAATAAATCTGTAAAACCATTTCAAGAATTATTTGAAGATGCCATAAATGCCGTAATTAGAGCTGAAAAGCCTATAATTGCTCTTCAAAATTTTTTATTTTTTTCTGAAGCCATAGTTGCTTATCACAAATTTTTTGGCGGGAAAGATAATTAATTATTATAAGGAGAAAAAAATGGCAAAACTTCTTGGTAATGTTATTTTTAAAGGAAGGATCAAAACTTTAACTGGGCTTCATGTTGGTGGGAGTAAAGATGCTATGGAAATTGGAGGTGTAGATAGTCCCGTCTTAAGGGATCCTTCTACAAAACATCCTTATATTCCTGGATCGAGTCTTAAAGGAAAAATGAGAATGCTTCTTGAATTTGCCGAAGGAAAAATAAAAATATCATCTGGTAAGGGAGAACCTTGCGATTGCGGTAAATGTATGGTTTGCACTATATTTGGAAATGCTGCAGATGATAAGAAGGGAAATGTTTTTGGACCGACTCGTCTGACCATTCGTGATGCCTATCCAACTAAAGAAACAATTGAAATGTGGGAAAAAATTGATTCCGAATTACTTTATACTGAATATAAAGGAGAGAATACTATCGATCGGTTAACATCTGCCGCAAATCCCAGATTTTTTGAAAGAGTTGTTCCAAATAGTTTTTTTGAATTTGAAATGGTTTATTCCATATTCGATTTTCCTGAAATTAATGATATTGAAAATATAAGGTATATTTACCAGGCCTTAAAATTACTGGAACATTCATCAATTGGCGGTCACGGTAGTCGAGGATATGGTAAAATTGAATTTTATCTGGCAGAACCATTTGTCTTCTCAATTGAAGATTATCAAAAAGGAATTACGTTTATTAAAGAAATATCAATAGATAAAAAATTAGAAGAATTTAATCTGGAGAATATTTTATTAAATATTAAAAGTAAATTAAAAGCATGAGGAGAATTCTGTGAAAATTGTTTATCTAAGACCTCTCTCATCTTATAGAACTCCGCTGCGCTCAGATACACTTTTTGGTATAATCTGCTGGGGAATAAGAATAATATGGGATGAAAAAAAACTATTAGAAACTTTAAAACAGTTTAAAGAAAAAAATCCTCCTTTTATCATAAGTAGTGCATTTCCATTTGCCAAAGTAAATAATAAAATATCTTATTTTTTTCCTAAACCATTTTTTAAACCTTTCAAATTAAATCCTGAAGAGCTAAATCCTGAAACAATGAGTGATTTTAAGAGATATAAAAAAATTAAATTTTTACCATATGAAATATTTTTGAATCTTATACAAAACAAAATAACTGAAAAAGATTTCTTCTTAAATTATAGGAAAGAATGGCGAAATTATTCTTCTGCTTTGTATAATAATATTATAGTTATGCATAATAGTATTGATAGGTTGTCAGGAAGCACACTTAAAGAGGGAGGACTATTTATGAGTGAGGATACCTTTTACTTAACTAATAATGGATTATTTTTTTTAGTTGAAATTTATAATGATGAATATGAAAGTGTATTAAAATCTGTTTTTTCTTTTCTTGAACATAATGGATTAGGAGCTGATTCGAGTACCGGAAAAGGGAATTTCAAGATCACCATAGAGAATTTTCCAGGATTTCCTGAAAATAAAAAAAGTAATCGTTTCATTACACTTTCACTGTATTACCCCTCCAATGACGAACGCATTTTTTTTAGTGAAAATATTAATAAATTATGGTACAATACAGAACAAAGAAAAGGAAAAGTAGGGGGTAAGCTTTTTGTTACTAATAATATTATAAAAAAGCGTTTAATGATGTTTTCTGAGGGGTCAGGTTTTCCTGAAATGAATAAACAATTTTATGGTGAGAATATAATCGTAAAGAATGTTCCCACTTTGCCTCATAAGATTTTTCATTATGGATATGCCTTTACCGTACCATCAATTCAATAGGAGTATATGGTCATGAAAGCATTTATTACCTGTCTTAGTCCAATACACATAGGAAGTGGAAGAGTATTAGAATGTTTTGAGTACTACTTTCATGATAATAAAATAATTAAATTTAATTTAGAAAATTCTTTAAAAAGGTTATATGAAAAATATCCTGATAGTATTGAAAAATATTCTGAATGGATAAATTCTACAACAGAAAAAATTAATAATTCAAAAGAAGAATTTGAAAAAATAAAAAGAAATCCAAACAATAGATTTAAAGATAAAAATCAATGGTTGTCCAATTTAAGAAAAAATTTTAATATTATTAGTTTTTGTGAAAACATTTTAAAAGATAAATCTTTAGCAAATCAATTATTAACAGATCCTCAATTTCATGTACAGATAATTCCTTCTAAAACACAACCTCGTAGAACCATGCAATTACGAGAAATGATTCATATAAATCATTTATCATATATTCCAGGAAGTTCATTGAAAGGTGCTATTCGAACTGCTTTGGCATTTAGGGCTATCAAAAATTTAAAGGACGATGATATAAAAATTTTGTTAAATGGAAAGAAAGAAACAGATATTATAGGAATTGTAAAAAATATACATGAAATAAAAAAATTAACAAATGAGGCAATTAACTCATTAAATAAAAAAAATAATTATGCAACAGAAAGTATTTTAAAAAATTTATCTAAAGAGAGAAAAGATAAAATAAATAAAATCGGTTCTGAAGTAGAAAAGGTAATTTTTGGGTGTGGATGTAAAAACAAAAATGCTAATATAATAAAGTATGACGATCCTAAATATGACTTATTGAAAGTAATCAAGATTTCAGATACTTTTAATCACTCTCAAAATTTAATTGCTGGACAGGTTATTTCTCTTACCAAAGACTTCAAAAATAAACGTTTTAAAATTCAACCTATTCAATTTTGCGAATGTATAGATTCTGATAGTATACTTAATTTTGATATTGAAATAGATTTTTCTCAATCTGGATTAATTAATAAAAGTGGATCTAATGATTGGATTGATTTTGAAGAAAAATTTAAGAAATTATTTAACATTGATTTTGATCCATCAAGTAATGATCTTAAAGAAGCAGTAATAAAAAGTATTATGGATGCAATAGATGAATTTTCTAAAGCTATAATTAAAAAAGAAAAAGAATGGTTGCCGAATATACATTCTTTTGAGGTTAATGAAATACTTAATTTTTATGATAATTTGGAAAAAAAGTCAAATTTATTAAGATTAGGTTATTCAAGTGGATGGCATAGTACAACAATAGGCCTAGCTTTGGCACAGAACACTCAATTAAAGGATTATCTATCTGAAATTATCTATATTTTTAATCTGGATTTAATTCAAAAAAGTAAAAATATTTTAACTGATAAAGCCGCAATTCAAGATCACCCTGATAGAATTTTAGGTTTATTAAAAAGAAATGTAAAAGTTATTGAATTCCCGGTATCTAGACGAATGATAGAGTTAGAAAATAATAAATATTTACCCCTAGGTTGGATACAAGTTAAAATAGATAATTAAGTTTAATAAATCCTCATGATCCACACTCTCATCTGCACCGTCGGAAATAGCCTGCTCACTAATCTTAGCCAGCAGAGCGAAAAAGATACCGAATTCCCTGAACTGCAGGAAGCCTATACCAGCCATGATTGGAAAAAACTGGCCAAAGCCCTGCTGAAAATAGATCCTGCTTCTCACCGCTGCGGCGTGGAGATAAATACTATCTCCGAAATCAGTAAACGAAAAAATGTGACACTGGAAAATCTGGTCTTCCTGGTCTCAGATACTCCAGGTGGAAAAATCAGTGGAAGTATTTTGGAAAATTATTTTAAACAGCGCAGTGATCTACCCTTACGAAATATTGGTCATGATGTGGTCGAGAAATTACAACATGAAAACCCGAAAGACTTTAAGATCCATGGACTGCGAAATCTGGTTCGAAAAATGACCGAATACATTTCCAAATATGGAGGAAGCAGTGAAGTGGCCATTGAAGCTACCGGCGGTTATAAAGCGCAAATCGCCCTGTCGGTAATCATCGGCCAGGTGCTCAATATCCCGGTCTTCTATAAATATGAAAATTTCCCGGAAATCATCAGCTTTCCACCTTTACCCATTTCTCTGGATTACCAACTCATCGCCTATAACGCCCCCTTGTTAACCGACCTGGAACGCGGCAAAACCTTTTCACGCTCTGAATGTGAAATCCTGGATGAAAAAATTCGTTTTTTCCTGGATGAAGTGGAAATAGACGGTGAAGTTTTATTTGCCCTGAATCCAATTGGACAAATATATTTATCAGGTTTTAGAAAAGATAATCCCAAACCCCTTCAACTGGTGAATGCCGAAAATCGCAAAGAACCTACCTTCAGATCAGACCACTATCCCATCGGATTCCAGGAGTTTGTCCATAAAGTCTGGCGGGAAAATAAATGGATTGTGACCATAAATTCCTTACCATATGACCGTCAAGCGTCTATCCGGGGGATAGGTTTTCGGGTGGAAATGGAGGCCAGTGGAAAACATCGTTTGATTGGTACCTATGAAGATAAAGATAATTTTGGCGCCCGCTACTGGGTGCATTTGACGGATGAAACAAACCAGGCTCTCCGCTGGGCGGCCGGTCAGCTCAATCAAAAATATCGACCGAATTGAAAAATAGCAAATAAGTGATGAAATGAGTCTGACCATGAAAAGTGACATTGACAAAGAACTTTCGATCCTGCAATCCCAATGGCTGGATCTCCAAAAACAACAACTAATAAATAGAGCCAGCGACCTCTATTTAGAAAAAATATTGCCATTTCTGCTCGAAAAATTCAAACAGACCTACCCGGAACAAATTAATCAATGCCAGTATCTGATCAGCCTGATTGGTATGTCACCTGAACCCATCATCTTAACCATCAAGACCCTGCAACCACGGGAAATTCTCTTTCTGTACACGGAGGATACTAAGAAATATCTCGATTTCATTGGCGAATATCTCAAACTCCGACCATCTGATTTTCAAAAAGCCTGCATCTCAGGATCAAAAACGGAAGAAGTCTATCAGGAAATCAAAAAATTCCTGGATGGTAAAAATCCAACCGATTGTTTTGTTGATATTTCTGGTGGGAAAAAATCCATGGTCGGCGGGGCAGCCGAAGCAGCCGGCATCCTGGGCGCCAGAGTAGTCTATGTGGATAACCGAAAATTCAACGAAGAACTGCGCCGACCAATGCCCGGCAGTGAATACCTGAATTTTCTAGAAAATCCCTATCTCGTTTTTGGCGAAATAGATATTCAGGAAGCATTAAAATTATATCAGGCAGGAAGCTACAACGAAGCGCTTCAAATCCTTTTGCGTTTGAAAAAGAAGATTGCCGAGATCCAGAAACTGGATATTCTCATCGCGATCGTCTCCCTGCACAACCTGTGGGAAGAACATCAATTCGAAAAGGCCCTTAGCCAGGCACAAAATAGTTTACATTTGATTGCACAATATCGAGTGGGACAGGAATTCAAAACCGCGGTGGAAAAAAAACGTGACCTGCTAAACATCCTGCTGGATGAATCCCAGAACCCGGTCTATCTTGTTTTTCATCAATATTTTTTAGCGAAGCGCTATTATGAACGGAAAAAATTTGACTTTGCGGTTTTGATGCTTTATCGAACTATTGAAATGATTTTTTCTGTGCAACTGTATCGGAAATACCATATCGATACCAATAATGCCAATATAGATGAGGATTACCCCTTATTATTGGCGCAATATAATAATTTGTTGGAAGAAGCGTATCAAAGAAGAGCGGTTCGGCTGAATAAATTTCCGCAGAAATTAGGGTTTATGAATAGTGTCATCATTTTACGAGCCTTTAAAGATCCTCTACTGGAGGGATATGATTTAAAGGAAATCAGAGAGCGGTCCGATCTGCGCAATAAAAGTTTTCTGGCGCATGGATTTAAACCAAATACTTCTGCTGATTATGAAACCATGGAAAAATTTTTCAAGTCGATGGTGCAACGCTTTAAGGCTATTTATCTTCCCCAAATAGATGATAGTGAATTAGAGCAATGGTATCTTCCAATTCCATTGCATAAGATATGAGAAAACAACAGGTAATGAATCCCCATGCGCGAAAAAGGAATGGATTGGATCAGAGAAAATCGTAAGAACAGGAAAATGAATGATTTAGATTTGTTTTTTTCGAACCTCAGGGAAAACAATGGTTTAATAGATTTTTTAGGTAAAAACGTGTTGGATATGACTCTATCTAATTGGGTATTGGCGTTTTTAGAGCCGTATCGGTTGGAATATGGTAAGATAATTGGGGGGCAGTCTGAATAACCTCGGTAGTAAGAGAGGATTGTGACTATAACCATGAGCCATGGCCCATTCTACATATCTTTTGTTGTCTGAATAACCTCGGTAGTAAGAGAGGATTGTGACTTTCCCATTTATTGAATCCTATAACCTTTGGGAATTTCCTGGCGTCTGAATAACCTCGGTAGTAAGAGAGGATTGTGACTTTTCTTCTTCAAATGAATAGAATAAGGCTTTAGGC
>CAYMXZ010000120.1:0-10493 GCA_964394475.1 uncultured Caldithrix sp. | reverse complement strand
GTATAAAGCATCACTGATATCGCCGTCGGTTGCACAATCACTGTGGCCATCATAATATTCATTCAGTAAAATAAAATGGGCATTGCCATATTCGAAACTGTAAGTGGTTTCTATTCCGTTAGGTGGACCAGCCTGAATGATATGTGGAAGTGTCTGACCATGGCGGTTATATTCCCGTAACCAGGCCATGTCGTATGGTGTCTCGGCTTCGTGATTACCAACCCCGGCATACCAGGGATATTCCGGATGAATATATCGTCGGATGGTTTGGTAGGTGCTGTCCGGTGGGTCAATATCGCCGGGAGAGACCATAAAATCACCGCAACCTCCATCCTGCAGCCTTTGACAGATTCCGCGAAAATAATAAATTTCCTTACCTGTTTTTTCCCGCATGTCACTGGCCACAGCAAAAGTCAACTGAATTCCCCCGGCTGGTTTCTGAAAAATGAGCTGGTTGCCGTCTAACGTTTGGCAGGAGAGGCTGAAAATTAAAGCGAGTAAACAGATAGTGTACAAAATTTTTATCATTGGTGGTTCACTATTTAACATATGTGAGAAAATATATAGTCACAAAATCATATTTGCAAAAAAGAATAAGTTCTCTTTTAAAATAGACATATACAGTGCAAATTTTCAGCATTATTCCGGAAGATCTTCAACTGCAGGATATTTTGTTCAATGAAGGAATTAAAATCAGAAAGAGTGAAAAAACTGACGACGATGTGTAAATATATTAAATTGATGATCGCAAAATTTATCTGACAGGTGGCTTCATGAAGAAAATAAAAATTCTTCTCTTAATTGTTTTCAGTGGATCACTCTCCCTGTGCAGCAGACCACACCAATCACCGCTGCCGGCTTCGTGTGAGCAGTTGCTGCTGGTAGTTACTCCATCCCCGGAATCTTCCCATGGTAAGCTTATCCAATTTGAAAGGAGTGATCGACAACAATTTTGGAAACCATATGGTGACAGCATCGCGGTTGTGGTTGGGAAGAGAGGATTAGCCTGGGGAAGAGGCTTACACGATCTGGATAAAAATACCTTTCCGCTAAAACAGGAGGGTGACGGTAAAAGTCCAGCCGGGGCATTCACTCTCGGAACAGCCTTTGGTTATTTGCCGCCGGAAGAAATTGGAGAAATGAAATTTCCTTATCAGCAAGTGAAAGAAGGATGGGAATGTATCGATGATGTGAATTCCCGGTATTATAATCGATTGATACAGACAAAGGAAGTTGAGTCCAGAGACTGGCATTCCTCAGAGCGAATGTATTCATCGGGAATTTGGTATGAACTGGGAGTCGTGATAAATCATAATACCGATCCGGTACTCGCCGGAGCTGGGTCCTGTATTTTTCTGCATAACTGGTCTGATCCGGCCGACTCTACTACCGGATGCACCGCCATGGATCAAAGCGATTTGAAGAAAATCATTCACTGGTTAAATGAAGCGAAAAATCCGGTTTTAGTGCAGTTGTCATTAGACCTTTACCGGCGCTATCAAAAAAGCTGGAGATTACCCTGAGGGAAGCGAACAGAAAAATATTTTTATCTCTCCACATTCTATGACATCACCCCCTATCTTTTAATGAAGACAGGGAGTGAAGATGGCGGCATGAATTTATTTGCCCAATTCGTCCGGTGGAATAGGCGCCGGAACTGGATTTTTTACAGGCGGCAACGATTTCAAATAAGCAAAAATTGCCTTTAAGTCTTCATCATTAGCATTGACAAGATTAAACCAGGGCATGGGAGGAAGGATGGGACGTCCCGCTCCCATATGTTTCCCGCTGCGTAATGCTTTGATAAAGACGTCTTCGGTCCATAGACCTATCCCGGTCTGGTCATCGGGCGTCAGGTTGGCGGAAAAGCTCATGCCCCAGGGTCCGACGGCAGCCGTCAAATCTTCGCTAAAAAGTACCCATTTGCCGGGACCAATCAGGTTTTTATCAACCGGCGGGAGTTTAGCATTGGCAGGATGTCCGGACAATAATTTTTTCGTATCTGGAACCGGTCCTTCGGGTGTAAAAACCTTGGGAGAGTGGCAATCATTGCATCCGCTAATGGTAACCAGATATTCTCCCTTTTTTATAAGCACTGTTTTATCAGCGGTGGCTTTTTGCGATAGACCGAGCGTGATAAAGACCATGCTGGTGATGATTAATACCAATATGATAAAAAAAATCGACCTGCGATGCATATCGAACCTCCATTTAAAGTGAAAGATTGAAAATAAATTAAAGTGCCTTCCTGCTCTGTCTATTTAAAGAGATAGTAAATCCGAGAATTTACTCTCATGCAGAAAGACTGCCCTGGCGTCTACCGTCATTTTGATGGATGAAGAGATCAACGACAATATCGCTTCCCGAGCGATTAAAGATAAGTCAGTTCGATAAAAAAACAAAATTTTTTACTCTTGTGAAAACAATATTTTACAATCGCTAAATCGCCCGACAAAATGAAGAAAGGAACTTAATTAAGGTAAGATTAAGATCGGTTCTGTTTATTATTTTTTTGAGGAGAGTATTTATTTCTTGATGATTCATTTCACCTTGATGGCCAGAAGTGTCACATCATCCTGAAAGCTCTGGCTGAATAATTTCAGCCGGTTCAGAAGAGAACCGACGATTTCTGGAGCAGTCTGTTGATAATGGATTTGTAAAATTTTACTCAAGCGATTTTCGCCGAATTCTTCACCCATTTGATTTCTGGCTTCCACGATCCCATCGGTGTATAACAACAGAATATCGTTACTGTGAAGTGACACTGCGGATGGTCGGTATTCAGGAGTGGCGGAAAGTCCGATGGCCGGTCCGGTAGGAGATAGTAAGTGGATTCGGCGACTGGAATTTTCCCAGAGCAGGGGAGGATGATGGCCGGCATTACAGTAAATGAGTTTTTTAGTTTCTGGTTGAAATATGCCGATGAAAATGGAAATAAATCGAATTAATTTGACATTGTTGAGAAATAACTTATTGAGTCGCCGCGTAATAGTAATTGGATCTTCACTTTCCGGTCCTAAGATTCTCAAACAGGCTTGCAGATTGGACATGAGCATGCTGGCCGGTAATCCCTTTCCCATTACATCTGCGATAACTATTCCGGTTTGATTCTCTCGGGTGGTAAAAAAATCATAATAATCTCCTCCGACTATGCGAGCGGGCTGAGTGGCAACCGCAATCTCTAATTCTGGAATTTGAGGAGCGGTTCGGGGGAGCAATTCCCGCTGTACCTGTCCAACCATTTCCAGATCTTTTTCCAGGGCACGAATCTGTTCTTCCGATAGGTGTTCCAGACAAACGGTAGTGGTGTAATCCAGTTCTAACCGAGTGGTCTCTACCTCTTCATGACAAACCTCGCACATACCAAAATTTCCCTTATCCAGCTTCTCTAAAGCGTCTTCAAGCTGCAAAACCACCTGTAAAACATTTTGAATGGAAGCGTTTCCCAGACGGATAGATTTTTGGTCATAATCCTGATCCAGCCAGGCCATCAATTCGTCTCGGTGCTGACTCAGGCTGGAACGAAATCGCTCTAAAATTTTGGTATCCATGATATCCTCATTTCTAAATGAAAACCTATTTCATCCGAAGTCATAATCGTGTGAACATGTACGTAATAATCTTGCTGAAGTTTGCATGGGATTAAAAATAAATGATTTTGATTCAAAACAGACAAAGAGCTCAAAGTGAAAGGCAATGATCTCCTAAAAAATGAATGTGATCGAATATTCACTTTACCCAGAGAAGAGGAAAGAATGCCACATTCTTGGAACAGTTGATGAGAAATGATAAAGCAGGTGAAATTAGTTCATTTATGCTGACTGTTTCGAGCTTCCAGATTTAATAAATATTTTTTCCTCCACAAACCTCCTCCGTATCCTACCAGTTTTCCATTGGTTCCAATCACGCGGTGACAGGGGATGATGATGGAAATCTTATTTTCACCATTGGCTCTGGCCACTGCCCGAACCGCAGCCAGGTGTCCTATTCGCCGGGCCTGCTCTTTATAGGAAATCGTACTTCCATAAGGAATCTTTTGCAGTTCTCTCCACACTTTTTTTTGAAAAGGAGTTCCAAATAAAATTAAAGGCAGTCGAAATTCGGTCCTTTTACCCTCAAAATATTCTGCCAGTTGTTGTTTCAGGATATGGAAATACGAACTATCTCCGGGAATTATTTCCGCTCCGAGTTTGGTTTTTAAATTTTCTAACTCAGCTGTCAACCTCCGACTGTCAACGAATTCCAATAAACAAATTCCTTTATTATTTGCCGCTGCCATTATGGGTCCCAATGGCGTGGTGAGGCGGGTAACGGTAATAATTTTCTTTTTACGACTGAGAATGGGCGAGAAACCTGTCGTTTTTTTAAAGGAATTGGTGAAGCCGCTGAGTGATTCATAACCGGAATCATAAGCGGCTTCAATCACCTTATTGCCCTTTCGAATGTGAGAAAAGGCATGACTCATTTTCATGGCTCTCACAAAAGCCTGAAAGGTTATTCCGTAATTTTTTTTGAACCAGCGGCGAATCCGGTTGGGTTCGATCGATCGCTGGCGGAGGTCCCCATCGCGAAGTTTGATATCAGGGTGATTTTGAATATCATTCATCAGCGGTTGCAGCCAGCCGGGAGTTTCACCAGGCTGATAAAGTGGCTGACAAACTTTGCAGGGACGAAATCCGTGCTTCAATGCTTCCGGTGCTGAAGAGAAAAATATCAGATTTTCTTTTTTCGGTTTGCGAGCCGGGCAGGTGGGTCGGCAAAAAATTCCAGTGGTTTTGACACCCACAAAAAAAATCCCTTCGAAATTACTGTCCTTTTTGTAAAAGGCTCGCTGCATGGTCATCCGATCCGGCATCGTGGAATTCATAAGGAATTTCCTGTTTTTAATAATCACAACAAAATACTGACTCTCCAAAATAATTCATTTTCACCAGTGTCGAAACCGAAAAATTGACAAACAATTTGGTTAATAATTTACAGTTTACCATCTGGTTCTGTGGTGTTATTCGGAATTTAAGAGAAATTCGTTTTTCACAAAACAGGTAAACCCTGATAGTTTGGTCAAAACTAATTTTATCGCTCAAATTATCTGCCACCGCGGGTGGGCTTTTAAAGATAAAGCGTTTTCTAATTTTACTTTATTCCGGTTGTTAAATAAAATTCAAAGCATTCCATGGGATTCGCAGGTCTTTTCGTAAGAATCTAAAATTCATCGTGTCTTAAAAATAAATATCATAAATTTATGAAGTTGCTTGAATCATTCCAGTTTGATTGCTATTTTCTATCAGTCAGCAAATTCTTTTTTCAATAATGTCTTCTTAACTTTCATCGAATATGGCAGTGCAAAAAAGGCAGTAGCATTTTTTTAAGCATTGATGTGAAGAGAATTTCGGGGAAAAAATTATGTTGACCTCACCATTTGAACAGCAGGAAAGCACACCCATTAATTTGGAAGAATTTCGACAGCGAATTAGACAGGCCTGGGATGAATACAAACCTCCTAAAACGAATTGTTTGCTGATTACCGATGCTCCGCCGGAGAATCTGGAGAATCATTTTTATCTGGCGGATGCGAAGGGTCCGGAACCTTTCTTTCTGTCAATTATGGAAATTCTATATCCGGAATTGAAAGCCGATTATCTAAATCGCCGCCGACCATTAAACTTCCGACAGGAGATGCTGAGGAAGTTTCAAAACGACGGTTATTATTTCATCGAAATGCTGGATATACCACTATCATATCATCGCGGTTTCTTATCGAATGCTTTTCCTGATCTGTTAAGGCGGGTGAAGCAGACTACCGACAAGTCGGCAGCCGTTATTTTGCTGAAAACGAATGCTTTTGAAGCTATTTATGATAACCTTAAGCGGGTGGGTTATCGCCGCACCGCTCCATTTGCGGTTCCCTTTCCTGAACAAAATGAGACAAAAGACTTTGAGAATAAATTTCGCCGCGCATTGAAATATCTGAAAGTGGTGTAAGTAGCCCATGTGTGAATTTTGCACGCAACACGGTGAAGGAAAGAAATGGTATGTGAATGCCAGCAATTATTCCAACGATCTGTTGAATGAACTGGAGCGGCGGAAGTTTATATCCCATTTTTATCATGAGACAATCGAAAAGGGAAATAAAAGCCTGAGTTTACTGGAAAGAATTCTCCGACGTCGGATTTTCATTCCAGCCGCCATACGCTCTCGGCATGTTCAACATAGTAAAATTTATCACTTTGGACAGATAATTCCCCTGGAAGAAGTCGAGAAAATATTGGAAATCACCACTACCATTGTGCGGGTAAACTGCGGTTGTCGCTGGGCGGCCGAGAAAAAAGAAAGTCGCACCTGCTTCGGATTGAGTATGGGAGTCCCCCATTGGTTTGAATCACTGGATCTGGATTTTTTTGGTAGTCCGGAAGTCGCACGACTTGAAACTCTGACCAGGGAGGAAGCCTACAAAGTCATGGCCGAAACCGAACAGCAGGGAATGGTGCACAGCCTGTGGACGTTTGTGACACCCTTTATCGGAGCAATCTGCAATTGTGATAAGCGTTATTGTTTGGCGATGCGCTGTTCCATCGGTCAGAAAATGCCAGTGATGTTTCGCGCCGAATATGTGGCAGTAGTTGCAAACGATTCCTGTAAAGGGTGTAAAGCGTGTGTGGAAAAATGTTCATTTCAAGCGATTCGATATAATGGGAAAAAGACCCCAATCAGTATTGATGCTACTAAATGTTTTGGTTGCGGCGTGTGCCGGGCTTTTTGTCCGGAAAATGCCATCAGTCTGCTGGAGCGGGAAAAACATCCTATTGCCAACCAGTTTTGGATGTAGCAGAACCTCCTGGAAAATCTGTCCCCTATTAAAACAAAGAATGTGATATGGAAATTTTTTTCAGTACGGGAACGGATAAAAAATTATTATATTGTATACCGACCGGTAGGTAGAATAAAGTTTAAAGAAAAAAACGCAGGTAAGATTTGTAATCAGTAAGTGAAGAATATTTATAGAAATCATACTTGAATTTTTACCGTAAATTTTTTTTCAATGAAACTTTTAAAAATTTAAATCGATAATAAGCTACCATCTACCGAACGGTAGGTATTACTAAAATTGGAAACGAAGAAATGGCAGAATATCATTTCAAGATGTTAGATCAGAAAAATACCAAAGAAGTTATTTTCATGGCAGCAGCCCGGCTTTTCGCACAAAAAGGATATAATGGCGTGTCGATGCGCGAGATCTCGGAAACCACCGGACTGTCCAAGCCAACCATTTATTACTATTTCGGGAACAAGGAAGGGATCTATAGCGCGCTGGTAGAAACTGGTTTGCATTATCAAATGGATCTCTTTCAAGAGATTTTTAATCGGGATATTCCCATTAAAGAAAAAATCATTGAAGTGCTTAAACTGCGCTTCAAACAGGTGCGTGAATATCCGGAATTCGCCAAGTTTTTTGTTTTACTTTTTACCTCTTCTGAAAAACTGCCATTCCTGGAAAGGTTCTTTGAAGAGGCCGATTCCCGCCGTCAAATGTTTGTGGAACTGATACGTGAAGGTATGACAAAAGGGGAATTCGGTCCGCGTGTGAATCCAGACCTGTTTGCGGAAATTATCTTAGCCTCCTTAACGCATTTCGTCATAAAACAACTGAATTGCAAGGAAGAGATATTGTCGGATGCTCTGGCTGAAGAGATTGTGGAAATTTTATTTCGAGGTATGAATGAGTAAGTTGTTGTCTTGTAAAAGGAGTCAATTATGAAGTATCGTTGGCTGAGTTTTACCATTTTTTTCCTTATCATCTTTCCGGCGATAATATTTGCTCAGGGGAAATTAATTTTAACATTACAGAATAGTGTGGACTATGCCCTGCAGAACAATCCGGATTTCAAGATTGCTGAAAAAGAGGTTCAAAAGGCCCGGGCCATGGTATGGGAAGCATATTCTGTTATCTTGCCGCAATTGGATGGCTCTGTAAATTTTCAGCATAATTGGGAAATTCAGGAAAGCACGATTCCCAACTTTATTAAAACCATGCTGGGACCGGCCGCTCCTCCGGGAATGCCAGATTATGTACAGATCGCTTTTGGTCTGGAAAACACTTTTATTTATGGGGCCAGAGTCAACCAGCCACTATTTTTAGGTGGTGCGGGACTGGCTGGTATTCAAGCCGCGACTGCAGCTCGTGATGCTACCGAGCAGGTTTATGAGGCAAAAAAACAGACCCTGATTTATCAGACCGCGGTCGCCTTCTTTAACTGTATGTTGACCAGGGAATTAATTGCGGTTCAGGAAGAAGCCCTGGCCCAGGCGCAGGCTAATTTAGAATTAGTGCTTAAAAAATATAAGGTGGGTATGGCCTCTGGTTTCGATAAAATGAGGGCTCAGGTAGAGGTGGCGAATAGTCAGCCAGACCTTATTGCCGCCAGAAATAATAACCGTCTGGCGATAACCCAGCTGCGAACCATTCTGGGTCTGGAAAAAAATACCGAGATTGAAGTGATTGGAGAATTTACTTACACCGAAGATGAACTTGGAAATCTTTCACTATCCGAATTAAAGGAATTGGCATTGCAGAATCGTCCGGAAATACTGGCGCTGCAGAAACAGAAAATTATTAGTCAGAAACAGGTCGCCATTGCCCGCAGTGAATTTTTGCCGAAACTTTTTTTCACAACCGATTATTCATATATGGCCATGAGAAATGATCTCAATTTCAGGCAGGATGATTTTAACAAAGGATTCTATTCCGCTTTCAGTCTGCAAATTCCTTTGTTTCATGGATTTCGTTCTATGAAAAGTTATCAGAAAGCTGAACTGGATAAGAAGATATTTTTTGATACAGAAAAACAAGCCCTGGATGGCATTAATGCAGAAGTGGAAGTGGCTTATAATAATTATTTAGAAGGTAAGGAAAAGTTTTTATCGGCTCGTGAGACAGTGGAAATGGCAAAAGAGGCCCTGCGACTGGCTAATCTGATGTATGAAGAGGGGGCCAATACGCAACTGGATGTCATGTCGGCTCAGCTGGCGCTGAACCGGGCTCGCCTGGCATATGCCAGCTCATTATATGATTATCATATGGCGCGTTACCAACTATATAAAGCAGTTGGGAAATTGCAGGGAGTAGTATAAATACGAAAGTGATTTTTCTCGATGAGGAAATTTTAAAGGAGTACAAAGATGGTTAAAAAACTCAGTCTGATTATGGTGGCCGTAACGGCATGGTATCTGGTGTCTGGTTGCGGTAAATCTGACAGCAGTGACATTCAGCAGAAAGAAAAGGTTCCGGTGGAAGTATCTTCAGTTCAAATAGGAAAGGTAATTCAATCTGTTAAATATCGGGGTGATATTGCTGCCGAAATCGAAGTAAAAGTTTTCTCAAAAATCCCGGATCGAATTGAGAAATATTTTGTTGATGAAGGCGATACAGTACGCAAAGGTGATCTTATTGCACAGATTGTTGCCACCACCATCGAGCAGGGAGTGAAGCAGACCGAGGCCATGCTGGTTGCTGCCAGAGCACAGGAGAGTAACCTGGCGGTGGAGTTCGAGAGAGCCCAGCGTCTCTATCAGGAGGATGCGTTGAGCAAGCAACAGTTTGAAACCATTAAAACTCAATACGAATCTGTGCGGGCACAGGTCGTACAGGCCGAAGCCGCTCTGGCCAGTGCCAAAAGCCATTTTAGCGATGCCACGGTGACGGCGCCCATTTCCGGGATTATTGGTAAACGGTATTATGAGAATGGAGATATGGCCAATCCTGCAGTGCCTCTGGTGATGATTGTTAAAACTGAACGGGTAAAAATCAAGTTCAATCTCACCGAACAGGATCTGGGTAAATTGGCCGTTGGACAGACAGCCAGGATTCATGTTAAGGCTTTTCCTGATCAGGTTTTTGAAGGAAAGGTTCAAAAGATTAGCCCGATTCTCGATCCATCTACTCGCATGGCCGAAGTGGAAGTACTGGTGGATAACGAAAAAGGTGTACTAAAACCCGGGATGTATGCTGAAGTAGAAGTCATTACCGGAATAATTGATAATGTCATAGTAGTTCCCCGTTTTGCCGTAATTGAAAATACGTCGCTTGAAAAAGTGGATGGGGTAGATCAGGTAATAAAAAATTATTATGTCTTCGTGGTAGAAAATGATGTGGCCTATCAGAAAAAATTGGATGTTACCTATGTAAATCACAATTGGTTAGCGGTGAAATCTGGAATATCAGTGGGTGACAAACTGGTTGTTACCGGTCAGAATAATTTGAGGGAGGGTTTTCCGGTGCTGGTTATTAATACGGAGGGCAATCAACAATGAAGCTAACAAATCTGGCTATAAAGCGTGGTGTCACTTTTTTTATGATTTATCTCATTGTGGTGGGATTTGGTCTTTTTTCTCTGGCACGTCTGAATGTGGATCTCTACCCCAAATTGGAGTTTCCGGTGCTGGCTATCATTACCCAATATGTCGGGGTAGGTCCATTTGATATGGAGACCATTGTT
>CAYMXZ010000119.1:2818-10660 GCA_964394475.1 uncultured Caldithrix sp. | reverse complement strand
AACAGGGTAACAGAAAGTCGCTGGCAATCTCATCTTTTACGATTTTTTTCCCTGGCTTCGTCATAAGCGTCTCTGGTTTAATCAATGGAAATTTAATGATAAATGAAAAAACTCAGGATAGAATTTCCACCCCCTTTGAAGATTCATACCCGCTTTAATCCTTTTCAATTCACACCTCTGTACATATTAATAAAACATTGGCCGGGAATGCTATCAATTTAATTTCTGGTCAGCGGTGACAAACAGGTGAGCAGGTTTATTCTTGTAAAAATGTGGATTTGTTGTCTCCGTCTTAACTTCTTGACACCACTCAATCAACTATCTATATTTTTAAGTCATTTGCGTGAGGCATACATAAAACCGGATAATTATCGTACAGTATCGAGTTCTGCTCGGAGTGAGTTGCGGGTGAAAAAATCAGTTTTTATCGGAAATCTGAGTCCCGCTGAGAATCAGAGCGAGGCGGAAGAATTCATCCACCGTGTTAGCAATCAGTATCACGATGCCGCTCATAACTGCTTTGCCTACCGCATTGACGAATCGCTTTTCCGAACTTCCGATGCGGGTGAACCAGCGGGGACGGCCGGAAAACCCATTCTTGCCATGCTGGATAAATATGAACTTTCCCGGGTCGTTCTGGTGGTCACCCGTTATTTCGGTGGAATTAAATTAGGAACTGGCGGTTTGATACGCGCCTATAGTGAATGTGCTGAAAAGACTATACAAAATTCGGAGATCTGCGTCCGTCATAATTTTGAAAAAATAAAAGTTCATTACCCTTTTGAATTGATGAATCGTGTGCATCATATTGTTCACCGCTTTGGGGGGTACATGAAAGAGGAGGCTGATGCTTTCGGGATGAAAGCAGAGATTGGGGTTCTGCCTTCACGGCTGGAAAGAATCCGCCAGGAACTACTGAATAGCACCTCCGGTAAAATTGAATTCATTTGAGAAATGGTGGAAAAAACGATATCCTGTTTTTATATTGTTAGTGCCGTAAATAAATAAAGCATTTTTAATCAACTGAGAAATTTTAGCAAAAAACTAAGAAAGAAAACTCGTTTCGTTTGAAGGCCGGTCAGTTATGTTGGTTCAGGTTGAAGAAATCAATAAGATGTTCGGAGACCATACCGTTGTGGATGGTTTATCTTTTTCCATGGAGCCGGGAAAAGTGGTCGGGCTTCTGGGTCCCAACGGTGCGGGGAAAACAACCACCATTCGAATGATTCTGGATATTTTTAAACCTGATAAAGGGAAAATTGTTTTTGATAACCAACCGATAAATCCAAAGATTCGCCGGCGGATCGGATATTTACCGGAAGAAAGAGGATTGTATCAAAAATTCAAGGTAATGGATGTTCTGCTGTATTTTGGCCGATTGAAAAATCTATCTCGCAAGAAAAGCCATATTGAGACAGTTCGTTTGCTGGATGCTTTCAATTTGATCGATTATGTTGATGAGCCCATTGGTCATCTCTCCAAGGGTAATCAGCAAAAATTACAATTTTTAGTATGCCTGATTGGTAACCCGGATGTTTTGATTATGGATGAACCAATGGCTTCCCTGGATCCGCTGAATCAGCAATTGGTAAGGGAAAAAATTGCCGAGATGAAAGAGCAGAGCAGAACGATTTTGATTTCCACGCATCATCTGGCAGAGGCTGAAAATTTATGCGATTACTTCCTGTTGATTAATCATGGCAAGATCGTTCTGCAAGGAACATTGCCGCAAATACAGAAAAATTTTTACCAAAATATTATCATTTTAGAGACCAGGCAGGATCCGTCATTGTTGAAGGAAGTTTCCGGTATTCAAAAGATAGAATTGAGGGATGGACTCCTATACCTTTACCTCGATAAAAATGCCCGGGTCACAGAGATCATGCAAAAAATCGTCGGGAGACTGAACGTCACTCGCTTAGAAATCCATCGACCCAGCTTGCATGATATTTTCATGCAGACCATAAAGGGAAATGGTTAATGAAACTGTTTTGGATTATCAGTACGTGGGAATTTATTCGGCACTTTAAGTCACGCAGTTTCTTGCTGTCTACTTTTATTTCTCCGATTATTTTTGCTGCCATTATGTTAATTCCCACCCTGTATGTGGGCGATAGCAGCGGGGATCAATTGAGAATAATTGGATGTGTTGAGTTAGATCCCACAGGCATTTGCAGTGAAATCCGTGAACGTTTTATCGAGTTGAACTATGAAAATCCCTCTCAGGCTTTTCTGCAACTGGTAACAGTCCGCGCCGATACCAGCCGTTTAATGCAAAATTATTTTAACAAATTGACCCGGGCAAAAGCGCGGTTAGACAGTCTGGATAATAAGTACATTCTCATTAAAGAACGGCGAAAATTTATTTTTCAGAAACCAGAAAGTTCAACAAGAAATCAGGAACTGAAGCTGACTTATGACCAGCTTCTGGATATTCGCGAAGCACGGGACCTCGCGGAACTTGAATATCAACGGAGCAAACAGCAAGCCGATTCTCTCTGGCGAATAGAAATGATCCGTTATGCCGATGACTTATTGAAGTCTTCACGATTGCAAGGTTATCTACTGATTGACCAGATCAATTTTTCAGAAGGAATTATTGAATTTCATTCATTATTGCCAACCAGCTTTCTGCAAGTTGATCCCATTAAGCAGGCCACCCAGGTGGTCATCATCGAACAACGATTAAAAAGTGAGGGACTTCAGGTAGAAAAAATAAGAAATCTGTTAAAGCCGCTTCTTTTCCGAGAGATTCAAATGCAGAGAGAACAAAAAAGAGAATTTAATCTTCTGGTGAATTATCTTACTCCCATCATCATTGTTCTTTTTCTGTTTATCAGTATTTTTACATCCAGCGGGTTTCTTTTCAGCGGCGTGTTAAGTGAAAAAAGCAATCGAGTTTTAGAATTGTTGTTATCATCGGTGAGTCCTACTCAATTAATAGCTGGAAAAATTTTTGGTCTTGGCCTATTGGGAATTTTTCAGATTTTAATCTGGTTCACTCTCACCCTGATTTTAGCCGCGATGAATGTTCTAAATACCGCGGAGGTTACTTTCCTTAACCTGACCAATGCGGGATTCTTTTTACTCTATTTTATTTTGGGTTATTTATTTTTCGCTTCCATATTTGTGGGAGTGGGATCTTTATTTTCTCATGAGGAAGATGCTCACCATCTCAGCCAATTCATGCGCTTGCTCTCTATTTTTCCTATTGTATTGGCTGTCCTGGTATTGGATACTCCCAACTCTCTGCTAGTCCGAGTACTCTCCTTTATCCCGCCCTTAACGCCAACATTCATGATCTTACGCATTCCCCTGGGGAATCCTCCGCCAGAAGATTATTATCTCTCAATCGCCATTATGATGGTGTCTGTCCTGCTTGGAGTATTCATCGCCGGCCGGCTGTTCAGGATTGGAAGTTTGTTGTATGGAAAAAAACCTACTTTCCGTGAGATTATGAGAATGGCATTCCATCGCTAAAAAAGTTTATCTCACCAACTCTCATCCAGAACCTTTTTTATTCCGGTGATTTGGTTGGCACTATTGAAAAATACTCTATTCACTTTCAAACAGGAATCTTCTGAGGGGAACTCATCGGTACCCGGATTAATTTTGGCACCACGGGAGCGATATATTATCCTGATATTGCCCACCAGGATTTTAAATATTTTCTAAAGATTCGCGATAGCCGATTTAATTTTCAAAAAAATTGAACCCGATCGATGTCACATCAAAAACCCTGTCCATAGGCCTTACTTTGCCATAGCGTCTTATGTAAAACGCATTTATTTTGTGTGATACCAGAATTATTCTACTACAAATCGATCATTTGTTGCTTTTGTCAAGATCTAATCATTTTGTGTGTTGGGCTCAAAGAAAAGAAAAACGGGTGAATTCTTACTCGCTTCACCCGTTTTTATAAATGGGAATAATTAAAGGATAGAACAATGGCTAAATTTTATTCCTTTTTCTCGGTCTCTTCTTCAGATGGTTTCCCGGATTCTTCGGTTGATTCTTCTTTTTTCTCTTCGGTGGTTTCCGGTTTTTCCTCTTTCTTTTCTTCTTCCTCTTCTTTCAATTCCTCATCCTCCCGCTCCAATAAACTTTCTTTTTCTTGCAATTTGTAGAGAATCACATAAATGATAGTCAATCCGGCATTTCCAATTGCCTCCGCATAGGCTATCACGACTCCGGCCAGAAGCAGTAGAGAAATTCCTAAAATATAACCGGATATGACAACAGAAACCGGCATGCTGGCCACAATTGGATGAGGGTTATTTAGATATATCATCCCGCCCAGGCTACCCGGTAAAGAATGAGCCCAGCTATAAACGGCCGGCAGGGCACGATCTAAAACATGCAAAGCCTGCTGTTGTATCTGCACCATCTTGTCTCCCATTCCGATGGAGAAGAGGCTCATAAAAATGTGATAGGAGAGTTTCATTGCCAGCCCAAACAAGAAAAAGCCCACGACGTATATCACTCCCAGAAGTGACATATAGATCAGGATTCTCCAGGGCTGATTAAAAGTAATACTGAACGATTGAAAAACTCCGCCCAGGGCATCCTCATCCGAAGTAGCCAGAATGGCGGGAACAAAGAAAAGTGCTACCCCAAATGCCAGACAGATGAAAAGTAAGAGCAAGGCGGCTAAAATGTAAGGAATGGTAAAAAGAGCGGTTCCAATTTCTCCGATAAATGGGATTCGGCCAATGAAAGCCATCACCAGAGCACCAATAACAAAAAAAGCGATAATAAAGATAAATGTCAACATGGCTCCCAATGAAGAAACCCATTTCTTCCAGGCAAATTTCAGGGCCTGGGTCCAGGTATAGAAGAGTTCATCCCGCAGGGTCATATATACCACTCGGGATACGGCGGTGTTGGTTAGTAATATAACTACTAAAAATGCTATTAGCGCGATGATGTAGATTAAAACGGAATACCAGGGAGCCGTCATGGCAAAAGCACAGGGCAATAAACCAAATTTATTCCAGATCGCAGAAAAACCGTAACCCCCTACCAATAAACTAACATAGGCAAAGATAAGGAATATTCCATATCCTGCTAATAAACCCAGCCCGTTTAACCAGATTCTTTGAATGCTAAAAGCCAGACGAGCCGACCGGAAAATATCTTTGTAGTTGAAGTACATCTGCTTCATGATTCCTCCTCGTCAATAAATATGCCTATAATTTTACAAAATAATTAAAACAGTGTCAATGTTTCTGTGCGGTAATTCATTGTCATGCTTATTCTGTCAAATATTTGGAGAATTTTTTTATTATTTCTGCCAACGGCGGCATGGTTAGTTTGCGCACTTTAATGCCCGAAGCATTGAATATCTTCACCGATGCACGATGGAAGTCCTCTTCGTGATATTTATCCGATAAATAAATAACCTCTTTAATTCCTTTTTGGGCAATTTTTTTAGCACACTCATTGCAGGGATAGAGCGTTGAGTAAATGCGACAATTCTCCAGGTCGCTGGTAGTGGAATTCAATATAGCGTTTGCTTCGGCGTGAACCACATAAGGGTATTTTGTTTCTAACCAATTTCCTTCTCGGGCCCAGCTGAATTCAGTTTCATCCACACCCGCCACAAAACCATTATAACCCGTACCCACGATGTGGTTTTTGTGATTCACAATGACTGCCCCCACCTTACTGTTCGGATCTTTGGAGCGCAGTGAAGTAAAGAGGGCAATTCCCATAAAATATTCATCCCAGCTTAGATAGATCGATTTCTTCATTTTAAACTCCCATTTGCGATAAAAATAATAATTTATCTGTATCAGATAGAAGAAGAAATTTATTCTTTTTAAAGCAGGCTATCTCTTCTTTTTCAGCGAAGGAAAAATCCACCTTGTATCTGAGGAATTAGACCTGTAATTTTTAAACGAAATTATCTGGTGCCCGTTTATGGCAAGAAATATCTATCGATTTAAAGGTAATTTTAAAAGTTTTCTTTTTATTCTGGCCATGGTTCTGGTATTTGGATTTCTGTATTATACCCAGATTTTGGTCAACGAATTACAGAAACAATCGAAGGAGTTTCTTCGCTTTCGGGTAAAAATATTTGAGCAAAATATTAATTCAGAAGAACCACAGGATCTAAGCTTTTTCTTTAATGAAGTGATTGTCACGGCTGATTATCCCATCATTTACACGGATAGTGAGGGCGAGCCAGCTTTCTGGCGGAACATCGATATTCCTCAGATAAACGAACGACCCCTGCCGGCCGACATTGAAAAAAAACTGAAAAAATTAATTGTTGAATACGATAAAATCAATGATCCGATCTCGATATCATACCAGACCTCGATTTTGGGTTATTACCATTACGGCCAATCAAAAGTTATACAGCAGTTGAAGTGGTTACCGTATATTGAAATTATAGTTGTGGCCTTATTTATTCTCATTGGTTATGCCGGATTCAGCTCTATTAAAAAAAGTGAGGAGCGTTTGATATGGGTTGGCATGGCCAAGGAAACAGCCCATCAACTCGGCACCCCAATTTCATCTTTAATGGGATGGGTGGAATATTTGAAAAATGCTCCTGATAAAGCGACCGAAATTATATCCGATCTTGAAAGGGATTTAAATCGGTTGCAAACCGTGGCTCATCGGTTCTCTAAAATTGGATCGGTGCCCGATCTGCAAGAGGAAAATTTGGAAAATATTATTGAAGAAGTCATAGAGTATTTTCGGCGTCGTTTGCCGGCCAACAACGAGAAGATAGAAATCAAAAAATATGTTAATCCCAACCTGCCAAATTTACTCCTGAACAAGGCTCTCTTCTCCTGGGTTCTGGAAAATCTGCTCAAGAATTCCCTCGACGCCCTAGAAGGTAACCCTGGATCCATCAATATCATCTGTGACTTCTTGAATCAACGAAGAGTATATGTTGATGTGCAAGATAATGGTAAGGGAATTTCATTGCGGGAGAGAAAAAAAATTTTTGATCCAGGATATAGCACTAAAAAGCGAGGCTGGGGATTGGGATTAAGCTTAGCTCGGCGCATCGTGGAAGAGTACCACGGAGGAACCTTACTGCTCAAGGAATCTCAACCTAATAAAAGCACCGTTTTCCGCATTATTCTCGAAATTAAGAATTCCCAGAACCGATAGATTTTTTTAACCTTCTTAGATTCATCGGAAAACGTTTATTTTCATCTTCCTGAAAATTCATTTTTGCTCCCAATAAAGCATTGATAGATATGAAGAGACGTTCTACATTAAAAAGATTTTCACTTTGCTCAACCCTGGCTCATTCATGAATCAAAAATTAATCAACCTTATTGTTCTTTAAACCATTCTCAATTTTTAATCATTAATAAATATCGTAAAGTTCTGATAGAGATGGGGGATAAGGATATACTACCAGGGTTTTAATTCTTTCATAACCTTCCTGGCATTGGTTAAACCCTAATCGTTTAATCTTATATTATTCCCACCAAGAACAACTAGGAGCTGCTATTGATAATCTATTATATTTATCCTTCCTGTTTTGGACAGTATTTTTGTCTACAGGTGCAACCTGATTTCTCCCATTGGACATGCTCATCCAGAGCAATTTACTTTTGCATAGTTTTGCATAGTCATTTCCAGCGAGTTCATTTCATTTGTACAGCCGTATGTAAAATTTTAATCTTAAAAAGGAACATTAGTTAGTCAGTTTGAAAGTCAAGGAAACTAATCCGTTACTTCCTGGTTAAACAAATTGACATTCCATACATCACCTCCATCAACCATAAGCAGGATCTTCAGTATGGGATCCTGCTTTTTAAAATTGTCTCGTAAGGGATTTTCTTACAGAAGAGAGATTATCAAATCCTGCTT
>CAYMXZ010000119.1:0-2718 GCA_964394475.1 uncultured Caldithrix sp. | reverse complement strand
TACATAAGAGCGATAAGAGTTCAACAGAGATCAGTCTTATTTAATGATCCTTTTTTTGTATACGAGGGCAATCCAATCCTTATACCAATACTCTCCCTTTTTTAAGATCTCAGTCCTCGATATATTTTTTAAAAGGTAGGCTTTTAAATGAAAGTGTATTAAAACAATGCCCGCAGGGGTATGAATAGTTGCATTTACTTTTTAGTAGAAAAGCGTTCTTAGTTTATTTCATTTATTTGGTCGAGTTTCATTTGCTGGAAATAAATTTTGTAAGTTCAGCGATAGAATCGATGATAATTTCGGGTTTGATTTTGCTTTTCTTCACCAATTCCGGGCGATACTTGCCGGTTTTCACCAAAATGCCAAGTATACCTGCTTTTTGAGCGCCTCCCACATCCATTTCGATATCGTCTCCCACCATAGCCAGTTCACGAGGAGGAAGACCTAACATTTTAGCCGCTTGACTAAAAAAATCCCTGGATGGTTTCCCGATTATAGTTGCTTTTTTATTTGTGGCATATTCCAGGGCAGCAACAATTGCCCCAGCATCAATAGTGAGGCCTTCTTCGGTTTGCCAGTAACGATTTTTTTGCAGCGCGAGAATTTGAGCGCCGTTCATGATCAATCGGAAAGTAGAATTAAGGCGATCAAAAGTGAGCTCTTTACCAATATCCCCGATCACAATATATTCCGGGTTATAGGCAGTAATCTTAAATTCTTTGAAGTCGTTCACAGCACTGCCGGAAATGAGCAGGTTAATCTCTCTCACCTTTTTATTGCGAAGCCAGTTTACCGCTGCCAGTGGAGCGGTATAGATTTCCGACTCGCTTACTGGAAACCAGGCTCTTTTAAGATGATGCCAAATGGTTATTCGGCTTTGACGGGTTGTATTTGTTACCAACAGGAAAGGAATTTTCTTTTCTTTTAGAAATTGAATGGTTTCCAGAGCGCCCGGTAACCGTTGATGCCCGGTAATTAAAACTCCATCAATATCGATAAGAAATCCTGATACTTTTCCTAGCATATCCCTCCAACGTTCAATTATTTTATTGGATTAACTTTTCCCGTAATGGGAGATAGTTTTATTCTATGCTTTTTCTTCTTCCGTTACCGCTTCTTGAACAGGCGCCGCTTCTCCAGGAATTCGAACGACGAAAGATTTGGTAGGGCAGCGCTTGACTGCCAGTTCAAAATCTTCCCAGTCAGCCGGAACTTCCGGTAAATTATTTTTCATGACGATTTTGCCAGAAGGAGTAATATTGGGTTTAGCGCAGAGACTGCAACCAATACATCCTACTGAACAGACTTCTCGTACCGCTTTACCAGAATTCTGATTGACACATCCCAAAAATACTTTTTGCGAGCGTGGAATCAGTTGCATAATTCCCTTTGGACAGGTGGTTACACAGATACCGCAGGCGGTACACTTATCTTCAAATACGGTTGGTAAACCGTTATCCAGCATGGCCATGGCGTCAAAAGGACAGGCCTTAACACACGAACCATGGCCCAGACAGCCATATTCACAAGCCTTATGTCCGCCATGTATGATTACTTCAGCATTGCAGTCCTCCAACCCCTCATAAATGAATTTGTCTTTCGCGATTCCGTGGGCACCCTGGCAGCGGACTACCGCGACCATAGGATTAACAGCTTGTGCTTCTACTCCTAAAATGGCCGCTATTTTTTCCAGTACTTTCTCCCCACCCGGAGCACACAAATTAATGGCCGCATTTTTGGTGATGATCGCTTCGGCGTAGTTAATACAACCCGGATATCCACATCCGCCACAATTGGCTTGTGGCAAGATTTCATTTATTTTTTCAACACGCGCATCTCGTTCTACCTGAAAAATCCTGGAGGCATACGCCAATAATGCTCCAAAAATTAAACCTAATCCGCCCAGAGTTATTAAAGCTGAAAGCAGTTGAATATTCACTCGGTTCTGGCTCCTTCTGCCATTGTTTTTGACGTGAAAAAATACATCGCTCGCCAAAACGAGTCAAGGAAATAGATTTTTTTACTCGCCGGATTATTTTAACTCATTTCCAAAACTATCCGGATAATATTGACGAAGTCTAATTACGCTTTCCTGAACAGGAGAAATAGTAAATAAAATTTCCGTTTTATATTACACTCGATTTCTTGTTATATTTGTAATGGCGAATTACAAAAAAAGGAGGAAAAGGATGTTAAAGAAAGAAATTCAAAACGCCTTAAATAAACAGATCGCCATGGAAGAATATGCTTCCCGTTCCTATCTGGCACTGGCTCTCTGGGCGGACGAGGCCAACTATGAGGGCGCTGCTGCTTTCCTTTACAAACAGACTGAAGAAGAGCGCGGGCATATGATGAAGTTTATAAAGTTCGTTCTGGAAGCTGGCGGTAGCCCCAAGGTCTCTGATTATGGTGAACCGCTTCCGGAGCCCAAATCGTTTAAGGAATTATTCGAGATTGGTCTGAAACACGAGAAAGCTGTCACCAAGTCCATTCATTCCATCGCCGAAATGGCCTGGAAAGAGAAAGATATGGCCACTTTTAATTTTTTACAATGGTTCATTGCCGAACAGGTGGAAGAGGAAGATAATTTCCAGACTATTCTCGATAAAATTGGTCTGATTGAAAAACACGGTGGTAGTTTGTATATGCTGGACCGCGATTTAGGTAAAAAAGCTGGAAAATAGTTTTCTGTAAAAAGCCTCTGTGGTAGATATAGCC
>CAYMXZ010000118.1:0-10686 GCA_964394475.1 uncultured Caldithrix sp. | reverse complement strand
ATTATTTAATCTACCGACTACCTGATCTAACTGCTGATTTTCCGTTAAGATGGTGCGCAATCCAGCCTGCAGGTTCGCCATTAATAAAGCGGCCGGGATACTCTTCCCAGAAACGTCTCCAATAGCCAGAGCATACTGATGTGGTGAAATGGGAATGATATCAAAATAATCGCCCCCTACTTCTTTACTGGGATAATTCAGACCCCAGATTTCGTATCCCGTAATAGGAATAATTTCTCGTGGAAGAAGTTTTTTCTGAATAATTTTCGCTAATTGTAATTCCTGCTCCATCCTTTCTTTTTCTAACGTCTCTTTAAACAATCTGGAATTTTCCAAGGAAATAATAGCCTGGTTGACAATAATTGATAAAAATTCAAGATCGTTGTCATTGTAAGAAAGTTGATTTATTTTCTCACCCAATAAAATGCAGCCGAGGGAACGATTTTGATGTCGTAGCGGGAGGTAAACCTTTGCACCAATTTCTTTTAATTGATTTTTTAGAGTGACATTTTCATAATTTTCAACAATAAAAGGATCAATAATATCGCATAACTGAGTGTTTTCTTTGATGAGATTTTCAAGGGAATGTATCGGAAAACCTTTGCTTTCAATTTTTATAATGTGGTGATCTGATAACAGTATAATCGCGTAATGATAAATCGTCATCTGACCCATTAAAGCATACGTTAATAATTTGATGATCTTCTCTGACTCCAGTGTGGCAGATAAGCCCTGCGCAATATCAAAAATCGTTTTCAACTGTTGAATGCGTTCATCTAATTGTTTGTTGATGCGGTTGATTTCATCCACCTTCAGGGCATTTTCAATGGCTGAAGCAGACAGGTTAGAAAGAGATAAAAGAAAATCAGCTTCATCGCGCGTAAAGGGCTTTTTGTTTAGTTTATTTCCAAAAAAAATAACTCCAATGATTTTTTCCTGTGAAACAATGGGAATAATGAACGACAGTTTCCATTCCCGACAAAATTGTGATAAGGAAGGGAATTTTTTATTTATCTTTTTTATGGACAGTGGTGTCTTGGGCAGATCACTTTCAGTAAAATTTATCTTTTGAATACTGGCTGGCAAACCCTTAATCAGACGAGGGACGAAAACATGATTTTCTTTTAGAAAGATTGCCCCCTTGGCAATCAATAGCCGACCCATGGGAATAAGCAGAATGTTATTTAAAACATGATTGATATTCAAGGTTGAATTTAATATTTGGCTGATCTCAAATAGGGACGAGAGTTCCAGCAGTCGCTTGTTTATTGTTTTCATCTTTTCAGTTTTATATTTATCAGATAGGTAATCAATAAAACCTGACATAATAGGATTCTTTAAATGGTATAAACGATATTGTTAAAAATCTACTTAAATATGATTTTCACGTGAATTGATTTAACGCAAAGAGTGTGTTATCATGCTGCATGTGAATTTAAATATTTTATCATTCTTACTTTATTACGTACTCCTGGCTTTATTTCATATTCAACTTTATCCATAAGAGTTTTGATCAAATACAAACCCAATCCGCCTCTTTTCATTTTCTTTAAATAGAGATCCATTGATGGTGTTTTGACTTTTTCCGGATTAAATCCTTTCCCGGTATCGACCACCTCAATTTGCAGACGATCTGGATAAGTGGTCACTCGGACGGCTATTAATTTTTGGTCGCGATTGGCTTTTTTATAGGCGTGTTTGATCACATTAGTACTGGCTTCATCAACTGCCAATTCAATTCGGTGTACATTTTCTTCTGAGAATCCCATATTCAGGGCAATATTCGCAACAAAATTACGGATGATTTCCAGATTCACCGTATCGATGGGTAACTTTATTTCAAATGTTTTACTTTTTCTTTTCATATTTTTTCCATCTGCAGGCGGTTAAGCGGGTTATTTTTTTACATTAAATTTTTTTATAGCAGAATCCTCAGAATCAAAAAATTCATACAAACTTGGAAAACCCAGGAGATCAAATACCTTAAATACCTTTGGTGCCGCACAGCAAATTTTGATATCTCCTCCATTTTGTCTGATATCTTCGATCACTCCCATAAAGACTCCTAAACCCGCTGAGCTGATATATTGTAAACCGTCCAGATTAACAACAATATTATAATTTTTATTTCGAATGAGTTTCTCTAATTCGGATTCAAAATTCGGGGCAGTATGAGCATCTAAAAATCCCTGAATATTCAGGATTTTTACATTATCTCTTTCTTTTAAGAATACTTCAAATTTTTCCATTCATTTCTCCTTTTCAATCAATTATTGCTTCAGGATCGGTAAAAACAGGTTCATCACCTTGAATAATTGAATGATAAAATGATGTTCATCTTATCACCTGGTTTACATTTTTTTAAAAGTTGTATACATCATACGATTCTCCGTCGATTAAGTATTTTTATGGCAATTTTTTAAAATTACCAAAGTCAAATCATCATGCAAAGGTGTTTCACCACAAAATTCAATAACGGTGTTTACAATTTTATCTTTAATCTCTGATGCCGATTTATTTTTGCATTTATTAAACAATTCGATCAGCCGTTCTTCTCCAAATTCAATTCCATCTTTATTGCGGGCTTCGGTAATTCCATCAGTATAGAAAATGACGGTACCACATTCTTTAAGACTGACACTACATTCTTCCAGAATCTTATCAAATTTTAACCCAGAGTCTAAACCAATACCGATACCTTTTGAGATTAAATTTGTTGGTTCATGATTATTTCCTCCGCAATAAAGTACGGGGGTATGTCCGGCTCGAGTAAAAACCACTGTTTCTTCCGTGGGATCTATTTTGGCAATAATCGCACTGATAAAAGATTTGCGTTCAATATTGGGATAGATAATACGATTAATGTCACAGGCAAGGTGATAGGGAGTTTTATGATGTTTGGAAAGGGTTTGTATAACTCCCTTGAATTCTGCCATATAGAGTGCGGCAGAGGTTCCTTTTCCCGATACGTCTCCTATAATAATCCCGGGATTGCCATCCGAAAAATAGAAGAAGTCATAATAATCACCTCCAACCTCATAGGCGCTTAAACAAAAGGCTTCGATATCAAAGTTTTGCAGCTGAGGTAGATTTTGAGGTAATAGTTTTAATTGAACATCGCGAGCGATCTTTAATTCCTGTTCCAAACGTTCTCTTTCAATGGATTCCTGCAGGAGTCGAGCATTCTCGATAGCGATTGCCGCCTGATTTGAAACACCTTGTAAAAGAGACATATCATCAATGTCAAAACTGTATTCTTTGGATTTGGTGGCATAAATTATCCCCATGAGTTGCCCACGATTGCTGAACAGGGGAGCGCCCAATAACGTCCGAGCATCTTTCTTCCATTGGAGTAGCGATTTATATTGGCGATGATGGGGAATATCATTCAGCAGGATAGAATCTTTATTTTTTATAATTAATTCGTTTAAACCCGAAGGATGAAGCAAGGGATTGTTTTTCATTTCATCAGCAGTCAAATTGATCTGGGAAGCCACAATAAAGCGATTGGATTTTTCATCATAGATTTCCAACCAGGTGGAGTGGCTTTCCAGAACCTGTGCGGTTAACCGGGTTATCAAAGGTAATAATTTTTCAAAGTTCGTTTCATTGTTTAGTAATCTGCCCAAATCGTATAAGGAGTTCAATTCTTTGATCTTACGGTCAATGGCTCGGGCGGTGGGTAATTGTAATAGTAGTTTGGTTACTGCCAGTCCTCCATAAATAAGGAGGAAAATCCACATATTGAAACTCAGAGCTGCAATTGTAAGGCTGTAGGAGGGGAGGCTTTTTCGATAGGCAACATCGAACAGGGCGACAATGGCAGCAAAATATGGTATTCCAATAAAGAAGTAAATTATTTTTAAACGACGGGAGAGATAAGTAATCCATTCATTTCTGAAAGAAAGAAGAATTACTAATACCAGGGCAATACTAAAAGAAATATCGTTCGTCAGGGTTTCACTACTAAATTTTAACCATCCGACCGGTTGTCGCGAGAAATAAACCGAAAAGGCATTAATAGTAATGACAATCAAATAGAGATTAAAAATCAGGGAAGTATTCCGTTTGCGCTTATAGAAAATAAGTTGCTTTAAAAATAAGAGAACAGGTACCAATGTCAGTGATGCCGTTAAAGCCATGAGGGTCGATACCACGATAGCACTTAGTGAATGATATTGGGGAGGGAAAGTGGTAGAGTATTGCGGATTAAATAATATTTTTAAGAAGATGGCGATAAAATAGTTGGCAGCAATTAAATAAGCAATACGACTTACATTTTGAGAGATTGTGAATTCATCCAGATTGAGACGGGATTTAATAAATTGGTAACAAATGAAAATTAAGCTAAAGATGATAAGTTCACGAAAGTAGGAAATTAATTCAATTAAAATATGGCTATAAAATGAAAGGACATCGATGACAAAAATGGTTAGAATGGTCAGCGGAATAAAAATAATTAGAATTTTTAGTAATCGTTTTACCGTCACTGTATAAAAACCTTTATCGGGTCATAGATTTGATTATTGCTTGAAATTTTTTGTCCCAGACTATCATACAGCATAATGAGATCTTCATAGCGTTGTAAAATAACAACTGAATGATCCACAGGATTAATAGCGATATCATCAATTAGTCCGTTTAAAACAGGCAGTTCTAAAAGACGATTTCCTTCTCCAGAAAGTTTCACTAAACGTTCAGAATTTAACTGGATGGTCTCACTGGCATAAAAATAATTTTTTGTTTCTGGTTTGCTAAATAAATTGAAATTTCCACTCAATGTTATCTGATTCGATTGGAGATTCTGTAAATCATAGATAATTATTTTTGATATGTCTGATTCCCGACTTGTTAAAAGAATGTACAATGTGTCTTTTTCCACTATCATATCTCGGCCTGCAAAACCTGCTCCAAAATTGATAGTCGCTTTCATTTCACCATTTGTGTTAAATATAACTGATAAACTATCATTTATAGCAATAATATCTGAATGATGGCTGATGACCATCTTGAAAAAATTATTGTGGTTCAAAGAAAGTGAATCTTGTAAAATCTTATTCGTGAGCAAAAAAATCATTCGCCGTGAGGGATCCAGAATACATATTCTATCCAGATTTCGATCAATTTTAATATCAATGGGTCTTTCAAAATGATTTTGAATGAAAAAATCCTCATATCCCAGCATAAGATTCAGCCGGGTGACATAGCGATACTGGGCATGTGCCATCCAAATTTCATTATGGGAAAGATCAATGTCCCAATTAATGGGTGGATAATTGGTATAATAGACTTTTAAAGAATGATTTAAATCATAAGAGAGTTGATGGATTGAATAACCATAGCGACTGAGCAACCAGACTGTTCCTGGACCTGGAAAAATTTTTACTGCAGGAGAGGGAGCACTTTCCGTTTGATATCCCAATACTGTTATCCGATAATAGTACCAATGATAATATTGCAAGGCAGTATCAGTAAAAGATCGTGTTTCGGGTGGAAATTCTTGATAAAGACTATAATTTTCATTATCAATGGCCCGGTATAATCTGAAACCCTTGTAATCGGTTATATTTTGAATTGTCCAGTCCAATTTTGCCGACTGATTCAAAGGAAAAACATTCAGTTCGACGGGTGATTTTATATTTGCCGAGGGATCAAAGGGATTTAAACGATCCCGTTCACTGCATGATATAAAATTAAGTAAAAGTAAACAGACTATTATTAAGAACAACTTGATCATCAGACGATAAGTAGATAGCCTTTTTTATTTTGAAGAGATGATCTTCAGAATTTGATTATATACTTCATTAATTGGCAATAGACCATTCACCCGGTAAAAAACATTTTTCTTCTGATAGAAATCAATTAAAGGTGTAGTTTGTTCCTGGTAGACTTTCAGACGTTTTCGAATGGTACTTTCTTCATCATCGGAACGTTGGATAATACTTCCGCCACATTGAATGCATCGGCCATCAGCAGGAGGCGGATTGAGTTTCAGGTTATAATCTTTTCCGCATTTTGAACATAGCCGCCGATTGATCAGTCGGTTAATGATCTCTTCTTCTTCCACATAGATTTCAATGACTTTTATATGTGGATCAACCCTCTTTTTCAAGATGTTATCCAGACCAATTGCTTGAGGAATGGTTCTAGGAAAGCCATCGAGAATAAATCCCTTCCGACAATCGTCTTCATTCAGTCTCTTTTGCATAATTTGTAGAATTATTTCATCAGGTACTAATTGCCCATTTTCTAATATTTTTTTAACTTTTTTCCCCAATTCGCTATTTTCATGAACAGCACTTCTTAAAATATCCCCGGTAGAAATCTGAGGGATTGAAAACTCCTGCATAATTTTTTTGGCTTGTGTACCTTTTCCTACCCCTGGCGCACCTAAAAGAATTAATTGCATATTTTGTCCCATTTTTTAAATCAAAATTAAGGATAATTTGAAGCCTTTTATAATACAAATTACAATTTTTTTTGATTGATCATTGGATAATTAATAGAAAATATCTCGATAGAATTGGCTTTTAAGAAAATAATGTAATGAATAAATCATCCAAATTTACAAAATAAAAAACTTGTTTATTTTTATTCCTCATTCATGTATATTCTTATGACTTAATTTTGAACAGAGGAGCATAATCTGTGCATAAAGGAAATATGGTACATGCAATGGACTGCAGCAGGTTGGTTTTTGTATGCAGTCAATTTCAAGGTTCTTCTTACGGTTAATTTTTTCACTTCTGCTGGCTCTTAGTCTTCTAAGAGCACAAAGGAGTTCCCTTCACATCCGCTGGGACATCAATCCTGAGCCGGATATGTATCAGTATCACCTTTATCGAGCCATTAATAATTCAATTAATTTTTCACTCCTGGCCGCCATCATTCACCCTGAATCGCTTTACTGTGACACCACGGCCATTGAGCCTGGAAATTTATATTCCTATAGTTTGGCAGCAATAGATTCTGCAGGAAATCAATCAGATTTTTCAGATACAGTATCAGTAGGCCTCCCCCAAATTGAGTGGGTAATTCCAACTATTTCAAATAGTGAAACAACAATGGTTGATCTACGGCAGATTATCTCCGATCCTGATCATCCGTTTTCTCAACTGGCGGTTAATATCTCTGATCTGAACCATTTGGGATATTACCGTCGGAACCAGAATCTTTTTTTATATGCAATTCCTCCCGGTTATTTTGGACCAGCAGGTATGAGTTTAACTGTTACAGATCCGAATGGATTCTGGGATTCAGTTACGGTTTATATTGAGGTAGAAAATGATTTGCTTCTGGATGTCTCTTCTAAAAAGAAACTAATACCTCGTACCACGATTCTCTATTCGAATTATCCCAATCCTTTTAACTCTACCACGCAGATTTACTTTGCTTTAGCGCACTCTGGACCTCTTTTATTAACATTATACAATTCACTCGGTGAGAAAGTAAAAACGATTCGCGAAGGCTGGCATGATGTTGGTTTCTATCAGATTGAGGTCAATGGAGCTATTTTCGCTTCCGGGATTTACTATGTGACGATGCAGGTGCTTGAATATAAGAAAACCATTAAACTCATTCTGCTCAAATAAAATACCTCCTTTTTAAAAAGTTTTTTAATCAAATACTGAATTCTTTGTATATAGAATTTGAAATGGTTATGAATTTGGTTTCTGCATATCTCATTTAACAGTGGGATTTTCAGAAGTCTATTTATCCATTTCTAAGTTGACTTATAGGAAAGGTGATAAATTTGAGAATTTATTTAAACAGAAATAGATGGAAAAAGATATGTCTATAGATTAAATTAGCGCGTGCAGAGGCTCCGGGATTTTGGTAGATTTTAGTAGTAAAGTCTATTGATTGTAAAGGATTCTAATAAATTGAGAAAACAATGTGCCATACCGGGAGATTCGGATCATGCGATTACCCAATAAAATGACTAAGCATAAAATACTCCTGATAATTTTACTTTGTTGCTTTATTTACTGTCAGAAGAAATCGGAGACCAATGATACGACCGTTACCGATAATATCCCTACCCATGATTATAAGATCAGTTGGAATTCCAATACAGAACCGGACATTTCCCATTATTTGATTTATGCCTGGCATGGGTCGGACACCACTGCTTCTCCCTTTCGAGATAGCAGTAGCGCTGGTCGTTATTCGAAGTATTTTATTAAAAAAGTAAATCATCGCCCTCAGGTTGCCACTCAAAAAGATACCATCGAGTATGTCGCTAATGGGGATTGGTTGCAGTTTGCTATTGCCGCTGTAAATAATTCGGGAGGCGTCTCATCCATCAGCGTCAGTGATTTTATTAAATCCGAAGTACCAGATTCTCTGCTGGGTAAATGAAAAGAAAATACCCTATGTTTTATTATCCCTAATCCAGGGAAATTGTAAAAGGAATTGTTAGTGGAAATTTTTAAAATTTTATAAAAAAAGTTTTCCTGTTCTTCATTCAGAATGATGATCAAATCCAGGAATATATAATCGTATTGAATGTTTTTATAAATTTAAATAGTGGCGAATTTAATTAAAACATTTCGAATAAGAGTACAGGTAAAATGAGAGGTTCTATTTTCATCCTCGTTTTTTTAATCACCATGAATATGTCAGGTTTTAGCGCCATTTTGCAGGATATTTACGAAAATGCTACTGCTGGACTGGGATACGATAAGTTATTGATTCTGCACAGCGATTCAATTTATACGGGGGGATTGTCAATTACTCATGGGAAAGTTGGTATAAAAGGGCAAGGGGCGATAATAGATCTCACAGGAGGTACAATCGCCATAAATGGAAATGCGGAAATTGACCTGGATGGGTGTATAATAATAAATGGAAGTAGTGGTCTTCATGCAAGTGAATCGGTAACAGCCCGGATTACCCAGTGTACTTTTTATGGTAATCAAATCGGCATTCATTTTATGGCAGCTTCCAGAACGATAGAGGTAGTCAATTCTATTATTGCGCAGAGTACTCAATATGGTTTTGCGTGCGAGGAAAGCACCATACGGACGCTGCATTATATAGATACCTATAACAATTTACAGGGGGATTATATGGAGTGGTGTCCGGGGTGAGGCGGGTGTTCTTTTCAGGCCTTTGCGCCACAACCTGGTTCAGGTTGTTTCAACAGTAATCCACTTCTTAGAGATCCACTAAATTTGAATTTCGAATTGCAGAGAAATTCACCCTGCCGGAGAAGCGGGTTATTTTTTTACGACCTGGGGGCACGATATTATGATGATATTCCAGAATCTCCAGACTCTCTGCAAATTGTTGTGGATACCACTCAACTTACTGTTACCCTGGAATGGTTAAATCCCATCCAAACAATCCGTGGAAATTCACTTGATACCCTCAAGAGTATTCATATCTGGAGAAATAACGAGTTACTCGTAATCTTGAATGATATCAATCGAACGAACCGGATGACTTATATGGACCAACTGCCTCAACCTGATTATTATCGTTATCAAATCTGTGCGGAAGATACGGCTGGACTTCTGGGTCGGCCACTATACACAGCTGAAACCTGGATGGGTGGCAGTATAAAGGGTATTGTGATCTGGGAATTAGATCCAACTCCAATTACCGCGGCCAGCCTTGCTACTGAATTGAGCGCTCTGGGGTATTCAGAAGGAGTTTATATTTCAAGATATTTCCACCGATATGACCTGTCAGCTTCTGTTGATGCCGTATTTGTTTGTCTGGGGATTTATCCGAATAATCATATACTAACTGATGAGGAAGCGGAAAAATTAAGGAGTTATCTGCTTCATGGAGGGAATCTTTATTTGGAAGGAGGGGATACCTGGTACTATGATCCTCAAACAGTTATTCATCCTTATTTTCAAATTAATCCACTTGGAGATGGTACAAATGACCTGCAGTCAGTTTTAGGGAATATGGGAACGCCCTTTGAAAATTATAGTTTTTCCTATTCAGGAGAAAACAGTTTTATTGACGATATTGATCAAACCGCTCAAAGTACAAAAATATTGTATAATCCTGCTGATAATATGGGAACTGCTGTGATGCGGTTGGGTGATGGATTTAATACCATCGGAAGTAGTTTTGAGTTTGGTGGATTAGTGGATAATCCACCTTATTCGACCAAAAAAGAGTTAGTAAAAGATTTTTTAAAGTTTTTTGGTATTTTTGTTACCGATTTAAACGAAAGACAAATTTCAAATTTACCGCGATTCTTTCAGCTCTATCAGAATTATCCGAATCCATTTAATCCGGGTACGACGATTGAGTTCGATTTACCGACTAAAACTTTTGTATCGCTTAAAATTTTCAATGTGCTGGGAGAAGAAATCACCACACTGGTGGATAATGAGTTAGCCGCCGGAAATTATCGATTTTCCTGGGATTCCCAAAAAATAGCGAGCGGTATTTACTTTTATCGTTTAGAAACATTGGGATATGTGGTGAATAGAAAAATGATTTTACTCAGATAAGGAAATCTTTTCAAATAAAAGAGTGGACACTTTTTAGGAAAATATGGAAATTTTAAGATTGAAACCTGTCCAAACTCTTGAATTGTTTTAAAAAAAAAGAGTATCGATAATTCTTTGAACTTCGCTTCTATTATTTAAGATGTAATTTTTACGAGACCACGTAAGATCAAAATAGATAAAAATACCTCTTTTTTTATCTATTATATTT
>CAYMXZ010000117.1:0-10915 GCA_964394475.1 uncultured Caldithrix sp. | reverse complement strand
TGCCTGACGGGGTCAGCCGGTAGGGAACCCCGACGGGCTGTGGAAATAAATTCAGTGCTGAAATGAAAAAAGGACAAACGAGTTTTTTTTCGTTGCCCTTCATTGCGAATTTCTGATTGCTATGCTGCGGGACGAGGATTCCCTGCCTGACGGGGTCAGCCGGCAGGGAACCCCGACTGGCTGTGGAAATAAATTCAGGGTTGAAATAAAAAAAGACAAACGAGTTTTTTTTCGTTGCCCTTCATTGCGAATTTCTGATTGCTATGCTGCGGGACGAGGATTCGAACCCCGACTGCCTGGGCCAGAACCAGGTGTCCTACCCTTAGACGATCCCGCAGTAAAATTGCAGCAAAAAATAGTCAAAATTACCAAACCTGTCAAGTAAAAATAAACTTATGCTTTAGATTTGCTCAAAGAATTTTAGTATTTTTACTATTGATAATTCATTAACTTCTTGTGGTGTCACATAATTTTTGTTTAGTTTCTATTGTGAGTTTGAAAATCTCAATAATTTATAGCTCAGGAGCAGATGATGAGAATTTTTGATCATGCCAGACGTTATCACCAGATCAGTAAATATACTTTCAATGATATTAAAAGTACGTATCGAGAAATGATCTATGAAAGTAAAGGTATTCCTGTAAAAAATTATAAGAAGAACATGGTGATACCTTTAGAAAAAAAATTTGATTATGACACAAGTGACTTATCGGCTGATTTTGAAACCAGCAGCCGATTTGGATTGTTTTATGAATTAAAACCAACACCAGTAACTTTATCTCAACTCTCACAACTGCTTCACCTCAGCAACGGGGTAACTTTCATCAAGGATTTTGGGCCAAAAAAAATATTTTTCAGAGCGGCACCATCGGCAGGAGCATGTTATCCCATTGAAATGTACTTGGCGGTTAATAATGTTGAAGGAGTTGAGAAAGGACTTTACTACTATCATCCAGTTGATCATCAGCTTGTCCTTTTGAAAAAAGGAGAAATAATAGAAAATCTATATCACTATGCCTATGAATTAGATTTTGTGAAAAAGGCTCCTTTTTTCCTATTATTTTCAAACATTTTTTCTCGAAATGAATGGAAATATCAAAAGCGAGCATTACGATATTCCATGCTGGATTGTGGTTATATATTGCAAAATCTTAATCTGACCGCCAGTAGTCTGGGACTGGCCGCCAATTTGTTAGGCGATTTTAAGGATGATGAAATCAATACCCTTCTAAATTTTGACGCTAATGATGAAATCACCCTGATGTTAGCCGCTCTGGGAATTCCAGAAAGACCGCTAAAAACAGCCTCCTATACATTTGGAATGAATGTAACTGAAATTGATCAGGCTATGCTATCGGATGAAGCACAGCGTACTTTTTATCGTAAGTCAAGCCATACCGGTCCCGGTGAAGGTTTGGTTACCGTTGAGGTAAAATTACCTTTCAGAAAAATACCTGCCGTAAAAAAACCATCTCATCATCTTATTGATTTACCAAAGCCAATGGAAAAATTCGGCATGTCCACTTTCCGCACCATTGAAAACAGGCGATCGGTTCACAATTTTCAAAGAATTTCGATTGATGTTAATGATCTGGCAACTTTGCTACATTTTCTGTATCAGATTCCATCCCTGTACAATTTCCCGGCTTTTTATACCTACATAGTGGTGAATGATGTTGAAAAGTTGACGAATGGATTATATTACTATCACCAAACGGATCATAAATTAGAATTATTTAAGAAAGGAACTTTCCGGGGGGATATTTCCTATCTTACCCTGGCACAGGATGCGGTTTTCAATGCCAGTGTAGCCATTTTTTTTGCCTGCAATTTTAAAGAGCTTGATATATTCTCTGATCGTGGATATCGCTATGCCCACTTTAATATCGGAATGGCCAGTGAAGCTGTTTATTTAGTGGCTTCTGCTCTGAACTTAGGTGTACGGGGAATTGGGAATTTTTTTGATGAGGAATTATCCGCTTTCTTCAATCTTGACTTGCCTGATGAATATGTTCTTGGGGGAGTTGTAGTCGGAAGAAAATAAAAAGCAATTTTCCTTTTACTGCTGATTAAAAAAATACACTATTATATCCATAATATCATAAACTTGGATAAAATATCTAAATCTATCGTTATTTTAATTTCTTTCTCATTTTCACATAATTTATTTATTTTTTCAAAAATTGTAATGTAATTTTGATATCAAAATACGATTAGATATAAAAAATCTTAATAAAAATAGGCAAGATCAGCAAAATTAAGGAGAAAAAATGTCCGAGAAATTGATCCACTGGAAAAATTTATTGGAATTTAGTAAAAAGGTTTTAATGAAGTTAGGGGTTAGTGAAAAAGATGCTCATATCGTAGCAGATAATCTGGTTTCTTCAAATTTACGGGGAATCGATTCGCATGGTGTGGCTCGTTTGGATCGCTATGTAGATGGCATCAAAACTAAGTATATAATTCCTGATGCTAAACCTAAAATTGTCAAGGAATCTTCGGTACTTGCCAATGTGGATGGACAAAATGGTTTGGGGCAGGTGATGGGGACTTTCGGGATGGAATTGGCTATTAAAAAGGGACGTAAGGAAGGATTTGGAATGGTTACGGTTTTTAACTCTAACCATTATGGATATGCAGGGTATTATGCGATGATGGCTCTCAAGCATAACTTGGTGGGAATTTCGATGACCAATTCAGCACCCTTAGTTGTTCCGACTTTTGGAAAGAATGCGATTATGGGGACCAATCCAATTGCGGTAGCGGCTCCTACTCAAAGAAATCGACCCTGGGTTATGGACTTTGCGACCAGCACGGTTCCTAGAGGGAAAATAGAGGTGTATAATCGGTTAAATAAAAAAATGCCGCTCGGCTGGGCAACGGATGAACATGGAAAAGTAACTGACGATGCGGCACGAGTGGAACGCAATTTGAAGGACCTTTTAGGGGGTGGTTTATTGCCATTAGGAGGGGCAGGTGAGACTTATGGTGGGCATAAAGGCTACGGATTGACAGTGATGATCGATGTATTTTGTGCCATACTCTCCGGCTCCAATTATGGCCCACATGTAGTAACTAAGAAAGAGGGTAAGATTACCTTCCCGCGAGTCGGACACATGTTTATGACTATCGATCCAGAGTATTTTGTAGGTATCTCTGATTTCAAAAGAAACATGGATGATTATATTGATTTGTTAAAAAATTCAGAGAAAGCAGAAGGGGAATCGCGTATTTATGTTCATGGCGAAAAAGAGTTTGAGATGCAAGATGTCCGCGAAAAACAAGGGTGCCCATTAGATGATAAAACCGTTGAAAAATTATTAGCGCTCTCTAAGGAATTCAACGTTCCTATTTCCTTTCTTAATTAAAGCCAATAAAAAAAGGGAGCTGGTAATCTAGCTCCCTTTAGTAAATGAGTGTAACCGAATTATCGATTCTTTTTTTCGAACTTCTTCATAAAATCCACCAAGGCTTCTACTCCTTTTAACGACATGGCATTATAGAGACTGGCCCGGATGCCTCCGACGGAGCGATGACCCTTCAAACCCACCAGATGAGCTTCTTTAGCTTCAGCCAGAAATTTGTTTTCCAATTCTTCGGAAGGTAACCGGAAAGTAATATTCATAATGGAGCGACTCTCTTTTTTTACGGTCGGACGATAGAAATCAGTAGCATCGATTGTATCATATAATAATTTGGCTTTTTTCTTATTCACTTCTTCCACTTTATCAATTCCACCCTGATCCAGAATCCATTTCATGACTAAGTCAACCACATAAATCCCAAAGCAGTTCGGAGTATTGTACAAGGAATTATCCTTCGCAAAAATTTTATAATTTAAAATAGTTGGAATATTTTCTGGGCTTCGTTCCAGCAGATCATTTCGAATGATGACGATAGTTACTCCTGCTGGTCCAGCATTCTTTTGGGCGCCGGCATAAATTAATCCAAAAAGATTGGGATCAAAACGTCGACAATAAAAGTCGGATGACATATCGGCTACCAATGGAACATTCCCTGTTTTGGGATAGGTCTGCCATTGGGTACCAAAAATAGTGTTGTTAGATGTGATATGAAGATACGAGGCATTTGGATCGATATCGAAAGTGGTCGGAATGTAAGAAAAATTATCCGCTTCAGAACTGGCAATTACTTTGTATTCAATGGATAATTTCTTTGCTTCAGAAATGGCTTTCTTAGCCCAGGAACCACTGTTAATGTATAGCGCTGGTTTTCCCTTTATCGCCAAATTTAAGGGGACAGCTGCAAATTGGGCGGTAGCGCCACCTTGCAAAAATAAAACAGTGTAATTGTCAGAAAATCCCATTACTTTTTTGATAGAAGCAGCCGCATTGTTAAGAATACCCTCAAAGGTTTTCGAACGATGACTCATCTCGAGGATAGACATACCCTCTCCATGATAATTAAGCATTTCATCCCTTACAACTTCCAGTACACTCACCGGTAAAGTAGCTGGACCAGGATTAAAGTTATAAACTCTTTCTTTCATTTTTACCCCTTTCGATTTTTAAATGATTAGCATTAATGTGATTAATTTACTGAAGTGTGTTATTTTTGTAAAGCGATTTAGAAAAAAGATTTTCATTATCGACCATAAATACGAGTTGATTTTACTACAGCTTTTGTTTATTATTTGAACTTAAAAAAATGGTCTACTTATGAGATTGAAAACGTTTTGTTTGTTGTTGATTATCAGTGCGATCGGTTGCGGTCAGGAATTTCATGAGCTATCTATTATATCCGAGGATCAAATTCGGGCCGATCTTTTCGAACTCACCTCCATAAAATATGCTGGTCGGGAAGCAGGGGTGGAAGGTGGGATTCTGGCTGGAAATTTTATTGCTCAACGGCTAAGTCAATTGGGATTACGAACAGCAAACGTCACAGATGAACAGAAATTACTCTTTCAAAATTTCCAGATAGTGGGAATAAAACCAGCTGATATTAAGGTAAAGTTCACAGCGTCTGTAAATGATTCATTGATTACGGCCGAAAATGGGACTGACTTTTATTATTTTTTCACAACGGCTAAATCGTTAGATTTTAATGGCCAGATGACCTTTTGTGGATACTCGATTGAAGCTCCGGAATATTTTTATAACGATTTTTCCAATGTCGACATTGCTAATAAGGTGGTTTTCGCTTTTTATGGAGAGCCTCTCGAAAAAGACACCTCGGTTTTCTTTAATGGAACGCATTTAACTAAATATGCTACGGAATACTGGAAAGCGAAAACCGTAGCGGCAAAGGGTGGCAAGGCACTAATTCTGATACCTTCACCGGATAACAAAGATATGTATGAGAGATTTCTTCAGCGTCGTTTGGCAGAGAAAAATAGATTGAAATTTGTTCTGGCTGAGGACCTGGCGGTCCCGGTAATCTATCTTTCGCTTCAATTCAGTGAAAAATTATGGAAAAGTTTGTTCCAGCAATTTGACCAGCAGAATCAGTTGTTAAGAAAAAATGTAGAAAGGCGGCAATCAGACATTGCCTGGGGACCTGAAGTAAAAATTGAAGAAGCAGTATCTCTTACTATCGACTATAAAATAGAAGAAACACGCAACTGTCGCAATATATTAGGATATATATATTCTCCAGTTAAAAGTTCTGACTATTTGTTAATCGGCGCCCATTATGATCATGAAGGAATGCCGGAGGGAAAACTGTTCCCCGGAGCTGATGATAACGCCTCAGGAGTAGTGGCTAATCTGCAAGCCGCCGGTGCTTTTGCTAAATTCGTTCATCACTCACCCCTGAAAAGAAATTTGATTTTTGCTTTCTGGGACGCTGAAGAAAAAGGCCAGTTGGGATCACAGTATTTTGTGGAACATCCTCCGGTTCCTTTAGAACAGATCAAAGTAGTTTTTAATATGGATATGATCGGCAGAGATGCTTCATTTAATTTTGCTGCTCTTCGTCAACCACTGAAGGATGAAGATGCAGAAAATAAGGTGATGATATTTTATTCGGCACAGTCGCCTTATTTAAAGGATATGGCGATGGAAGCAAATCGGAATATTCACTTACATTTATTATTCGATCCCAATGTTTTTTTTACCAGTGGCAGTGACCATGTAAATTTTCATTCTCACCAACGACCGGTGGTGTATTACTTTACTGGCTTTCATACTGACTACACCAGTGAAAATGATACTGCTGATAAAATAAATTTTGAAAAACTGACCCGGATTACCAGGCATATCGTCAATTTTGTCTATCAATTAGCCTCTGCCGATGAGATTCCAGAATTTGACTCACAGATCTTACGCACACCAGAAGGTGATTTTATTCGATAATTCTTAAGGAGCCAAGACAATGATTAAAGAGGATTATAAGAAACGCGTCTACATTGAAGATGTACATAAGTATGTCAATCAAGAGGTCATCATAGCTGGCTGGTTATATAATAAACGATCCAGTGGTAAGATCCATTTCTTACTCGTCCGGGATGGGACAAATATAATTCAGTGCGTGGTGGTAAAGAGCGACGTATCGGATGAGCTTTTTTCTTTATATGAAAAGATAAATTTTGAAGCTTCACTTTTGATCAAAGGAAAGGTGACCGAGGATAAACGTTCCCCATTGGGATATGAGATTCAAGTAAATGATCTGTTTATCATACAGTCGCCTGCAGAAGAATATCCTATTTCCAAAAAAGAGCATGGAATAGAATTTTTAATGGATCACCGCCATCTCTGGCTTCGGTCGCGTAAGCAGTTTGCCATCTTGCGGATCCGGCACGAGATTATTTCGGCGATTCGGGATTTCTTTAATCAACGCCATTTTATTCTGATTGATACCCCTATCTTTACTCCCGCGGCTTGTGAAGGGACTTCTACTCTATTTGAAACCGACTATTTTGGTAGCAGTGCCTATTTAACTCAGAGCGGGCAATTATATGCCGAAGCGGCTGCCTTAGCTTTTGGAAGAGTGTATTGTTTTGGTCCCACTTTCCGAGCCGAGAAATCAAAGACTCGTCGGCATCTCACAGAATTCTGGATGGTGGAACCGGAAGTAGCCTATTTCGATCTGGATGATGACATGAAGCTGGCCGAAGATTTTATCAGTTATATAGTTCAGCGCGTTCTGGAGCGACGTAAAACAGAACTCGAAATCCTGGAAAGAGATACTTCCAAATTGGTTAAAATTGTACCACCATTCCCGCGAATTAGTTATACAGAAGCCGTAAAAATATTACATGATCATAAAATTAATTTTGAATGGGGAAATGATTTTGGTGGTACGGACGAAACGGTAATCTCGGAACAATTCGATCGACCCGTGATTGTGCATCGTTATCCGGCGGAAGTAAAGGCCTTTTATATGAAAAGGGATCCTGACGATGAGCGCCTGGCACTGGCCATGGATGTCCTGGCCCCGGAGGGATATGGTGAAATTATCGGTGGCAGTCAACGCGAAGATGATTACGATACTTTACTCAAAAGGATTGAAGAACACAAGCTCCCGCGAGAAGCCTTTGAATGGTATTTAGATCTGCGCAAATATGGTTCGGTTCCGCACGCCGGTTTTGGTCTGGGAATTGAACGTACCGTAGCCTGGATATGCGGAATTCCCCATATCCGGGAAACTATTCCATTTCCACGAACCATTTATCGTTTGACGCCATAATCTTTTAAAAGAAAGGAAGAGAGACTATTTCTAAGATTCCAAAAATTATTGGAGTGATTGGAGGGAAGGAATGCGATCAAATTATTTATGAAATAGCCCGGGAAGTTGGCCGACTGATTGCCAAGGCAGGAGCTATCCTGATTTGTGGAGGCAAGGGTGGAGTGATGGAGGCCGCCTGTCTGGGAGCAGTTGAAGAAAAGGGTTTGACAATTGGCATTTTACCCTCTGCTGATATTAAAGAGGCCAATGAATATGTACAAATTCCTATTGCCACCGGAATGGGAATGGGACGCAATGTAATTATTGCGCAAACGGCTCAGGCTTTTATTGCTGTGGATGGCCAGTATGGTACCCTCTCGGAAATAGCTTTTGCTCTTCAATTGGGAAAGCCAGTCATCTGTTTAGAACCCTGGATAACCATACCGGGTGTTCAGTTGGTGAAAAGCCCGCAGGAAGCAGTGGATCTGGCGATTCGCCATTGTGTTTAAGAAGTGGAACCTGTAAAATGAAGAGAAATTCAGTGGAAAATGCAGCCTTTAAAGCATGGATAAGTGGAGTTGTTCAGGGAGTAGGGTATCGCTATTTTGCTTATCGGTAGGCCAGTGCATTTGAGATTGGAGGTTATGTAAAAAATCTGGCGGATGGCAGAGTCGAAGTATATGCGGAAGGCCCGCGTGATCAACTGGAAAAATTTCTGGAAAAATTGCGAGTTGGTCCACGGTTTGGGCATGTAGAAGATGTGGAAATTGAGTGGCTGGATTATCAACCAAGGTTTAAACGGTTTATTATCGAGACTGGGTATTAAAGTCGACAATTTTAGAATTTAAAGGTTGGAGTGATCGATAATGAGAAATTTAGCAGGTTACATCCGTAATATTCCTGATTTTCCGGTGAAGGGAATACAATTTAAAGATATCACCACCTTGCTAAAGAATGGAGAATTATTTGCAGAGGCAATTGATTACTTATATGATCCTTTCCGGGAGCAGGAGATTGACAAAGTGGTTGCCGTTGAAGCGCGGGGATTAATTTTAGGTGCCGCTCTGGCTTATAAATTAAATGCCGGTTTTATACCCATCCGGAAGCCAGGCAAGTTACCAGCCCAAGTGGTTCGAGAAGAATATCAATTAGAATATGGGAAGGATGCCATCGAAATTCACCGCGACGCCATAGAAGTTGGTGAAAAAATATTAATTGTAGATGATTTGTTAGCGACCGGTGGGACGGCGGCGGCCTGCTGCCGATTGGTCGAAAAATTAGGAGGGGAAATTGTCGGTTTATCTTTTCTCATCGAATTAACGGAATTAAACGGTCGCAAAAATTTGGATAACTATAAAGTTCATACTTTAATTGAATTCCCCTTTTAATGAGGGAAAATAAAAAAGCCAGCTGATAGAAAAGCAGCTGGCTTTCACATAAAAATTTTTAAAAACTTAGAATGCCAATCCAGCAGTAATTCCCACAAACTGAGTAGTACCACCAAAATCTTCCTCACTGGTGAAGATGAAGCGGAAAACACCTTGCAGAATAATATTCATGGAAGTTCCGGCGGGTAATTCTAATCCAGCACCAGCGGCTAAACCGAACTTGTTTACATCATCAGAAAAAGATTCTTCATATCCCATATAAGAGATACTGGCTTCGCTTTTTAAGAAATTATACGTTGCCATTCCAAATAAAAACATCTGAGTGTTGGATTCAACCGGACTCAGGTAGGGTCGTAACCCAATACCCAGCTCGATGACGCTGGCGCTACCAGTAACGTCCAGTCCTTCGATCTGCTCGCCAAATATATCTTCCACAAATTTGTCACCGTCAAAAGTGAATTTTTCATAAGCGGCACCAAAGCTTACTCCTAACTTCGGGGATGGGAAGATTACATATTGTCCATGACCACTGAATCCCATTTTGTAATAATCTTTGAATCCATCTGGTGCCAGAGGTATGGCGACACCACCAAATACTTCGATTTGTGGTTTGCGGGTCTGAGCAAATACTGAACTAAGAGACAGCACAAATACAACCAGTAGAACAACTATCACGAAACGCTTCATAACGACTACCTCCATTTTGGGTTTAGGGGATTGTTGGGTAACTAATTATCTGTAAAATTTTAATTATAATCGGTCAATTTTCTTTCAAGTTAAAGGGAAAGATGTTATTTAGTGACGATTTTGTCGCGAACTTTCGGGGTGTCCTTTTTCATTTTTATAATTTTGCAGGTGGAATAAACATCAAAGACTTCCGTGATCTGTGCCTCGCACAGCTCATCAATTTCGCGGGCAATGACTTTTCCAGTAACCGGATGAACAATTGGTGCCCCTTCTCGGTAAACAATACACTTCATCCCTTTTTTGATATTGTTGGCTCGCCCTATATCAATGGTTATTCTTTCCTCGCTGGCACCTATTACATATCCGTTGACAACCGGTAATTCCGATTTGATTTTTTCAGCTAATTGATTAATCATCTGGGAAATTTCCTGGAAGGAAATATTAGCGCTATAGGCATCCTTGGCGGTAACAATCTGTGCCGTTTCGGTGTCGATTAATCGGGCATCAATGCTCAGAGCACCCGAACCACGGGTGACGCTTCCCACCACCACTGCATCCACACCGATCCCTTTTCCAATCTCAGCGGCAGTGGAAGCATCCAGGATCCCACTCATTCCCAGCTTCTGCTCTTCCAGGATTTTTTCCAGCAGGGCTCGTTCAATTACTTTAAAGCGATTAATATTCACGAAACCGGTGATCAACTTGTCCAGTAAGTCGATAGATCCCAACTCAGTTCCCAGACCTTTGCTTTCAAAAGGAAGCACGGCAATGCTCAAACGATCTCCCACCATTTCGGATTCAGTATGAGTTGTTGAGGGAGGAGTGGAAAGAGTGGGGGTTTCCGTAGGAGTTGTGCTGGGGGTCGGTGTAGTTTGAGGCGGCGCCTGACCTTTATTAACTGCATCGAGATACATTTGAGCTCGACGGCTGGAGGATTGCTGAATGGAAAGCGTTAATTCCTGCCGCGCTTTTTCCATATCGCCCAAATTAAAGTAGCATATTCCCAATTCCCGGTGGGGATAATATTCAATAAAAACAGTCCCATATACTCGCATCTTCCCGTTATCTTTACCCTGAAGTTGAATGGCTTGTTGAAAACTGGCTACGGCCGCATTCCAATCCGAACGCTGCATGGCATTTAGGCCATTATTGTATGCTTCGTACCAGGCTGGTCCGGTAGCAGGATACCCTGTAGAGAGAAGGATTGAAAA
>CAYMXZ010000116.1:0-10966 GCA_964394475.1 uncultured Caldithrix sp. | reverse complement strand
TTCAATATTCTGTCCTACACTGACCGAGTCATTAGGAATTCGTACCCGTCCCGACCAGAAATATTCCGCTGGATACGTAAATTGTCCTACGTTCTGGGAAGGAGTTTCGGGTTCCAATACTTTGGTGGGATGGGCCGTATTCCAGGTGAGATCTCCCCAGGTTCCCGGCCAGGTTCCACCCTTTACCATCATGACTTGAGTGGCCGGATTGAACTGATTGTACTGGATTAACCGATGGACATTCACTCTGAACCAGATATCCATTGAATCGGTAGCCACATAGGGAAGGTCATCCTGACCAGCGCCATTGATCTTGTTGAAGAATTTTACCGGGAGAATGGTATCGCTGGTGGTTGTGGTAAGGGTTCGGTTACCGGTATTCAGATCCGACTCCCAGCCATTTCCAGTGCCATCACCCTGGGCATTAACGAAGAATTTGTAATTGATAGTCGTATTGGTCGGAAAGGCCAGGGTTACTTCCCATAAATCTCCGCCCACATTGACACATTGTCCGCCAGTATCATTTCCCCAGGTGAGGGGAGCAGTTCCGCCACGCACCTGCACCACTGAATTCGGGCCAACGGTGTCCGGTACAGTAGCCGTGTTTACCCGGAAGGTTACATTAACCGTCTGGGCGTTAATTAAACCAATAGCCAGCAATAAAATCATCACTGACCATAGTAGACTGAACTTCTTCATAATTCCTCCATAGTTTGGTGAAAGTTTGTTGTTTAGTTAAATAGAGTATGTCTAATTCCTTTAAAGCCAATTATAAAGTTATTTCAAAAACTGAGGTTCATTAAAAATTAAAACTCATCCCCCAGGTATGAATTTCTTCTAATAATCCATAATCATTGTATGCGTAATCAATCCCAATTCTACCCAGACCCGGGACAAAATATTTAAATCCAACGCCAGCCGCCAATCCTTCTTGAGTCTCGTCACGCATGAGGGATTTATATCCAGCCCGAAAGAAAATGATTTGATTCCAATTAAACTCACCACCCACATTCAGAATGGTCGAATTATCACTGGGAATGACCGCATCCACTGCCACTAAAAGAGCAGTCTCTGACACTTTTACCACATCCATAGAAGCGCCTACCCGATAGAACAACGGCAGCGGCCAACTGGCGGTTTTTTGCTGAGAAGTGATTGTAGGATTATTCCCCAGATTACCGGGATCCTGATCATAGGGATGCAGCAAATCTTTTCCTTCCATTCGCATCTCGGTGCCGAAATTGGTTATACTCACCCCCAGCCGCATGCCATTAAAACGAGTAATATACAGCAATCCGATATCGAGGGCGAATCCACTGGCTGATTCATTATAAATTTTTTGTTGAATATATTTTACTGAACCACCGATGGAAAAACGATCGGTCAGATTTCGACCATAGGATAAGGAGGCGCATAGGTCCTGAGCACTCCAGCGCAGACCATTTCCCTCCGGCTGCTGGACGGTTGTGACATTTTCTTCACCGTAATCCAGGATAGCCAGACTGGCTCCGAAGGCATTCACTCCATCCAGATTGAGGATAACGGCTCCCCAATTATAATCGGTATCCAGAAACCAGGAAGTATGAGTAAAACTCAATTCCGAGCGTCCCATTCGGGAAATGGCGCCCGGGTTCCAGTAGAGGGCTGAGGCATCGCGGGCCATCGATACATAGGCACCCCCCATCGCCGTCGCTGCCCCGCCAATATTAATGCCTAAAAAGGGAGCAGCCGAGGTGCCGACTTTATCCTGTCCATAACTCAAAGAAACCAAAAAACTTAGAACAACAAATCCAACAAATGCAAATCGCAAAATAGTATGTATGCGGTTCATCATCTCACCTCAATACGGTTCGATTTATTTAATAATAGCTAATTTACCACGTTTGGTCCCGAAGGGACTATCCACGACATAAAAATAGACTCCATAGGCAATATCCAGATTTTCTTTGGTCTTCAAATTCCAGATCAGGGTGCCGTTAAAAATCGTGCTGTTATCTTCCAGAGTGATCACATGTTCTCCTCGAGCGGTAAAGATATGGATCTTAGCCGACTGGGGAATCCGTGAAAAATAGATTCGACGCTCGCCTCTTCCGCTGGTCACATTGGGAGGAAGCGGTGGTTCGAACTCATGAGAAACGATGTAAGGATTTGGAAATACCATGATCTCATCCAGGGCATTCTGAGCCGATTCCCGCTGAATTTCCGGCAAGCCAGTCTGAAGTGAAAAACGATCGTTCCGATTAAAAGGGAATTTCTGGACGATAGTCAATACTTCTCCACCCTGAAAGGAATAGGTATAATTATTGGTCGATGTTAAAAAGAGCACCCGCGCATAAATGGTGAAATTACCGTTGACATCTTTTTCAAAAATGAAAATGTTCTCTATCAAAGGACGCGGGGTGACCGGGAAAGACGGCAAAAGATCCCGATTGATATCATCATGAACATATTTCACCTTGTAATTTCCGGTGATGTTATAAATGGCGAATTTACGCGGACTGGGTGGAACACCATAAATACTGAGCGTGGTATCGATTATCTCCGAAGAGATTCGCAATTCGTAGTTCGCCGGATAAACAACTGGTCGAATGGTATCCGGTGGTATTACGATGGGTTCAGAGCGTAAGGTGAAGTTATAAAGAATATTGCTGTTATTCCAACCGGATCTCACCGAATCCAATTCGGTTCGCCAGATATTATTAAAGTTCAGCGTTATGCCATCAAAAATATCCGTATCGAAAACATGTTCGGTCCAGGGACTACCCTGCATAAAAGGGCTGAAATAAACCGGGTGATAGAGATAGGTGATATTATAAAGTGATTGGTTAAGGGCACCCGAATAAGCGGCACGAATTCGACCTCTCTCCCAATCGATAACATATTTAGAAGTATCTACCAGATTTCCGAACGGTTCGCGTACCACAATACTGTTCTTGTCCAGAAAGGTACGGGAAAGGTCCACAAAAACAGTATCGCGAGGAATAAACTCTTCTGTGTATTCTTTCAGATCTTTAACTGCATAGTGAGTCGTGATTGCTTCTAATTCCACTGGATCTTTAGAATCCAGATTGGGTTCACCCGGAGTTGGTCTTCCATCCCCTTCACCAAAGTCCATGGTATTTGGTAAACCATCTGCTCCCAGATCATTGGCCAGTGTCCAGTTGCCATTATTGTCAATACCATCATTGGAGGTATCCCAGAAATACAGTTCATACGGATTTCCGGTCAAGGCCGTTTGATCCAGGATATCATAAGTTACCGTTCCAAACCCTTGGCCGTTGACATGGGAGAGAGTATCCTGAATAGCGGGAGGAGTATAACCTGCTTTAGCGGCGGTCGGCATAACCATAGCGGTATTTATATCAAGCTCCACTTCCCCCGTGCTGGATACAATGATTTTTTTGGTGCATTCATTCGGGATAATTCCGGTTTCTTCATCCCCTTTATCATACGAAACTACCGCATAGTAATAAGTACGTCCATTTTTCACTTCGGTATCTACATAGGAATGCTGCAGACCCGTTTCCGATCCCCGGAAGAAAGACCACCCCTGCAAAGTTTGATACAAATCGTACGGCGCATAATACCAACCGGCGATTCCATCAATCAGATCGAATTGAGCAATTGGTTTATACGCAACCAGATTTCCAGAAGAGTTGGTGATAACCCGCGCATCATTAAAATTAGGATCGGTCGCCCGATAAATTCTATACCCCTCAAAGTCAAATTCCCGAAGTACCGGATCGAATGATTTTTCAGCCGTGCGATCCCAGTAAAGCGTCACCTGATTATCACCGGCGACGACTCGTAATCTTGGTTTCTCCGGTGCAATGGGGAAACGGTAATCGGCATTATAAATGTCGCGCACGGTTTCCAGTTTTTTAACCATTTCCTCTACGGTGAAAGCATAGATGAGTGCCAAAGAGAGCCGTTCGGTTTGACCGGGAGTTAAGGGGAAATATCCGGACCCGTAAAGAAAGTCACCATCTTCGCCGGAAATGGGTTTACCATTAACAATGGAGGAAGGCACTTCAAAGAATCCGGGCCGCAGGCGGCGGCGCATCTCATCTTCATCACCCAGCGGAATATCATTGGCCGGAGTGAAATACTGGAAACTGGCCAGACCAATTTGATCGGACTCTGATTTATCCAGTGCATCAAAATTGGGCTCACCAGGATCCGGGCGACCATTGTTTTCACCAAAATCTCCCGTACCAGGTTTCCCATCCTGCCCCACATCATCGATCAGCACGTCATTTTCGTCGCGAATTTCTTCACCGGTGACTGGATTACGGCTCCAATCACCATCGTTATCAATGCCATCATCTCGCCGTTCATCAACCATCAGGTCATTGGAACCAATACCGCTGAAATAATTGACATGCCGCAGTGGATTCAAAATATCAAACAGTACCTGACCAGTAGTTGTCCGCCGAACCTGACGGTAATGCAGGAAGTAGTTTTCATCTATCAGACCATCCAGATCATTATCTTTACCATCCAGGGCATTGGAGTTGATCTCTTCACGACCACTGATGATCACCCGGTTACCCTCTACAAGTTTGGTCACTCCCGATACGATTCGAAAAGTATCATCCAGCGATACGATGGTGGTTTCTGGGGTGGTAAGAGTATGGACTGTTCTCACATAACGAACAATTTCCTGACCAAAAGGATTAACCGTCACTACCCGCTGGATGGTGACAAACTTATTGCGGAAGCCCGGTTGAGGAACCGGGTCGTTGGTGAAGGTTTCTTCTACAAAATCGTTTTCAGTAAACAGTGGAGCCACCGGTGAAAGACCTGGTGAATCGGCATCGTTGTCATTGTCGATCCCATCGAATGGATTCCCGGGGCTCTCCAAAAATGCATACCCCACGATACCCACCGCACCCTGCCAGAAGGGATTACGCGAATTATCATTGGGATAATCACCCGTGTATGTTAAATCTTCATTCACATCAAAAAATGAATAATCATCATCATATTCCTGCGGTCCATCATCGGTTCCGGTTACTCCCACATAGGTTCCAACCAACATTCCGAAGACGGTACGGGGGTAGGTAAATTTTCCATTATTTTTAATATTGTACAGCCAGAAAATGTTATCCTGGGCCAGAATTTGCTGCCATTGCAGACCGCGTACCCGCACATCCAGCCCTAATCCATTCCGGGTGGGATTATTGGGATCGGGTCGAAACGAAATTCCTCCAGCATTTTCACCGGGAACACTGTATTCATTATCGTTATTGTCATCCATCACAAAATAGGTTTCCAGATCCGCATTGAATACATCCTTTCCGAAAAATCCATTCCAGGAACCGGCCCAGCCGTCTGGACTGTAGCGGGGATCGGTAGGGTCTTGAATATCCGGCCAGAAAGGCGGCCAGCTATTTTTGTTACCACTGATCGCTGGACTGTTCACCGTTTCATTAAAATAGCCGCGCACCGGTTCAAAAGCCTGTCTTTCCCCGGAATTGGATTCATCGCGGTTAGTGGCCGGACGGTCAATCGGGCAATCAATCACCCAGAAAAAGGTGGTATCGCGACCGGTAGCCACCACTTTTCCCGTTACCTCAGCGCCCACTAAAGGACTCACATCTCCGATGTACCCATTGGTATCATAAATCCAGGCCCCACGTGGACCACGATTGGATGGTTGACCAATCACTCCCCAGTTACCAAACACGGTTTTTACCTGATTGCCGTTTAATACGCCACTGCGCCGGTAGAATCTGCCACTATTCTGGGATAGTCCTGACTCAGTAAATAGTAAACTGATAAGAATACAAATCGAGACAATTTTGTAGGTGGACATTCGATAAACCTCTATCTATTTTCTTCGATTATAGGTCAAAAATCAAACCAAATTCAATTCGACGTGGTTCGGAATAATGAGTGATATTTAAATACCATTCATCGATGGTATTGACATACTGATTGGGATTGCTGGCCCGGTTTCTTTCCAGATCGGTGGTAAACCCGGCTCGACCCGTATCATCATACACATTGACTTCATTCCGGGTATCAAAAAGATTAAAGGCTCTCAGGAATATGGTATATCGTTTAGAGAAAAACCTGAAATCCTTGAATAACCGCATATCCACGTTCCAGAAGGTGGGTTTTTTCTGGCTGTTCTCCCGCAAGGTGGCCACATCGGCTCCCTGGCGCGGCGTATAGGGTTGGCCGCTCCCCAATTGACCAATAAAGCTAATACCCCAACTGGGACGGTTATACCCCAGCGTTCCGTTTAAGGTATGGCGCTGATCCCAACCTAATGGAGCTAATTGAACTTCCGGAAGAGCCCCGCCGGCCAGCGCATTACGTGCCTGGTCTGGATCGGAAGCCGTTCCCTTTGCAATCTGAAAAGTATAATCCAGTGAAAAATTTACTCCCATGGCGTAACGATTCTTCAAAGAAATGATGAAACCTTTTATGAAACCAAAATCGCTGTTGGCCAGACGGCTATACGTTTCACCGCTGATCAGTTCAATTTCATCGGCTCTGGTTCCGGCCAGATCGCGAATATCGCGGAAAAACATGGTGGCATCCATCACCAGATTGGTACCCAACTGCTGCTGCAAACCAATTTCACCGGAGATAGTCTGCTGCGGCTTCAGGTCGGCATTCCCAATAATTCCCAAATTGGTGGAGCCCGACTGGGTATCCATTTTGAATTGTGGATTGCGATACAGCAATTCAAAATTGGGAATCTGGAAAAAATGGCCATATGAAAAATGAATAATACCGGTGGCGGTAATGGGGAAGGAAGCGCCCAAGCGGGGACTTATCTGGGTTTTATTGCTGGCACTTTTGTACCAGTATTTCTGGCGCTCCGCAAAGGTAACCAATGGCTCGCCTTCATCCTGAATACCATTGCCGTTCAAATCATGATAACGGTTTTGCGGATTTAATGGAACGTAGATATCCGGATCAGTGGGATCGGACAGAACCACTCCATCCGGTAGGAAATGATCTATCCGCACGCCAATATTCACAATGATATCCTCAAATTCCATTTTGTCCTGAATATAGGCGGATAGTTCCACCGGATTATGCTGGTACTGATCGTGATAAATTGATCCTACCTCATAAATTACCGGTTGCATATAGGGAGAATCTTTGGCCAGATTCAATTCATCTCCGGCGGCCGGTCGTAAGGTGATATCATCGTAAAACATGGAATGCCAGCGAAATTCTAATCCGGTTTTAATAAGATGGCGCTTATTGATCTGGCTCGCTAAATCCAATTTCCCCAGGATGGTTTTGGTGTTGCGGGTGAAAAATTGATTATTGGTGCCGCCAGTTTTAAAGCTGAAGGCCTGTACATTATCATTGACCAGCGGATGAACATATCGCGGGTCATTGAAATTTTCGTACACCGATTGCTTATAGATCTTATCAAAATAAGAGATTCCAAAATCATAATAAGTGGAGTTGCTAAGGGTATGAGTCAACTTCAGCAAATGCGTGTATCCCCGTCGGTTGCGGAGAGGATTTCCATCCGGGTTGAGCTGATAATCGCGCGAATATTCTTCGAAATTCACATCATCACGTATGAAATTGTAATTAATTTTGGCCAGAGGTGAGAGGTAATAAGTGACTTTTCCCTGCAAATAAATTTTCCTGTTCCAATTCATCGGAACATACTTTCCATCACCTTTCCCATCCGGATCGCGAAATTGAACAAAATTCCCGGCACTATCCACATAAGCAATATTCTGAGGATTGTATACCCGCTGCCCATATTGCCAGCCGCTGAAATAGATATAGCGGGCATTGAAAAAGTATGAGAGTTTATTGGGCACGACCGTGCCAAAGAAACTGCCTTCATAATTATGGATATTATATGGATTGAAATTATTCAAATTCATGAAAATTTCATCATCGCTCAACAAAGGGGATCGTTTGCCCTCCTGCAAATCTTTATAGTATTGGTCGCGGTCGAAGGAATGCCTGCTGTAGTAATCGCCGAAGTAAATGGTCACATTTCCGCCAAATTTTTCCCGCGGTTCCTTGGTGGTGATGTTAACAATTCCTGACATGGCCTGCCCATATTCCGCATTGAAGGCGCCGCTGATAAACTGCATTTCTTCGACCATGTCTTTATTCACTTCCACCACCTGGCCACCATCGTAAGAATCGGTCACCGGAATGCCATCGATCCAGTAGGCGACTTCCCCTTTTCGTCCTCCTCGAACGTGACCATCCAGGTATCCTGCCTGCAATCTCAGCACTTCGTTAATTTCGGTGACCGGCAGGGCTTTAATCTGTGCGGCATCCACTTTAGCGGTGGAAGCGGTGAGGTCTTTGACTACCAGATCTCGCTCTGCCACTACCGTCACCGTTTCACCCAATTCCAGGCTGGTTTCTTGCATGGTGAATTGCACTTCGCGGGTACGATCGATATCGACATCCACATTTTCCATTCGAACTTCGGAATACCCAATGTACTGCGCTACCAGGGTATAACTTCCGGGTGGAACATTCAAAATGATAAAGGTTCCATCGATATCGGTGCTGGCGCCAAAAGTCGTTCCTTCGACGACAATATTTACCCCGATCAGAGGTTCACCACTATTTTTATCCTTCACCAATCCAGCAATTTTACCGGTGGTTCCGGCAAATAAAAAATAGGTAGACATGAGAATAAGAAGTGAGATACCCAACATCTTTGAGAAGCGCATAAATTCCTCCGGCGGATGGTTTGAAATTGATATTTTACAACCAAAAATCCCAGCTCCACACAACAATAATTTCACACGCCACTATGTAATTAGTGACTAATTTAATTATTTTTTTAAAACAATCAAGCGTTATTTAAGAATCATATTTTAGAATGGAATAGTTCGATGATTGCGTATAGAACATTGTGAAAAAAAATGTAAAAATAAACTGCTATAAAAACACTTTTAATGAAAAAATTTATTATCGATCATGAACCTCAATCAGCACAGTTTCCTGGGTGCGTTGCTGAACCGGAATAGATGTTATCCAGCGCAGAAGTCTGTCAATTGCAATCGACAGGTTTAATCCTTCACCGATATCTTCTTTGGTCTCGAGATTTTCTAAAAAGTCTATTTTCTGTTTAGTAGCAATCACCTGAATAATCTCCGATGATTTTTCCTGACCACCAAGAGTTTGCATTCGTAAGTGGATCCCCTGAAGTCTTTGCGGCTGGGAAGGAATCTCAATTGGCTGCTGCGCGGGTATAAAATTATCAGGGAAGATGGAACTGGGCATGAGCACCGATACTTTCTCATCGGCGGCGTAATTTAAAATCGTGATATAGCAATCACTGGTCGATTGCACTTTCAATATTAACTCCTCACCATTCACGAAGGTCATTTTATTCGTTTGCAAATTCAGGCGGAAAGACGGATCCGGTTGACCACTTTCACATTGAACGGCAATTTCCATTTCAATTTGATAAATCAAGGTAGGCGGTTGATTTATCTGTTCCTGTTTGGTAATAACTTCTTCTTTCAGTATTTTTTCCGAAGTTATTTGCCCATAGGAAGCCGATGAAACAAAATCTCCGGAAAGCATAAAGTCTTTAACCAGACTGGCCGATTGGATATCCACCCCACACAGTTTTTCAATGGCATCGAGTCGTGCTTTACGAATAGCCTGTGAACGGGCCTCTTCTGGCGAAATCCCAGAAATAGGAACAGCGCCAATAAATTTTTCGGGATAGCTAACGGGTTGAGCGGTAAGAGAACCTAATCCTGCAAAAATCATGATATAACAAGAAAGTAATTTTTTCATCATTGATCCTGTCATATTTATTAAGTCGTAACGAAACTTTTTATTGCTAACTGAATATTTCCAAATACAAAAAATCCCCCCGTCCTGGTGCTGAAAATCAAAAAATAGGCGTTTCAGCTTTCGACCTAACTACCAGCAGAAACGCCTTGTTTTTTTGTTTGGTTTCGAATGATCGAAACACCGGAATAAATACTGAATTCTTTTTTGCACACTCTATTTGTACCTATACAAATAAATTCCGGCAAAAATAAAAATTTTCGGGCGAGGCGAAAACCGATATTGTTGTTACGGTTATCGGGATTGTTCCTGTTGCGATTTGTGGTTCGCACATTCCTATCATTATTGTTCCAGGAGCCGCCGCGCAGCACAGCCAGCATTATCGTATTTATCCCTTGGTAAAAATACATCCATTAAATATCTTTTCCCGCAATCGCCAGGTATCAGAATGAGAAGCATGAGCTACCCAGCTTTGAATAGAATGGGTTACTTTTTCCAGGCTAATCTTTCCGCTAAAAAATGCTTGCTGGTATTTTTTCAAGCGACGCTTAAAGCGAATTACATTTTGCTTTTTTAATAATCGAAAATTTCGAAATATTCTATGGCCTAAAAACTCTACCCCTTCCTCGACCCGATATATACGAAATTTTTTTTCATTCATTTTTAACCGTAAACTATTTAAATAAATTTCCAGATTCTTTTTGATTTCCTGCAACTTCTTTTTATTATTTTCAAAAATTACAAAGTCATCCACATAGCGAATATAATAATGACCATTCAGTTTTTCTTTAATATAATGATCAAAACGATTTAAATAAATATTTGCAAAAAATTGACTGGTAAGATTGCCGATGGGTAAACCGCGGCGACGAGTGAATGGAGTAAACAAGTCATCCCCTGGAAAATATTCAAAAATCTCTTCCTGCTGATTACTCCCATCAATTATCTTATCTATCAGTGACAATGTTTTCTGACAGGAAATTTTACGGCGAATTTCTCCCTTCAAAATTTCATGATCGATACTGGGAAAATATTTCTTTATATCGCACTTCAGTACAAAATCATTTTCCCGGCAAAATTCCTGATAACGATGAATAGCCCTATGTGTCCCTTTTCCTTTTCGATTGGCATAGCTATCATAAATAAATGTTCTTTCAAATAGCGGTTCGATGATTTGGCAAACCGCATGATGAACCACCCG
>CAYMXZ010000115.1:0-11232 GCA_964394475.1 uncultured Caldithrix sp. | reverse complement strand
ATAATGCATTGTGAATAGCCTGATCATCAAAGCCATAAATTTCAGGAAAGAAAAGGGTGATCATTCCGACGAATAATCCCCCCAAAGCTGGTTTATAATATTCCGGAAGGTGAATATATTTGTTAATTACATCTTCAGTCGCATACAATGTTTTGGTGAACAGGACGGCTACGGTGCCACCAATTACCCCCATTAAAAGGTAGAGAGGATACTCAAAGACGCTTTCCAGGTAATAGATGGGAACATGAAGGACGGGACTGCTTCCGATGAGGTAATGAGAAATAGTAGTGGAGATAACGGTGGCGAAGATGATAGGAGTAAATGCGCTGATGCTAAAATCGGCCAGCAGAACTTCCAGGGCGAATAGAACGCCGGCGACCGGGGCATTGAATACGGCAGCCAGACCCGCCCCGGCGCCGGTCCCCACTAACACCTTCAAGCGATTGGAAGACACATTAAATAATTGGCCGATTGATGATCCAATTGCTGCCCCGATTTGAATGATGGGTCCTTCCTTGCCAGCTGAACCACCGGTGCCGATAGTAGCGGCCGCTGTAAAGGAAGTGATTAATGTTACTCGCGGCCGAATGAAGCCGTCGCGATTCGCAATCGCTTCAATGACCGATGGAACTCCATGGCCCCGTGACTCACGGGAAAAGAAATGAATCACCAGTCCAACCATTAATCCACCAATTGCTGGAAATAAAATAAGCAGAATATAGGTCAATCCCTGATGGTGGGAAAGCGATAGGATTTTTTTAAAAAAAGTGAAATGAAAACCGTTGATGAGCAGGTTGAGGACATAAGCGCCAAGGCCAGCTAAAATTCCAATAATGGCTGCCAGGAAGAGCATATAAAACTCTTCGGGGAGATTGATTCGCTGAATCAATCTGAGGAAAAATAATTGAATCTGCTTTCGAATGAAAGTCAGTTTTACCGCCATATTCGTTATTAGATATGATCGATCAACTGTTCTATAATTTGTTTGACCTGTTCGGCAAATTCTGGCGGAACCCAAATGTATGCTTGATTTCCCACGATATTGGTCCCCGTGAAACCATACGCAGTGGCCAGTCCATCCTGTGAGAGGGAGTGAGGAATACTTTCTTTACTTAAAACCTCACACACCATTTGAGCATACGGAAGTCCGGGAAGCGGCCCGATTTTTATCCAATCTTTACTTTTATCTTCTTGATTCATTATGCATTCCTTTCCTTACCAATTTAAAAATCTTTATCTTATTTTAAAATGCATTATTCTCATTTCATCATTTCTTTTCAAAATATTTCTCATGTTATGGGAGATAAAAGTGATGCTGAATCGCTCTTTGAATATTCTGGGCGGTAATAAGATGGAATTTATTGCCGGAGTGTAATATAAAAGAGCATGCACGAATAATCTCTAACCATTATTAAATCACTTCATCTATGATAGAAAGGTAGTTGCTCATGATCAGAATCCTGGCAATTTATTTTTAAAATAAAAAAGGTGAAGAAGGAGAATATTTATTGAGAGAGATTTTCAAAAGATTTTTCTTCATCATCTTTAATTTGCTGGTATGCTTCTTCAGCGCTCCTGGCTTTCAGTAAACTCTCCCGAAGACTTTCTTTGGCGATGAGGCGAGAGATGCGACTCAATAAACGGATGTGCATACCTGGATTGTCCTCCGGTCCAACCAACAGAAAAATTATTTTCACTGGTTGGTTATCGATGGATTTGAAATCGATGCCAGCAGGATGAATGCCAAGGGCGATAGCAAATTCGCGGCAATTCTTTTTTTTGCAGTGAGGTATGGCTACCCCTCTTCCCACCCCGGTGGTCATAATTTTTTCTCGTTCGATGACAGCATTGTAAATTTCATCCACATCCAGCGCCGTTTTATCCGAACAGATAAGAGATAGTAATTCTCTAATCACCGTTTCCTGAGTATCAGAATTCAGAGGAATTTTTATGTTATGTGGCTTGAGGACCTCACTTAGTCTCATTTTATCTCTCCAGCTAGGTGGACTAAATATAGGAAATTCTATATTTATTTCAACTAAAAATAAACATTCATTTGCCGATGAATTTGATGCAGGTAATTGGTCAGCATTATTCGGATGATTTTTCAGGTGGAAATATATTGGTTGATACATCTTTTGTAAAAACGAATTTGAGAAATATGCTTGATAAGGTATGGGAATGCTATTAAGTTATTGCATCAAAAATTGGTGGAGCCATTCATGAGAACCCTGCATTTAGCGCTGGCCCAAATCAATCACACCGTTGGAGATCTGGAGGGGAATTACCGGAAAATAGTCAGTTACATTAAAAAAGCAAAAAAGCTTGGAGCCGACGTTGTTGCTTTTCCGGAATTATGTCTAACAGGCTATCCCCCCGAGGATTTGCTATTAAAGCCCGAGTTTATCGAAGAAAATCTGAACTATTTGAAAAAGATAGTTGAACACACTCACGGCATAACCGCCATCATCGGATTTGTCGATCGCCGAGATGATATTTTTAATGCTGCGGCTGTTCTTCATCATCAGAAAATTGCCGGGATTTACCATAAAATATTTCTTCCCAATTATGGTGTTTTTGATGAAGATCGCTATTTTCAGGCCGGGCAGACCATCCAGGTTTATCTTCACGAAAAGGTACGCCTGGGGATAAATATCTGTGAGGATATCTGGTACCCGGATGGTCCGACTCGCGACCAGGCACTATATGAAGGTGCGGAAGTGGTGATCAATATTTCCTCATCGCCTTATCATTTTGGAAAAGCGCAATCGCGTTATCGGATGTTAGCGACTCGGGCGGAGGATAATGTGGTGATTGTAGCCTATGTCAATTCGGTGGGCGGGCAGGATGAGTTGGTTTTTGACGGCAACAGCCTGGTGATTTCAGAAGAAGGGAAACTGATCAGCAAGGCTGCCTCTTTTGAAGAAGAATTATTATTGGTAACTTTGCATCCCGATAATGTTTTTAATAAACGCATTCATGATCCGCGCCGGCGCAAAGAAAAAATCTTCACCCCACCAACCAAAGAATTACAGCCCATCACCCTGGAAAAGGTGAATAATCTCTATTCACGAAAGTTCAAAAATAGCCCGATTACAGATTTTCTGGATGAAATTGCCGAAGCTTATCAAGCATTAAAAACTGGACTGCGTGATTATGTTCAGAAAAATCGTTTCCAAAAAGTGGTGATAGGAGTATCCGGTGGAATTGACTCGGCCTTAGTTGTTTCTATCGCCGTGGATGCTCTGGGAAAAGAAAATGTCGTGGGAGTACTGATGCCCAGTCAATTTACTTCCAGAAATAGTATCAGGGATGCCCGGCAGCTGGCAAAAAATTTTCAGATTACACTAATGGAAATTCCTATTGATAAGCTATATGCGGATTTTTTACAGGAATTGAAATCCATTTTTGGAAAACGTCCGGTAGATACCACCGAAGAAAATATTCAGGCCCGTTTGCGCGGAAATCTGCTTATGTCCCTATCAAATAAATTTGGATGGTTAGTTCTGGCCACCGGCAATAAGAGCGAAATCAGTGTGGGTTATTGCACTCTTTATGGGGACATGGTTGGTGGATTTTCTGTCATAAAAGATGTGTACAAAACCATGGTTTATCAACTGGCCGATTATCGAAATAAAATCGCGGGTTATGATATCATTCCACGCGCCATCATCAAAAAAGCGCCTTCCGCCGAATTAAAACCCGATCAGAAAGATACCGATTCGCTGCCACCTTATGAATTGCTCGATCCTGTTCTGCAGGCCTATGTGGAAGAAGATCTTCCCATTGAAGAAATTATCAGCATGGGATATCCACCGGAAATGGTCAGGAAAATAGTGAGGATGGTGGATGGTAATGAGTATAAAAGGCGCCAGGCAGCACCGGGTATAAAGATTACCCATCGTGCTTTCGGGAAAGATCGTCGCTTTCCCATCACCAACCGTTTTCATGTGAAAAATTTTTAATTTTTTTCCGATGATGCCAACAGTTATTATCAACAAGAATTTTGTGATCATTTTTATGATAACAAAAGCGGACTCTATTTTGTTTGGAAGGATGAAAATAATTTTCTATCTTGATTTTTAATATAGAAGATGAAATCGAAAGGAGTATACACATGCAACGAATTTTATCAAGAAGCGCAATGATATTTTTTTTGATTATTCTGTGTGGAAATCTTTCAGTAATAGCACAGCAGAATATTGAGAGTTTGCTAAGCGGGGTGGAAAATGAAATGAGTGTGTTGCGGCAGAAAAACTATGACCTGTTGTCGCCCGATAATTTTATTAAAGCCGAAACAGAATTTCAAAAGGCGAAAAAGGATTTCGAACAAGGGAAAAATATTAGTGGAATCCGGGAAAAATTAGAAAAGGCCGGTCGCTATTTAAAAGTGGTGAATGATATTGGTAAACAGGGGGAAATTTTATTTCAGACTGTTTTGCAAGCTCGGGAAGATGCGCTGATGGTAGAAGCGCCGGAATATGCTCCAGCCGAATTTGAGGTTGCTGAAAAAATGTTTCTGGAAGCCAGTCTGAAATTAGAAGCTGGCGATTTAAATGGCGCCCGCAGTCGCACCGCCAAAACTGAACAAGCTTACCGTCAGTCAGAATTAAAGGCCATTAAGGAATCCATTATTGGGAGCGTGAGGGACCTTCTCGCTCAAGCCGAGCAAAAAAATGTGAAGGAGAATGCACCGGTTACTCTCAACCAGGCTAAACAATTATATGACGATGTATTAACTATTTTAAACAGTGACCGCTCTGCCAGATCGGATGCGGGAGAGAAAGCAAAGGAAGCTGAATATCAGGTGAGGCACGCCATGTATCTGGCTGAGGTTATTGAGAAATTAAAGAAGGATGAAAAAAATTGGGAAAAATTGCTGCGGGAATTTGAAACCCGGCTGGACCGCATTTCTGCGGCACTCGGATTTAAAGGCCGATACGATAAAGGATATGCTGAAACGGAAGATAACATCGTTTTAAGTATACAGAATTTAACGACTGAAAATAAAAGCTTAAATGAAGATTTAAACCGACTTCAAACGGAAAATGAAAAATTGCTGCAGAAAATTCAGCAGTATGAAAATACGGTGGTTACCGAGCTGGAGCGAAAGAAAGAACGAGAGGAAAAGTTTCGTAAAATCGAAGAAATGTTTACCCGGGATGAAGCGCAGGTTATCCTCACCGAAAATCAATTGGTCATTCGATTATACGGACTTACTTTTGCTTCCGGATCGGCGGTAATTGCTCCTGATCAATTTATGCTATTGACCAAGGTCATGCGGGCCTTGCGGGAATTTCCCAATAAGAAATATTTGATCGCCGGTCATACAGATTCCCAGGGAAATGATGCTTACAATCTCAATTTATCGGAAAACCGGGCGGCTGCTATTCGAGCTTATTTGGAAGCGAATATGAATTTACCACCTGAGCAATTTGAAAACATTGGCTATGGGGAAAGTCGACCGATTGCGAATAATGAGACGGCTGAGGGTCGCAGACTGAATCGTCGTATTGAGATTATCATCGATCTGCAGTCCACCACCGGAGAAAGCAAAACAAATTAAATAGCAGGAAATGAATTCTTTTTTAAATATAAAGCCCGCCGGAAAATTTTCTTGGTCGGGCGTTTATTTAAATTAAAGATTAATTTTATCTCGCCAGGCGATGATTGGTGAAATCCGATATTCGGTATTTGATGGACAAGCTGAACTTTCCTGCTGCACGGTCTGGAAACCAGAAAGTTCGGTATCAATAGATGATCCGGAAGAATTTCAGGATTATCTCGATCGACTTTTTATTTCACAGAATCCGGGTGGAAAAAGCAGGTATGCCTGGGCTGAGCAGGTTCATGGAAATCAGGTTTTAATTGCCACGGATTCTGGTAAATTTGAGACCTGTGATGGCTTAATTACGGCCCTCCCTGGTCTGCGTCTGATTATTCGGACGGCGGACTGTGCGGCGGTGATGTGCTATCATCCTGGGAAAAAGATCGTTGCCAATCTGCATGTAGGATGGCGTGGTGCTTATCAGCACATTATTCCGCAGGCCATACATATCCTGTCCAGAAAATGGGAGATACATCCTGCAGAATTGCTGGTGGCAGTTTCACCCTTTATTCAAGCATGCTGTTATGAAGTTGGAAAAGAATTTTTTGATTATTTCCCTTCACGGCTGATACATCAGCGGGATGGAAAATTTTACTTTGATCTGCAGATGTGCATCCGCGAACAATTAATAGAGGCAGCTATTCCGATTGATCAGCTGGAGATATCGTTGATCTGTACCCATTGCAGTCCGTTGCAGCTTCCATCTTACCGCCGGAATAAAACTCAAAATCGGTTGATAAATATGATCGAAATTATTGGAGAAAAAAATGAAGAGAACTAGTTTGATGGCCCTGGTGATGACTTTCCTATGCGCAAATGGGTTTGCGCGGGATTCTCTCTCCACAGGAGATAAATATCTCAACTTCGAAATCAATCGTACTCCGTTTATTTCCGGTGGTTATTTTATCCAGAACAGAATAGCCTTGCAGGCAGGAATTGGATTTTCTTTCAACGGGGAAGATGATAGCAATGGACTGGGTATTCAGTTGGGAGTAGATAAGTATTTACAGGGAGGACGGCTTTCGCCTTTGCTGGGTGGTTATCTCAGGTTTGATATTAATCCGAATGCCTTCGGCGAAGCTGGCTGGGAAGGTTCTCGTGTGTTTTTAGGTGGCCATTGGGGACTGAATCTTTTTCTGTGGAAAAATTTTGCGGCAGCCGGCATGTTAGGAGTAGAGTTGATCTTTAATTCGCCTGAGAAAGGCAATGACTCTACAGTTTTCACTTCCCTGGCTTCAAGCGTGAAATTCAGGTTCTTTTTTTGATCGGCCTATAAAAATTAGGTGGTCATCAAAAATTCTGGGATTTGTAAATGGATAGAAATGGCTTTTCCCGACCTTTAATCCGGAGGACTTGTGAGTCTGATAAAAGCATTAGTACTGGGAGTTCTGCAGGGATTATCTGAATTCTTGCCCATCAGCAGTTCTGGACATCTGGTGATTGTGGAACATTTATTGAACTTCACTGAGAGCGGATTAGCTTTTGAGGTTTTTGTCCATTTTGGCTCTTTACTGGCCGTCGTGTGGGTATTCCATAAAGAAATTATACAAATGTTGAAAGCCATCCCTGCTATTTTTCAGTTGAAATCTCCCCAATTAAGCCAGGAGCGCAAATCGTATGCTCTGCTGAATATTTATATTTTAATTGCTTCTATTCCGGCGGCAATTCTCGGGTTAATCTTCGAGGATCAGATTGAAATCATTTTTGAAAATCATCTGTTAGCTTTTGCCATGTTGTTTGTTACCGGTCTTATTGTGTGGAGTTCTCGCTATACCACCGAGAAAAACAAGATGATTGGTATTGGCTCTTCTTTCCTGATTGGTTGCGCGCAGGCGTTTGCCATTCTGCCTGGAATATCACGATCTGGTTCCACCATCGTGACCGGCTTATGGTTAGGAATTCCCCGAGAAACCGCCGCCAGGTTTTCTTTTCTTATGGCTGTGCCGGTGATCCTGGGAGCTACCCTTTTAAAATTACGAGAAGTCTGGATCAATCCTCTATCTCCTGATGAGCTGAGGAATTTGGTTCTGGCCAGTCTGGCTGCTCTTCTCTCCAGTTACCTGGCCATCCGCTGGTTATTGAGCGTCATCCGCCGTAAAAAATTGGAATGGTTTGGAGTTTACTGTATGGCGATTAGCTTGATTGGTTTATTCGCCCATCTTTTTTAGTGAAGAAATGTCTACTGAGAAAAATATCTCCTTTATCATCTCTTATGGAGTAACCTCATTGCCACCAGTTAAAAGGGCACCGTCAAATCGCGGTGCCTTTTTAAAATGATTTTTATTGATATTTATTTTTGATGAACGTTATGATCTCAATATGGGAGGTAAGAGCAGTTAGTGGTGGTCATCGGTTTATCTGATTGAAAAATAGACAAGAGCCTTTTTATTTTATTAAATATCTTTTCTGCTTAACAACTTCTCTGAATATTTTCTGCAACTTTAACAAATACTTTTCTTTATTTTCTAAGCTCCAATAGCTCATCGGTTCAGTTCTTTTTTCTCCTTCAAAAAAATTCAAAAAAAAGCTCAATTTTCCAATAGGAGTGTCGACTAATTAGTAGAAGGTGATGAAAAAACAGTCAAATTTAACATGACGAACGTAGAACAGAAAATTATAACCTATTAAAAATAATGGATTTAATATTATTGGCATTAAAATTGATAAAATTGAATATGCAAAAGAATGAAAAGAAGGAACGATGAAACACGGAAGTTTGAAAATGGAAGAAGTGGTGCCTGATGGAAAGAATCAGACCTTTATGTTAATTCACTTAACGTTTAACCAAATGAACCCAAAATTAATCAATTAAGGAGGATTTACAATGGGTCAACAGCAATTATTGCTCATCGTGTTAGGTATCATCATCGTTGGTATTGCCATTGCCGTCGGCGTGAACATGTTCCAGCAGAGTGCAGTGGACACCAACCGGCAGGCGGTTATTAGCGACCTGACCAACCTGGCTGCCAAAGCTCAGAGATACTATCGCACCCCCCATGAATTGGGCGGCGGTTCGCAGAATTTCCAGGGCTTTGAGTTAGGACGGTTAGATACCGCCAATGCCAATGGCAGTTACCGGGTATTTACTACTGCACAACTTTCCCCGGATAACCGACCGGCTGCTACCAGCAATGTTTCTATCACCACCTCGGTAACCGACACCATTTATATTGTTGGTTGGGGAAAAGAGCAGGGTGATGATGCTGATTATCCGGTGAAGGCCTGCACGGCAGTTGCTCCTTCTGGAATTCAAACTGAGATCGTGAACTAAGTCTGGGCATAAATAAGGCGGGCATCAAGCCCGCCTTATTTATCTAATGAGGGAAAGACCATGGCAGAATTCAGATTTCTTGGTATCGCAAGTAATGGTAAAATGGTGCAGGGAGTGATTTCGGCTGACACCAGCTCGGAAGCCAAGAAAAAAATCAAGAAGATGGCTGCGCAGCATAAGGTGAAGATCAATAAGATTCAGAAGCGCAAGACCTATATGTATAAGGTTCAGAAGAGTGGGGAGAAGCCGATTACCGGAGAACAAAAGGCGTTTACCAAGCAGGAAGTTCAACAGGCGCTGACAAAATTAGGATATCAAGTTCTGCGCATCCAGCCAAAAATTGGGTTTATGACTTTAAAACCACCGGCAGCCGATATTGTTACTTTTGTTCGTTTAAGCGCCGATTTACTTCGAGAAAAATTACCCTTCAATGAAGTTTTGCAGTTGTTGTCCAATGACCTTAATAATCCAGTATTGCGTGACGCGGTGCGACAAATAAATAATGATTTGCGGCAGGGGAAGGATAGTGAGGAAGCCTTCATCAAGCAAGAGCGAGTACTGGGAAAATTCACCGCCCGTATGCTGGGCTTAGCATCCAAAAGTGGTACCATGGCGGATATTTATGAGAGTACGGCCAAATTTCTGGAAAGGAATGCGGAGTTTCGTAAGAATTTGCGCCAGGCACTGATCATGCCTTTGTTTACGTTATTAATATTATTTGGTGCCTGTATATTTTATGTCGCATACATATTCCCTGAGACTGCCAAGCTTTTCCTGAAACTTGGAAGTGAATTGCCGCCGATGACCAAGGCAACTCTGGACTTGAGTGATTTTCTTATTGCCAATATGCCGATGTTCTTATTAGTCAGTGCAATTGCTTTAGGCGGTTTTTTCTATTTCTTACAAACACCCAAAGGAAAGTATTTAAAAGATCGGTATATTCTTAAACTCCCGATTATCGGTCCCATTGTCCATAAGACAACCATCGAAATCTTTTGTCGGGTCTTTTATTCTCTGTACAGTGGATCGGGTGAAAACGTGGATGCGATTCGTCTGGCGGCCGAGGCGTGTGGTAATAGATTTTTTGAGGACCGCATTAAAGAGATCGCCATACCGGCCATGTTGAGAGAAGGACGAGGATTGGTTGACTCTTTTAAAGAAGCAGGAGTATTTACTCCCACCGCTTTATCACGCTTTAGTTCGGGAGCTGAAACCGGTACGGTGAAAATGACTGCGGTTCAGATCGCCAATTATTATGAAAAAGAAACCGTCTATAAGTTGAAAAATGCAGTGGACTTAGTGCAGATCATTGTGGCCATGATCATCATGGTGGTTATGACAGCTTTGACCCTGGTTTCTTCTGAAACCGCTCTGGTTTCTCCAAAATCTCCCATTGGATAAGGTAAGAGATTAGAAAGAAAAATTAGTAGAAATAAATCGTATGGCGATGACGAACAAAATAGATGTCAGTGACCGGCTGGGTGTAACCCTTTTGAAGAAGGGGATCATCAATTTTGCCACTCTGGAAAAGGCCATTAAACTGAAAGAAAGTGGCCAGAAAGATGGACGAACCCTGGCCCAGATTCTGGTAAAAGACTTTGGGGTGGATCATGACAAGGTCTTTCAGCAGGTCACTCAGTTATACGGCTTTCGTGAAATTTCTCTGGAAAAAGAGAATATCGATGACAACCGCATCAACTTCATGCGCAAGATGCTGGATCCGCTTCCGGAACCGATGCGGGCCTTGATGAAAGAAGAAAAAATCCTGGTCTATAAATATGATGAATACCGTCCATATGTGCTCATCATTTTAGCCTCTGATCCCACCAACAAACATATTCCACAAATAGCGCGGGCTATCGGTGCCAAACGCTATGAGGTGTGTTATGTTAAACGCGCGGAACTCGATGGTCTAATCGATAAAATCAATCCCGATGAGAATGTCTATCTCAAAGAGATGGACGATATGGCCATGGAAATTGAAGGTGGGGATACTGATGAAGACCAGTTAGATGAAGAGGCAATTGAAGCTGAAATCAATAAAAGTCTGCTGGTCAATCTGGTGGAAGGAATGCTGGTAGAGGCAGTAAGAAAAGGTGCCAGTGATATTCACGTTATTCCCAAAGGGCCAAAAACCACTGAAATTCATATGCGACTTGATGGGCAATTGCGCTTATGGCATGTGCAGGAAGGCGTACGACCGGAATCCCTGGCGGCAGTGATTAAAGACCGTTCGAAAAATGTGGACCGCTTCGAGAGAGAAAAATCGCAGGATGGTTTTATCCAGCGCAAAGTGAATGGGTACATGATCCGCTTTCGTGTTTCTGTTATTCCCATCGTCGGAAAAGAATTC
>CAYMXZ010000114.1:0-11268 GCA_964394475.1 uncultured Caldithrix sp. | reverse complement strand
CATCAATATAGGGAACCTTGATCAGATCACCATTCATTAAGTAGGGATTTTGACTCATATCACCCGAAAGCCGGAATCGCAATAAATCATAGCTGGTAGACTTACCATTCCGAATGACTTCAATATTTCGCCAGGAAATTTTATTTAAAACATCTACTGTTGTTGAGTCTGACGTTTGGAACAAGTTTTTCTTTTTCTCATACACCCAGGCATTGGGATCTTTTTGCAACTGTATTTCCTGTCTGCTCTGCAACTCCAGTGGATTTTGAGTGGCGATCTGGATGGCATCGAATAAACGGGAAGCGGAGAGTAAATCTTGCCGACCTTCTCGATAGACTGCCCCTATTACGGTAACCATAATGGGATGAAGTTGAAATAAATAAACTTCAACTTCTGCATCCCGAGCAGTTTCTTTGATGCTGTTGAATATTTTTTGTTTGGCCTCTTTCAGGTTTAAACCGGTGACTTTTAGTGAAGGAGTATTGGGTAAAACAATCATTCCATCCGGAGTAACAACAGTTTGAAAGATATTAATGGCGGGACCTTTCACATCGATTTTAATTAAAAATATATCACCGGCATCAACTAAATATTCTTCTTCATTCACAGAAAAATTAAATCCCCCTTTGGCTAACAGGGCGATATTCTGAGTCAGATTGCTGCTGACTTGCTTGCCGAGGTCAAACTCAACGCTCTGACCTATTTCCTGACTATAATTGATAGAAAAAATTATGATTAAAAAAAGAAAAGAAATGCGTATTTGCTTCATAATTGACTCAGTCTATTTAATCCAACATCGATTTATAAATGATTAATCTCATTTCTCATATCATTAAAAAATACTTTTTAGACTTCTATTTTCCAAATGCAATTTATTTTCTTACCAAAGATAGGCCAGGATTTGAATTGAGCATGATGTCCATTCCTTTCTATCCATCTCGTTTACTTTTTTCACAACTGGTTATCATTGCTTATTCCCATTTGCTTTAATGCTTCTTTGGCGGCTTCTTGCTCGGCCACCTTTTTGCTCTTGCCTTCTCCCCGCCCAACAACATTACCTTTGATTTTCACCACTACTGTAAATTTTTATCATGATCAGGACCGATCTCTTGAACAACCCGGTACTCCGGTAATGCATTAAAAAACGATTGGGCATGTTCTAATAATATACTTTTGTAATTGGTATATAATTCTCGTTGCATAATTGCTTTAAATTTGCTCAACAAATATTTTTGAATAAAATCTCTGGCGCTATCCAGACCCTGATCTAAGTAAAGCGCTCCAATGATGGCTTCGAAGGTATCAGACAAAATTGAATGGCGCTTTCGACCACCGGTTTTTTCTTCACCTTTGTTAATCAAAATTAAGTCTCCCAATCCTAACTGAGAAGCCATTTCAGCCAGCACCGGTTTGCTGACCAGAATAGATTTTATTTTCGAAAGTTGCCCTTCCGTTCTTTTTGGAAATTTTTCATATAAGAACTGAGTAACAATTAAATCCAGCACCGCATCCCCTAAAAATTCCAGCCGTTCATTAGAAGCCTCGCGTTGTTCATTGGTTATATTCAAATAGGAACGATGTTTGAATGCCGTAACCAGCAAAGATGGATTGTTAAAGGTGAGGTGAAATTGATCTTTAAAATGATGAATAATTCTTTCTTCCTCCGAAGCTATTTTTTGGTCGATTTCTGGACGAGGAGGAAGGGCTGATGACCTACGAAAAATTTTTTTAAAAAACTTCAAGTTATTTCCACTTATTTGAAAGCTGAAACAGCCAGAACGGCATTATGCCCACCGAATCCAAATGTATTGCTTATTGCTGCATATACTTTGCGTTCTATCGGTTGATTGGGAGTATAATTGAGATCACAATCCGGATCGGGTTCTTCATAATTAATGGTGGGCGGTATCACGCCGTAATTTATGGCTAAAACAGAGGCAATCAATTCCACACTGCCGGCGGCGCCTAAAAGATGACCCATCATCGATTTCGTTGAACTGACATTTAATTTATAGGCATGCCCGGCAAATACGGTTTTGATAGCATCCGTTTCTGATTTGTCATTGTATGGTGTAGAAGTGCCATGCGCATTAATATACTGAATATCTTCCAGATTTAATGCTCCATCTTTCAGGCATTGGCGCATGGCTCGAACTGCCCCATCTCCCCCGGGAACAGGAGCGGTAATATGATAGGCATCGGCGGTGAAACCAATGCCACGCATTTCGGCATAAATTTTTGCGCCTCGGCGACGGGCATGTTCTAATTCCTCCAAAATCAAGATGCCTGCCCCTTCTCCCATTACGAAACCATCACGGTTCTTTTCGAATGGGCGGCTGGCCTTGTGAGGTGCATCATTTCTGGTGGATAAGGCTTTCATCGAATTAAAACCGGCGATACTCATTGGACATATGGCTGACTCCGCACCACCGGTGATCATGATCTCTGCATCACCGCGTTGAACAATTTTAAAGGCATCACCAATAGCATGAGAGGCAGTGGCGCAGGCAGAAACCACCGAATAATTTGGCCCTTTTAAATTATATTTTATGGAAATATGTCCCGACGCAATATCGATGATCATTAAAGGGATAAAATAAGGACTCACCCGCCGGGGTCCTCCCTCTAAAAATTTTTTGTGCTCTTCTTCAAATGATTTAATTCCGCCGATCCCGGAACCGACCAGGACGCCCACCCGATCACGATCTTCTTTTTCAAAATCAAGACCGGAATCCTGAACCGCTTCATGGCAGGCGACTAGAGCAAACTGGGCATATTCATCAATCCGCCGTAATTCCTTGGGTTCGATAATATTTTCGGTGACAAGATTTTTTACTTCACAGGCAAATTTCGTGGTATGGTCAGTGGTATCAAATTTGGAAATAGGAGCCCCTGCGCTGTGCCCTTCCAGCATTGCCTTCCAGAAAGCCTGTACAGTATTGCCCAGAGGCGATACCACCCCCATTCCAGTGATAACTACTCTTCTTTTATCCATCATTCATCCCGATTTATTTCACATTTCATCAGACTTTGAAATCATTCATGTATCAAGATAAGAGAAAGCAAAATGTATTGATAATTATAAAATAAAGGGATTTTCAAAATCCCTGAGGAAAATTGATTTGGATATAAAATTCAATTCGCAAACAATAATTTCCATTCTTACCAGAATCACATAGTGCTTGCTCCAACGGCGCTGGAGCAAGCACCGGGAAATTATGTTAGCCTATTTTTTTACTTAAATAATCAATGGCCGATTTTACGGTAGTGATTTTCTGCGCATCTTCGTCGGGTATTTCCACATTGAATTCTTCTTCGAAAGCCATCACTAATTCCACGGTATCCAGCGAATCAGCGCCCAGATCGTCGATAAAATGCGCCTCATCCTTTACTTTTTCTGGCGCTACCCCTAACTTTTCGACAATAATATCTCGAACTCTTTCTTCTAATGACATAATTCCTCCTGTGTTAATGTAATATGAATCGTATTTTCTAGGTTAGGACATGACCATGCCCCCATCCACATTGATGACCTGACCTGTGATATAATCAGCATCGCTGCTGCATAAAAAAGCCACAACTTTAGCGACTTCCTCAGGTTTCCCGAAACGTTGCATGGGAATATTTTGCAAAAGCATTTGTTTCTGTTTTTCATTTAATCTGCTCGTCATATCGGTTTCTATAAATCCGGGCGCTATCGCATTCACCGTAATATTTCGACTGGCTAACTCTTTTGCCGCTGCCCGGGTAAATCCAATAATCCCCGCTTTAGAGGCTGCATAATTCGCCTGACCAGCATTTCCGATTAAACCCACCACAGATGCGATATTGATGATTCTTCCATAGCGCTGCTTAATCATATATTTTATGACGGCTTTCGTATAATTAAAAACACTTTTTAAATTCACCTGGATTACCTTATCAAATTCTTCCGGGGTCATCCGCAGGAGTAAATTATCCCTGGTGATCCCGGCATTATTGACCAGAATATCTACCCCACCGAGTTTTTTCACGGCTTCTTCAACTGATGCTTCTGCTTCTTCATAGGAAGATGCATCGGCTTTAAACCCATAGATAACCGATTCTGGATTGTTCACTTCCTTCCGGATTTCTGCCACACATTCTTCACAACTATTGTAAATAAAAGCCACATCGGAAAATAGAACACCACAGCAATTCTCAGAGGCCAGCTCCTTGACAATGGCTCGGCCAATTCCTCTGGTTCCTCCGGTAACAATGGCACGTTTTCTCAAATTCATTTATAAGGTTCCTGATTTTTTAGTATTTCTTTTGCGACACGAATATACAAATCAATAAAATTTAATTCCAATTTATTCTTGAAATTAGTGTAAATTTTGTAAATCTTCTTTTTTACCGATACTCAGACAGGATACTCCCGAGGCAATTCGCTTGATGAGATTTTGCAATACTTTTCCCGGCCCAATTTCATAAAAACGATCAATGCCATGTGAGATCATATTCTGAATCAGATTTTGCCAGAGCACTGGAAACAATAATTGCTTTTTCAGGAGATCTCTGATTATGGCAGGATCTGTGACCGGCTGGGCCGTGACATTGGCATAGACCGGAATGAGGGGATTTTTTATTTCCAATTGATCCAGTGCCTGCGTCAATCTGTCCAGCGCATCGGCCATTAATGGAGAATGAAAAGCGCCACTAACCACCAGTTCAGTAACCATCCGGGCTTTCTTCTGTTTCGCCAGTTCCATGGCCCGGTGAACAGCTTTGATGCTGCCAGAAATCACAATTTGACCGGGCGAATTAAAATTGGCAGTCTTTACAATTCCCTCGGCAGAGGCCTGTCGACAAATTTCTTCAACCTCTTCCTGAGTAAGGCCGATGAGAGCGGCCATGGTGCCCGGATTTTTTTCACCGGATTTTTGCATCTCTTCTGCCCGAATTTTAACGATTCTTAATCCATCGATCCAGGAAATCGCACCGGCAGCCACTAATGACGAATATTCGCCTAAACTGTGGCCAGCAACGGCGTTAGCCGAAATCGGATAATCTTTTAACAAATTCAGCATCGCCAGACTATGAACAAAAATCGCCGGTTGCGTATAACGAGTTTGCTTGAGTTCAGACTCAGGCCCCTCAAAAGAAATTTTTTTTAATGGGAAACCTAGTACTTCCTCTGCTTCATCATAGAATTTTTTGATCTCAGAATAATTTTCATAAAGATCCTTACCCATACCGACATACTGAGAACCCTGTCCAGGAAAAACAAATCCGATTGACATGATCAATCCTTTTTTTATAGCAAAGTTTGCGTTGAGTAATTACTTGCTCCAGCGAACCAACATGCTTCCCCAGGTGAAGCCTGCCCCGAAGGCTGCGAAAACAACAATGTCACCTTTTTTTAATTTTCCATTCTGATAGGCTTCCGATAAACCAAGGGGAATGGTAGCTGCCGTCGTATTACCATACCGATCGATATTTATCAGGACTTGATCGGGGGAAAGTTTTACGCGCTGAGCAGCGGCATCGATGATACGCAGATTTGCCTGGTGAGGAATAAAAAGTTTAATTTCTTCAGAGCGAATTTTATTCTTCCGTACAATCTCTTCAGTGATATCGGCCATTCCGTTAACGGCAAACTTGAAGACCGTCCTTCCATCCTGATAGATGTAATGCATTTTTTTATCGACAGTCTCGTGAGTGGCGGGATGAAGACTGCCCCCACCTTTCATATACAGATAATTCTGGCCAGAACCATCGCTTTTGAGCAGATAATCGATGATGCCGGTCTTACTCTGTCTTGACCGTTCCAGTACGACTGCCCCAGCCGCATCACCGAAAAGAACACAGGTATTGCGATCGGTATAATCGGTAATAGCGCTCATCTTATCAGCCCCCACCACCAATACTTTCTTATAGCGGCCAGACTCGATGAACTGGGCACCTATGGCGACGGCATAAATGAAGCCCGTGCAGGCTCCATTAATATCGACTCCCCAGGCATTTTTAGCACCAATCTCGTGTTGAATCAAACAGGCGGTGCTGGGAAAAAACATATCAGGAGTCACCGTGGCTACCACGATTAACTCAAGTTCATCAGCATCGACGCCGGCATCTTCTAATGCAACCTTGGCCGCCAGGGCTCCCATGAAAGATGATCCTTTTCCCTCTCCTAATATTCGTCTTTCTTTTATACCCGTTCGACTGACGATCCATTCGTCGGTGGTGTCAACCATTTTTTCCAGATCCTGATTGCTTAAAATTTTCTCGGGTACATAATGTCCTACTCCGCTGATTATCGCCCGGTAATTCATTGCAATCCCCTCACTTTTAATTGTGCTTGAATATGTTCATTTACCCTTTTCTCTCCAATCTCCACCGCTACCCGAATAGCGTTTTTAATGGCACGGGAAGTAGACCGCCCATGACAAATGATAGAAATTCCATTTACTCCCAGAAGTGGAACTCCCCCATATTCCTGATAGTCGAAACTACTCCTCATCTCATGAAAAGCATGGCGAACCATAAAGGCCCCCAGTAAAGAGAACAAATTTTTTCCAATGCTTTTTTTAAAACTGCTGCCGAATACCCCCATAATACTCTCAGCAAATTTTAAAATATTATTTCCCACAAAACCATCTGTGACAATTACGTCGGCTTTACCGGCCAGTATATCCCTTCCTTCCAGATTCCCAATAAAATGAGGAAGATGGGCCGCCATAAGAGGATAGGTCGCCAATACTAATTCATTTCCTTTTGTTTTTTCTTCCCCAATACTTAATAAGCCAACCCGTGGATTGGAAATTCCATAAATATAATTAATGAAAATACTTCCCATTAAACCAAATTGGAGAAGGTTTATTGGTTTGCAATCAACATTAGCGCCCACATCGATGAGCAACACCACCCCGCCCTCGGTGGGCAGGAAGGAACCAAGCGCCGGTCGATGCACTCCTTCAATTCTCCCTAAAATCATTAAACTCCCCACCATTTGTGCCCCCGTACTGCCGGCACTCACCACCGCATCCACCTCTCCATTTTTATGCATTTGTATGGCTTTCAACAGAGAAGAATCAGGTTTTCCCTTCAGGGCAACGGTGGGAACATCTGACATCTCTATGACTTGAGTGGTATGATGAATGGAAATATTATGCAATTTTTGAGCAGAAAAGTGAGACAATTCCTTTTCGAGGGTTGGCCGATCACCAAAAAGCACCAGTTGATGTTTTCCCGCTGTTTCTCTGGCATATAAAACAGCCCCCTCGACCGTAGCTCTCGGAGCATAATCTCCGCCCATTGCATCGATCGCCACACGCATAATCGGCAAATGAAAATTTATATTAAGATTCTGTGGGTGTAAAAGCGCGTTGCCCCTTATAATACCCGCAGCTCGGACAGGCACGATGAGGTTGTTTGGGTTCCCCACAGTTTGGACATACTGAAACACTGATGGCACCTAAATCGTTCATCCAGGGAGCACGCCTTTTATCACGCTTTGATTTAGATATTCTTCTTTTCGGATTTGGCATTTTTCAATCTCCAATTAAAGTTCATCCATATACATTATTATTTTCTCAACTTTTTTAAATTTTCCCAACGCGAATCAATCGGTTTATCCATACATTGACATTCTTCTGTATTTAAATCAGCCCCACAATTTGGACAGATTCCCTTGCAATCGTCCCGACAAAGAACCTTCATCGGTATGGAGAGAATCAAAGTTTCCTGAATATAAGATGTCAAATCGATTTCTTTTTGATCCGGTAAAAGCGCAACCACATTTTCTTCATCGATATTTAGTTCATCCTGTCCGATATGAAAGAGAATATCAAACATTTCCAGGAAATCTTCATCAAACTCCGCCAGACATCGATCACAGGTTAAATGCATCCGGGTCGATATCTCCGCTTTACAGGAAATATTTTTTGCAAACTTATTCACTTCCACTTTTATATTGATATCATCCGGGTAAATTTCATCCCGATAAAAATGAAGAGAACCCTTTTTTATGTAGTCCTCAAAATGATGATATCCTTCTTCAAGATGTAAAATCGGAATTTTCATCTTTTTAGCCTGTTAATTTATTTTTAAAAGTATAAATAGTCAAATCATTTATTTAGTTTTTCCTTAAATCCATATAATTTACAAAAATGAGTGAACATAAATATATCTCTATAAAAAATCCTAATTCTTCCTTTCATACATTGTTATTTATTTGATTATTATCAAGCTAAATGAAGTTACATATCCTTCGGTTAATCCAGGATTCTTTTTGCTTTTTTCCTTCTTTCTATCTTATTAAACATCATTTCAACGAGTGAACTTCTAAAATAATATATTTGATCATATCGCCAAAGCGATCCACCCAGACCTAACTTGAAATGAGCGATAGATTTTACCATGCCACCCAGTAAGTCAAAATAGTGTATCCCGCGCTCCTGAAAATATTGCATGAGATGCCAGTGCAAGTATAATTCGGCATCATCCCAATCCCCTCCAAAATCTTTACCGGCGAACAAAGCATACACGCGATTTTTATCGAGGATCACTAACATTCCTGCCACAGGCCTATCGTCAATCTGGATAGTAAAATAGTTGGCTATTTGCCGCCTGAGAAGTTCATGGACAAAATCTTCAAAAAGTTGACTGTTTAACGGCGGGTGAATACCATGCTGATGATAGCACTGACTGACCAATTGATAAAAAGTCTTCAGATCCTGGCTTTCTTTGATTTTGAAATCAAGTTTTTCAAAAGTTTTGATACCTCGCTGCTGATTCCGACGAATGTGATCAAACAGATTTTCCTTCCGCTGCAGATCAATCACAATATTAAAGTGAGGAAAAAATTTCCACTTTCCATTTAACAAACAGCGGAAGTCAATAACTTCCGGGGTTAAATCCAGCCGAATAAATCCATATTGCCTCTCTAATTCCAGACGTAAAAGATCCAGCACTTCTGCCTGATAATTTATCCGTCGACGCTCCTGGCTGGTTTGGGAAAACGAACTGAGAATAAAGCTATTATAAGGAATGAAAAATGGAGTGGGGGCATAAGAAAAACTCCATCTTCGCTTTGGGAACAAAACACACCCACCTACTATTTCCTGGTGTTGGACAACTGACAGAATTTGTACCTGGCGTTGAAAAGCACTCTCTACTGCCTTCAGGTAAGCTGATGACTGAAAAACAGTTCCATTCACGGATTGATGTAAAAATTCATCCCAGAGAGCATAGTTGTCCGGTAATACATATTCAATTTTAAAATTGTCAGCCATCACCTCAATATCACTTCATATTTTTTACCAGAGTGACCATAATGGCTTTCTGCACGTGGAGTCGATTTTCGGCTTCATCGAACACCACAGAGTGTGGCCCATCGATGACCTCATCGGTGATCTCATCTCCGCGATGCGCCGGCAAGCAATGCAGTACTCTGACTTCCGGTTTGGCCAATTTCAGTAACTCACTATTCAGCTGGTAGGGACGGAAGATTTTTTTTCGTTCTTCAGCTTCCGCTTCCTGTCCCATGCTCGCCCACACATCGGTATAAAGAACATCGGCACCTCGTGCCGCCTGGCGAGGATCGGTCATGATGTCTATCTTACTAACCTTAGCCTCTTTAGCTCTCTGAACAGTTGCCGCGTCGGGCTCATATTTAGGTGGCGTACAAATCACCAGCTGGATAGGTATGCGAGAGGCAAAATTAATCCAGGAGTTGGCAACATTATTACCATCACCAATAAAGACAATCTTTAAATTTTCAATTTTCCCAAAGTATTCGATGATAGTAAAGGCATCGGCCATGATCTGGCAGGGATGATTATAATCAGTCAGTCCATTGATAACTGGCACTCTCGAATATTTTGCTAATTCCAGAATATCCTTATGAGCAAATAAGCGAGCCATGATCAGATCGTTGTAGCGTGAGATGACCTGTGCAATATCTTTTACCGCCTCTCTTTTCCCAATGCCAATGTCCCCAGGGGCTAAATATAAAGCGGTTCCTCCCAATTGAAAGATTCCAGTTTCAAAGGAAATTCGAGTACGCGCCGATGGTTTGGCAAAGATCATGGCCAGCGAATAACCTTTTAAAAGATGGTGTTCTATTCTTTTTCTGGTCTTTTCTTTCAAATCCTTCGTCAAATCAAAAATATCATAGATCTCTTTAGCCGTTAGATCAGCAATTGACAAAAAATCTTTGTTCACACCAACCTCCAATTTCGTTCAATTTTAGTCATTGTTTATAATATATACTTTCTCAGATCCTCGTCTTCGACGATATTTTTCAGAATATTTCGAACAAACTCTTTATCGATCAGGATTTCTTTTGATTCCAGATCAGGAGCCTCAAAAAGGATATTTTCCAATAATTTGCTCATGATGGTATGCAATCGTCTGGCTCCAATATTTTCTGCTTTGCTATTTACAAAACTGGCAATCTCCGCAATTTCCCGGATAGCATCAGGAGTAAAATCGATGTGGATTCCTTCTGTTTTTAATAATTCGACATACTGTTTAATGAGCGCATTTTCTGGTTCAGTTAAAATCCGAATAAAATCTTCAGTGGTCAAACTTTCTAATTCCACTCGAATGGGGAATCGTCCCTGAAGCTCAGGAATCAGGTCAGAGGGTTTGGTTATGTGAAATGCTCCCGAAGCAATAAATAGAATATGATCGGTCCGGACCATGCCATATTTGGTGAGCACGGTAGTGCCCTCCACCACTGGCAATAAATCCCGCTGCACTCCTTCACGACTGACATCGGGTCCATAGGTACCCGTTCCTTTACTACTGGCAATTTTATCTATCTCATCCAAAAAGATAATTCCAGAATTTTCCACACGATGAATGGCTTCACGGGTGACCACATCCATATCAATTAATTTTTGTGCCTCCTCTTGTCTCAAAATATTTAAGGCTTCTTTCACTTTTAGTTTTCGCTTCTTTGTTCGTTTCGGCATAAGATTCCCGAATAATTCTCGCATATTCAGGCCCAGCTCTTCTATTCCGACCGGTGAAAATATTTGCATCATGGGAAAATTTTCTGAACTCATATCCAACTCCACTTCACGCTCGTCCAATTCGCCGGCTAATAATTTTTCTCGAAACTTTTCGCGGGTTCTCTCCTGCCTTTCTTCAGCCGATTCAATGACAGTAGGTGCCCCTTCCTCATACGGACGGGGCTGAGATGGTATCTTGATTTTAGGCACTAACAGATCCAGGACTCTCTCGATGGCATTCTCGTTGGCTTTACCCTGCACCGCCTGGACCATTTCCTCACGCACCATA
>CAYMXZ010000113.1:0-11341 GCA_964394475.1 uncultured Caldithrix sp. | reverse complement strand
CCAGCATCAAATAATTTCCATAATGATTCTTCAGGGTATGATTTAGCGCTTCTTCTGCTTGTTTTCCAGCGGCGGCCTGCAGAGTTTCCGTATAATCTAATGAGATTTTGTCCAGCAGAATATCGGCTACAATTGGGTGAGAAGATCGAATAAAGGATTCACTGCAGCAGGTACATTCCTGAAAATGGAACCAAACCACTGGTGGTCGAGCTTTGGTTTCTAAGGCCCTGACTACCCTCGGCAATCCACTGGCATGGATACCGGCCGCGGCAGTAATATAGGAACAGAATCTCAAAAATTCCCGCCGTGAATATCCTCTGGCCAGAATCTCCTCTAATATGGTTCGAGGTTTAGTAGGCATACAAATCCTCCTCGTTTATAAAATGAATTAAAATTTAATTTATCTGATAGCCTGCTTGAAAGATTCTTATAGTATAAATTAAAAAATAACTACTCAGGAGGAAGTATGAGTTTATAAAATAGTAATTGAAAAAAGGTAATTTATTGTTTTTGGAAGAATTTTGTAAACCGGAAATCTTCATGTTTTTAAAAAGCATGTTCCAGTTCTTTGAATTTTGTAAAAATTTAATAAAATAAATGAAAATGTCAAGTAGAAAAAATAGAATTGTGGAAAATTATGTTAATATTTTTAATATTGTGAAATATTTATTTTAATAAATTGTAATAAATTTCTTTTTATTATAGTGCTATCGGCAACTTTACTTTTTGGATAATACTATGCATGTTACTTCTTGAACATAAATGATGAATAGCAAATATTTGGCGATATGGAACCATCGCCCCACGTTTTTATTCATTGATAATTGGTTTTTCTTTTTTAGAGATTATCTCCCCCACTGTCCTCATTTCTCCTTGTTGGTGGAGATAGTTAAGATACTCTACTAGCCAGTATGGCTGGTATCGTAAAAAGCAGTCCACAAGAAGTTTGAGATCACACAAGGCTTTTAGATGCTACTCTTCCATTTGGGTAGTTCTAATGATGGCACTAAATATTATAAATTTTCCATCAAAGCACCAGATATCTGCTTGGTCTCTATTACATTTTTAACGGACGGTAAAAGGCGAATATCTCTCGTTTTTATTTTGGCTGATTTTTGCACATAGTGAACCATTTCCAGCAGATGACCTAAAAACCCAAAGCCGGTGAGGTCAATACAAGAGGTGACTTAATATTTCTGCATAATTTCTGTGGCATTTTTATTCCATCTTTTCATCACCATGCTAACCTGTTTTAAAAATTCGTCATTCAATTTTTTATTTTTCAAAACAGTAGTTAAAATCCCTGTACCAAGTGGTTTGGTCAAAATTAAAACATCTCCAATCTATCTCGTGTTATTTCAAATAATTCTTTTCGATGGCGAAGGGCATTTACTGCCAGGCCATATTTAATGTCAGGATCTTTTGCTGAATGTCAACCCAGAATCGCTATTCTCACCTCCTGTGTTTTTTTCGCAACCACCTTTCAAAACACTGGCAATCATTTCTTTATTCAAAGTAACAATTGGAAATCCAACAATATTTATGACAGCAAGAGGTGTGGCTTCCGTAGCGTAAATGTCACGAAAGGAATTGTCCACAGACATCTGGCCAAAATCGAAGGGTTCATCCACCAGAGATTAAAAAATTGACCATTTGTACCAACGCGAGATCCTGGGTGATGAAATATACCCTGGCATCATCCAGAGTTTCCTTACCCAGCAATAACTGTTTATCTTCGGGTGTTGGTAAACACTGTAAAACTTCTTCCAGATTTCCTGTACCAATTTTACTTGCTCAACCAGCGCCGGTAACCAGATGAATAAATTCGATGAATTGTTCTTTTGACACAATAATTAGGCGTTTCCTGATATTATTCAGAAATTTTTAGGTCAAAAATATAAAAATAATTTGAACCAAGATTTAATCTAATGGATCTGTCAGTGAATACTGATAATAAACATTTTTCGTTTAAATACGATCTGAATAAAAATCTGAAATAGGGCTCCAAGAATCGTTTATCATTCTTAACCTTATCACGGTAATTTAAAAATTCAATACCTATCCAGAAGAGAAATAACACGTAACTTTTTAAACTGAATTTCGCTAAATTTTAGTTTTATCTTAAACATTTTTATAATCCACCAAATCATCCATCACTCAATTCTATTACTTGCAATCTCCTACACTTATTAAGAATTCTATGACGACATCATTAGAAGAATTCTATATTCTGATTAGAGAAATGTTAATAATTTATAGATCGTCTATCCTGATTTGGCAGGAATGTAAAATAATTTCAAAACTCTCAATTATCCAGAATCTCCCGGACTTGCGATAAAAATTTTTCCGGTAGAAAAGGTTTTTGGAGAAAGTCCAGCTGTTCTTCGATGAAATTTTGGTGCGTGGGGATTTCGTTCGTATATCCCGAAATATAAAGCACTTTCAGGTTTGGTCGATCTTTTTTAATTTCAGCCGCCAGTTTTTTTCCACTGATTCCGGGCATCACGATATCTGTAATCATCAGGTCGATAGTCTGCCCATAATTTTTCGAAATTTCCAGAGCGGTTTCACCCCGGGAAGCTTGTAATACCTGGTATCCCTTTTCAGTCAGAATGCGAGTGGCTAATTCACGCACCATCTGCTCATCTTCGACTAATAAAATGGTTTCTTTCCCTTCCAGCGATTTATTCGTTCGGGGAGGTGCAGATACCTGTGAAATTTGTTCCCATATTCGAGGAAAGTAGATTTTAAAGGTACTGCCTTTTCCCATTTCACTATCGACCCAGATAAATCCTTCACTCTGTTTTACAATACCATAAACCGTTGATAAACCCAGACCCGTTCCTTTTCCGTGTTCTTTAGTGGTAAAGAAAGGTTCAAAAATATGTCCCAGTGTTTCTTCATCCATTCCTTTACCGGTATCGGTGACGCTAAGGGTGACATAATTTCCAGCCGGTTGAACGGGTATGTTTTTGTGCAGGTAGTCTTTTTCCAACAACGTATTAGCAGTTTCAATGGTAAGTTTGCCACCATTGGGCATGGCATCTCTGGCGTTTACGGCCAGGTTCATGATCACCTGTTCAATCTGGCCGGGATCGGCTTTAATGACGCCCAGATTGGGATCCAGAATTAGGATGAGTTCAATATCTTCGCCAATCAATCGCCGCAGCATTTTATTGATATCCATCACGATGGTGTTCAGATTAATTAGTTTTGGTTGTAACAGTTGCCGGCGGCTAAATGCTAAGAGTTGATTGGTAAGTCGCGATGCTTTCTCACCGGCTTGTTTGATTTGTTTGATATCTTTAATAAGCGCGTCATCAGCGGGAAGGCGATGCAGAATCAGATCACTATAGCCATTGATGATGGTCAGAAGGTTGTTAAAATCATGGGCTACCCCGCCAGCCAGTCGACCGATCGCTTCCATTTTCTGAGCCTGCCGAAATTGCTCTTCCAATAATTTTTGTTGCGTGTTATCAAACAAATATCCCTTTATCTCCGTCAGATTCCCCTTTTCATCAAATTTTCCAGCCATATTTGCGATGATATATACAGTGCGACCGTCCCGGCGGCGAAGTTCCATTTGATGATATTCCAGTTTTTGTTTCTCTTTAAGTAAGTTCAGAAATTTTTGTCGATCGGCTGGATCAGGATATAAGCTGACGACATTGGTCGCCAGCGCCTCTTCGCGGGAAGTGAATCCGAAAATTTTCAGAAAAGCCGGGTTGCAGGCGATCAACCGGCCGTCAGCCGTGGAAATATAATCGCCGGTTAAATCTTCCTCAAAGAATTGACGGTAGCGCTCCTCGCTTTCATAACGGGATTTTTCAGCCTGTAATCGCTCTTTTACTTCTCGTTGCAATTCCTGATGAGCTTGCGCATTCCTCAGGGCAATCGCCGCATAAGAGGCGAAAGTTTCCGCCAGCGATAAATCCTCCTGGGAAAATAATGACCCGGATCGAATCAAACACATCGCTCCTAAAACGCTTTCTTGTAAAATAAATGGTGCCGCAATCACATTTTGAAGATCGCTGCTGCTTTCGGTGCTGCTTTGACATTTTCCATTTTTCAGCTCGTGGGGATTAAATATCATTCCCTTTCTGGCTTTAATAGCCAAATTGGTACAATTTTCCTCCACAGAAAACGAGGGTGTGGTTTTCGTCACCATATCGGAATTGAGATTAACAACTGGCTGAAGTTTCTGGCCGTGATCGCTCAGAGTATAAATGACACAACTGGAGGCATTCAGAATGGTTTTTGCCCGGATGGCGATCTGAGTAAGTACTTCCTTCAAATTGAGACTGGCGCTGATGTGGCGGGCAGTCTCTAACAGCATTTCGCTCTGCTTGATCTTAAGCTTTAAAGTATCTTCTGCTTGTTTTCGACCGGTAATCTCGCGAATAACCGCTACCGAACCACTATAATGTTCTTTTTGAAAAGTGGGAGATACCTTGGCAGAATACCAGACTTTTTTATCATCTGTTCCCAGGCAAAACTCATATTCCGCAATGATTCCATCTTTGTTGAGGTCTAAAATTTCTTGAAATTTTTGATGAGTGTGTTCCGGGAGTACCTCATTGAATTTTTTTCCTACCACAGTGTCCGGCGAAATTGAGAATCCATTTTGGTGAACATAGGCGCTCATAATCGTCCCCTGTTCATTGAACAGGAGGACAGTATCCACCATGGATGATAAAATGGCATTCAGTTTTTTTTCAGATTCTATTAAGACCTTTTCCGCGATTTTTCGCTCGGTGATATCGCGGGCAATACCCTGACTGCCGATGAAACTGTTGCTTTGGGGTTTATCTGTGCTATAAAGTCCTTCAGCCTCTAACAGGAAGACCGGTTCTTCGTATAAGCCTCTGGCATGGATATCAAATGGAACATATTTGTGATTCCTGGTTTTCAGACGAATCTCGAAGTAACGGGTTCGTCTGTCGCCGGTTCGCCTTTCGTTTACTCGATATCTGGCTCTCTCCCAGTCATCAGGATGTATTAATTCGAAAATGTTTTTTCCAATGAGCTCCGCTGGATCATACCCATACTCTCGGATACTATCGCTGATAAAAGTGATTCGTGAATGTTTATCCACGCGATAAATGATATCGGGAACCGCCCGAATGATGGAATGCAACTGCCTTTGAGATGATCGCAGTTGTTCTTCCATCCTTTTTCGCTCACTTACATCTCGCACGATTCCCTGTACTATTTTTTGTTTCCCGACTTTGAAGATGCTGGAGGATACTTCGGCAGTAAACGTCTGACCCGATTTTTTTTGAAAATCAATTTCAAATTCTATCGCTCCGGTTTTCTGGATCTGGGCAAATGCTTCGGCCGATTTTTCCCAGGTGTAAGGGGGGTGTATATCTTTAATGTTTAATTTCAGCAGTTCAGTTTTTCTATATTCAAATAATTTCAATGCCCTTTTATTGACGTCGATAATTTTTCCATCCAGATCGTGAATAAAAATGGCATCATTGGAATGGTCGAATAAATTGCGGTAACGCGAAGCGAAAATCTTTCGTTGGTTAAGTTTTATCTGCAGCTGGCGTTGACGTGCTTTCGCGAGTAAACCATGTCGCTCTGATTCTTTTCTACCGACTGCCATATTATCTTTTAATATTTATCTTTTTATATTCTCGGTATGTAATTGGATTTCTTGAAATTAATTAATAAATAGTTGTGGTGTAACCCAATGGGTAAACTCGTCAGATAAACGGTTATTTTACTTTTTAATTTTTATGATTATTGATTCAACTCTTAAAAATTGGAAGGCAATACCAATATTTACAGGAAATTGATTACATGCAAAATTTAGAAGTAATTTTATCTAACCCTTAAATTAAATGAGGAGTATTGCCTTACCTATCCATTTTTAATTGATTTTTGCAGTCATTTTACCCTAACCCCACTCCCTTTCCCTACCGGTAGCGAAAGGGGTAAGGGGATAGGGTACACGAAAAAAGACAAGTTAGGTAAATGTTTTATTTTTTATAAAAAGCAGTTTGTAAATATTTAATTTTCAAAACATCTTTTCGGAGCTAAAGCAATAATCATATTGATCTTTATTTATTCAGAAATATTTTTCCAATTTGAAGAGGGATTAAATAGATTTCTTCTTTATTTTTCGGCAATTTCAGACTAATTTTGAGTGCGATAGCTGTTCGGCAATGTGTGAAGTGGGCCTGTACGATTATGGCTTAAGAAGAAAAATTTCTATTCGCTGATGAAAAACTGGAGAGGTGCCGGAGTGGTTGATCGGGGCGGTCTCGAAAACCGTTTTCCGGTGTAAACCGGAACCAGGGTTCGAATCCCTGCCTCTCCGCCAGAGATATATTAGATATTAGATTTTAGATTGGGATGGGAGGGGTTTTGCTGATTATTCCAATTTTAGAATGGAATGTTGTACTTAAAATTTTATATCTGAAGTAGATTTCAGCTTTCCTGAAAAAATGTGATTATTGCTTTAAAACTCCAGATGTAAAAATCCATACCGCTCCGGCTGCTAATAATAACAGTAATGCAAGATATCTTATGAATTCACCTCTGGTCATGGCTGGACGATTTTTTATCCAGTTCTTCGCTGCCTTATCCCCAAAAGCAAATGCATCGCCACATTTTGGACATATATAGTTGGGCGGATGATCAGCCGGGCGTAATCGGCGATGACAACTGGGACACAAAAATATGGCTTTATACCACTGTCGCCAGACCCGATCATCTTTCATGATGAGGTAATCTATTTGCTTCCGCAAAACGATTACAAAATAAGCCAATACCAGAAGAATGATTAACACATAGTAGCGTGTGGAGTAAGTTAAGATGGTTGACCAGATGGATTGAATGATTTGTTCACTCATCCCGCTAACTCCTTAACCAAAACCGATTTACCCATATCATCGTCTAAAATCTATTTTTCTTGATAGCCATAGAAGAAAATAGATGATCAACTGAAAAGGTAGGTACACTTTTATTGGATAAAAGATTACCAGGATTTGTAAATTTATAGCCAGTTTGGAACTGTAAGCCAGGCCACCTTATCTATTCCAAACTATAAACTATAAACTATAAACTATTAGCTATTCTCTATTCCCTGTTTTTCCGGACTGGGACACCAGTCTTTGAAAGGGCAGGAGGGGCATAATGGTTTTCTGGCCTGGCAAATTCGCCGACCAAACAGGATGGCCGCATTGCTGAAATAAGTCCATTCCTTAACAGGGAGCAATTGCATCAGGTCGGCTTCAATCTTTTCCACATCAGTAGCCTCCGACAGCTTTAACCGATTTACCACCCGTTTCACATGCGTATCCACGGCAATCCCCTGCTGGATACCAAAAGCGTTTCCTAACACCATCGCGGCTGTCTTCCGACCCACTCCCGGGAGCTGCACCATTTGATCGATGTTCCGCGGAACTTCACCACCAAATTCCTCCACTAATTTTTGACAGCAGGCTTTCAGCGCTTTGGCCTTATTACGGTAAAAACCAGTCGGTCGGATATCCTGCTCCAATTCTTCCTGTGAAACCTCTACAAATTTCTGAGGAGTGGGATACTTTTTAAATAAACTGGCCGTCACCTGATTTACTCTTTGATCAGTGCATTGGGCCGAAAGAATAACCGCTACTAAAAGCTGGAAGGCATTATTGAATTTCAGTTCCAGCTTTGCTTTGGGGTAAAGTTCTCTAAAATGCTGTAGTACTATTTGGATTTCCTTTTGCTCAGGCATGCTTGCTTTATCCCTAACTTATGGTCGATGGTTTAAATTTATTATTCGGTCGTCGCATAATGCAAATTGATCGTTAGAATTGTTTTTTTACTTCTGGCGCTGTTCATTCTCGCTGCAATATGATTTGCCTTATTCTTTAAATTCAATTAATTTAAGATCGATTTTAAAATGTTATGCCTGCAACCTTTATTGAATCTTATGTTTTAATTATCAGCAGTGAGTTCAGTTCAACGTTTGGTAATAGGTAAATTTTCAAATGACAAACTGGATCAAATATCGTCGTTTATTTCCGCACGTTTCCCATTGCATTTATCTGAATCATGCCGGCATTGCCCCTTTTAATCTGCGAGGCAAGGCTGCCTTATTGGATTTTGTGGAAAAACGCCTTGATAAGGATATCGAATTCTGGCCAGCGGCTCTGGAAAAAAAAACTTACTTCATTGAACTTATTGCTCGATTCATCAATGCCTCGAAAGATCATATTGCTCTGGTGACTAACACCTCGGCAGGGCTCAATATCCTGGCGCTGGGATTATCCTGGAAGAAAGGCGATCGGATTTTATTGAATGATTTCGAGTTTCCTTCCAACGTGATTCCATTTACTAATTTAAAAAGGCTGGGAGTGGAAATTGATTGGGTGCATCATCGTGAGGGGATAATCGATATCGAGGACATCCGCAAAAAAATTACACCCCGTACCCGACTGCTCTCCATCAGCATGGTGGAATTCATTAACGGATATCGAAATGATGTAAAGGCTATTGGAAAGATGTGTCATGAGCACGGGATCATCTTTTCGGTGGATGCCATTCAGGCTCTGGGAGCTTTGAAGGTAGATGTGCAGGAGATGGAAATCGATTTCATGTCCAGTGCCGGACATAAATGGCTGATGTGGCCGGCCGGGTTAGGCTTTATCTATATCTCGCCACGTATATTTAATGAAGTCTATCCTGTTCAGGCCGGCTGGCTGAGTTTACAAAATCCTTTTGATTTCTTAAATTATGATCAACCATTTGCACCCACCGCTCAGCGCTTTGAGCCGGGAGTATTTAATACCATGGGTGTCATGACGGCTATACCCACTCTGGAGATGATGTTGGAAATCGGTATAGAAGCTATTGAGCAGAAAATCCTGAGCAATTCTAAATTTTTAATTCACCTGTTGCAGGAAAATGGATATACGATTTATGGTTCTACGGCCGAACCGCATCTTTCGGGAATTGTTACCTTTTATCATCCTCGTGCTGAAGAATTATTTCCCTATCTTAAAACTCAACAGGTTTTTGTTTCGCTGCGAGATGGGAAGATCAGAGTATCGCCTCATTTTTATAATAATGAATCGGATTTACAGACCTTCGTAGAAAAAGTGAAGAAGTTTGAAGAATAAAAAATTTTGGTGAAGCTGTGCCGATAATAATTTTCACGACCAACTGGGAGAATTTCCAATGAAACAAACATTCTGGAAAAAACTCTTTACAGGTGCCATGATGGGTTTGGCCACCGGCATTGTGGTGTGGATTCTCACTCAGCTCATATTTAATCCGTTCTTCTTTCGCACGGAATCACAAACCTACGATTGGAGAGTCCGCCTGGCTACGGAGCCACCTGCGAATCCCATTGATGATATTGTCATTGTTGATATCGATGAACGAAGTATTCAGAAATTGGGAAGCTATCATCATTGGACACGCGACTACTGGAGTAAACTGATTAGTTTTCTGGATAGCGCCGGTGTAAAAATGATTGGACTGGATGTGATTTTCGATCCCAATCCCCGTCACCCTGAAGAGGACCTCAAATTGCAGAAAACCATTGCCGACGCCGGTAATGTCTGCCTGGCTTTCTATTTCTCCATGGCCGATGAAAAAAACTTTCGACCTGCCATGGTCAATGAACCGGAAAATCTGGATTATAAGCGCTTTATGTACGAAGTTCCGGATGAGCTTTCCTTAAATTTAATGTCCCAGGATCGCTTTGAACCCGGTTACCCGGGATTTTTGAATGCCAGCTATACCGCAGGATTTGTGAGTCTCTTTGCTGATCCGGATGGCATTATTCGGAGAATCCCGCTATTACTGCGATTTAATCAGCATGTCTATCCTGCTTTCCCATTCCAGATATTTTTGAAAATAAAGGGAATTAAAGAGATCGATTATTTGAGGAATAAAAGTCACCTCCTGCTCAGAACCGATGATCAATCTCAAATTTCCATTCCCATCGATATTCATGGTCAGATGTTGATTCGATATGCCGGTGGTTTTAACTCCTTCCGTTACATTTCTTTTTATGATGTGTTGAGCAATAACATCGATGCGAATTATTTCAAAGACAAAATTGTGCTGGTTGGTTCTTCCCTGGCAGGTTTTTATGATTTACGCTCCACGCCTCTTCAACCGGCTTTTCCAGGTGTGGAGATTAATGCCAACGTCATTTATCAGCTTTTGAATCAGCGATTTATTTATCAGATGAGTTCTTTCTCTCGATTCTTGCTGGTTTTAATCGTAGCGATTTTGTGCGGAGCAGTTCTTATTTTTCTGAGACCATTGGGCAGCGTTATCTATAGCGTGATTTTTGTTTTTCTGGTCATTTTGATTGGCGTGTATGCTCTGGAGAATTTTTCTTTCTGGCTTCCCCTTATTCCCCTGCTGCTCACAGTGGTTATTGCTTTTTCGATGAATTATGTCTATCGTTATCTGTTTGAAGAAAAGGATAAACGACAGATCAGAAAAATTTTCTCTCATTATGTTTCTCCTTCAGTGGTGGAAATACTTTTAAAGAATCCCGATATGGTGAAATTGGGAGGAGAGAAAAAGTTTTGCACAGTCTTATTTTCCGATATTGTCGGTTTTACCAGTTTATCGGAGACCATGGAGCCGACCAAACTGGTACATTTGCTTAACGATTACATGACCAGCATGACCAATGTTATTTTTCAACACAAAGGGATGCTGGATAAATATGAAGGTGATGCGATCATGGCAGTTTTTGGGGCGCCGGTGGAGATTCCAGAGAGTCCTGAGTTGGCCTGCCAGGCGGCATTGGATATGCAAAAACAATTGAAGATGTTGGTGGAATACTGGAAGAAAATAGGGCGCCCGGCTCTGCAAACACGGATCGGGATTAACTCGGGCGATATGGTGGTGGGTAACATGGGTTCCGATACGCGTTTTGATTATACGGTGGTCGGTGACGCGGTTAACCTGGCTTCTCGCCTGGAAAGCGCCAATGAAGTCTATAATACTCAGATTATGATTGGCGAACAAACCTATGCCAAAGTGAAGGATAAATTTATCACCCGTCCACTCGACCTGCTACGGGTCAAAGGCAAGAAAATGCCGGTGAGAGTCTATGAATTAATCGCCAGAAAAGAAGATAAATTGCCGGAAGGTTATTCGGAAATGATTCAAGAATATCAGCAAGGGTTTAAGGAATATTTGCAGCGAAATTGGGACAACGCTATTCACCATTTCCAAAAAGCGCTGCAGTCGGTTCCGGATGACGGACCTTCCCAACTCTATCTGGAGAGATGCCGCGAATTTTCACAAAATCCTCCCGGTGCAAATTGGGATGGGGTGTATGTGATGGAGACTAAATAAAAAAGATGAAAGATTA
>CAYMXZ010000112.1:0-11618 GCA_964394475.1 uncultured Caldithrix sp. | reverse complement strand
TTCCAGTACTCTGGGTCCGATCTTTTATGCCCTGTTGAAAAACGGAGCGGCGTATGGGATATATGTTGGATTGCGGGATAAGATGTACTGGCCGATCAATTCCGAGACGCCTTTGACCTATGAAACTTTGAAATTTGGGATTTCCATAACTTTTTAGTACGAACACTCACTGAATATAGTATGCCTGGTTTCTCTGCATTCGGACCAACCTTACTGCTGATTGTTATTCTTTTTTGCACCCAGACCTTACCGGATAACAGTCATCTGATGGAACAAAATTCTACAGTAAAACCAGATAGTTCTGGTGATGAATTAAAGGAGCACATTTTTTCTAATAAGAAATCAGTTTTCTCCCTTGACAGTTCCAGTATATCCGACCGTACCGACGACAATCCTCCGACCCCAAAAATGACAGCAGGCCATTCTGATACGCGCCGCCATTCACTGAAAAATCGAATTGAGAGGAATGCCCTGGCAAACAATCTCTATCGACGGGTATTATATAAGAAGCCGACTGAGCTACTGGATTCCTTGGATTTTTATCAAAGTGAAGAAATCTTCAGAATATTTGAAGGGAAAATCATTGGCAGTATTCGCTGGAAAAAAGTAAAAATTTTCTCAGGCTCAGTTCATGATACATTATGGGCAGATGAATCTCAACTTTCAAATGCATTGAATAAAGTCCATATCCAGACTCGCCAGAATATCCTTCAGGGAAACCTGTTGTTTGAAGTGGGTCAACCTCTGGATGCCTTTGTTTTGGCTGATAATGAGCGCATTTTACGATCACTCCCTTATATTGAGGAAGCCGATATTTTCGTAAAACCGCGGTCGACCACTCCGGATACCGTGGATGTTATTGTCGTGACGAAAGATATTTTTTCGCTTGGGGTTTCTGCTACGGTGGTTACTGCCGATCGATTTCGAGTGGCATTTTTTGAGAGAAATTTATTGGGTTCTGGAACAGAATTGCGCTACACCTTTTTCTATAACCGAACAGCAAATTCTCCTATTGGTCATGAAGTAAAGTATGGCATCCCGAATATCAAAGGAACATTTATATCTGGATTTCTTCGTTATGCTAATTCGTTTGAAGGAGAACATAGAGAAATTAACTTCGAAAAACAATTTTTAACTCCACAAACCAAATGGGGAGGAGCGCTGAATATCGATTTTGGTTCCGCTCTTCATGAGATGCTGCAGGACAGTACTCTGCAACAAATATCATATACCTTCGATTATCAGGATTTCTGGGTAGGGCATGCTTTTCGCATTGGAGGTGAGAAAAGCCGTAATAACCTGGTGTTTTCTGCTCGCTTTCGGAATGATAATTTTAAGAATCGACCTTTTGTTTCGGCAGACAGTAATCAATTTTTTCATGATCGAAAGTTATATCTGGGGGCAATCACTTTTCGTAATTTAAAGTATCTGCAAAGCAATCTGATTTTATCCTTCGGAGAAATAGAAGACATACCAGTAGGATATCGAGCACAGGTAATAGCAGGCTGGCAGGAGGCGGAATTTGGAAATAGGCCTTACGTTGGTGTGGAATTGTCATCGGCTCAAATGATCAAAAATTTTGGATATCTGGGAGTAGACCTGAATGCCGGTGGATTTTATAAAAATAAAGACCGGCACCAGGGAGTTGTTGATATAAAACTGAGTTACTATACTCCTCTTTCTCACCTCGGAACGTATCAGATGCGAAATTTATTTTTTGTGAATTGGACCCATGGTGTCAATCGACTACCCGGTGAATTTATTCAATTAAGAAATGACATCAGAAGCCTGTCGGTGAACGATTTGTATGGGACGAGTGAAATGGTCATCAAGCTTGAAAATGTGGTTTTTACTCCCTGGACAACCATGGGATTTAAATTTGCATTGTACACTTTCGGCGATACAGGTTTTTTATCCAGCGACTCCCGACTGTTTGACCGGCAGGCGTTTTATAGTTCTTTTGGAATTGGATGCCGTATCCGCAATGAGAGTTTGGTTATCGATACCATTCAACTGCGTCTCTCCTATTTTCCACGAACCCCTGGCGATATCGACCATTGGAAATTGGATCTTTCCTCCCGTTACGCATATATCTTCAGAAATGTGCAAACAGCGAGACCAGAAATTATTGAGTACGAATGAGCAACAGATGCATCGATCTTAATTTTGTGAAATATTAAGAAACGGATTTTTGCTAACGATTTTTCACTATTTAAACTTATATTATCATTCAAACTGTAGCGAAAGTTCTTAAAAGACTCTTCTCTATGAAACCATTGGTCACTATCCTTATCCTGGTATGCTGTTTAAGCCCAACTTTACTCCATTCATCTTCGATGAGCGATAGCACTCAAGCGCTGGATAAAATTGAAATCGCCCAATCCCGTCATGGCCGATTTCTGGTCTTCCCCTATGTGTTTTATACTCCGGAAACTGCCCTGGCTTTTGGAATCGGTGGGATTATCACTTTTTATACCTCAGAATATCTTGGACTTCGTCCCTCCAAATTGTCCCTCTCCGGTTATTACTCCACCAATAAACAGTATAAGTTTACACTCACACCTCAGCTCTATCTGATCCGCAATCAGCTATTCCTTTCCATGGATTGGGTTTATGGTCATTTTTTAGAGAAATTCTTTGGAATTGGGAATTCCAGGCCGGAGATGGGTGAAGAAGAATATACAGCTGATTCATGGGGACTCATGGCCAGCATCCAATTGCCGCCGCTTTTTATTTCCAGGAATCCTAACATGAAAGTTGGACTGCTGTTCGATTATGTACATTATCAGATTGATGATGTACAAGAAAATCCTTATTTGACCGATTCTGAACTACCGGGGAGCCGGGGAGGGCATCATAACGGGATGGGCTTCAGCTGGGGATTGGATAATCGTGATAACATCTTTTATCCTACCCATGGGATGTTTCATCAATTCATGGCATTATTCTATCTTAAGGAGTTGGGAAGTCAATATGTTTTTCAGCGTTTTAAGTTAGACTTGCGTCAATACCTTCAAATTGTGCCTTCCCATATTCTGGCGATGCAAGCCTTACTGAATGTGACCGATAATACCGTTCCTTTTTATGTTTTACCTAAATTAGGCGGTCAGCAAATAATGCGCGGTTATTATGAAGGCCGATATCGCGATAAAAATTTACTGGCGGCGCAGCTAGAATATCGCACACATCTGGTCGGAAAATTTGGTTTTATCGCTTTTGGCGGAGTGGGAGAAGTGGTCCAGCATTTTCGAGAATTTACCATGAAGGGCTTAAAACCTTCATTGGGTTTTGGAATCCGTTTTCTATTTTCTGAACAGGAGAAAGTTAATTTGCGAGCCGATGTCGGTTTTGGCCAGCATACCAGCGGAATATATTTTGGAATTGAGGAAGCCTTTTAATCTGTTGTCTGCAAGATGCTTCTATACTCCAGCGCTTTATAAAGTGAAAAAGAAGAGTTAAAGAAAAATTGGTATAACGGTATACTTAGCAGAACAGCAAGACCACACTGCGTGGCTGAAGCACATAATGGTTATCAACGATTTTCACTGCCTGCTCAATCTCAGAAAAATCATTCGGTGCATCCAAAGAGGTGTCGATAATGCGTCGCCATTTTTTATGGCCGGGCAATTCGGGAAGTTCAAACGACAGCGGTTCCCAGTAAGCATTAATCATCACATGTAAATGTTCATCCATGGTCGGATGGATGAGGGTGAATGCTAAACTGTGGGAATTCCAGTTCCAATCCGGTTTGTGTAATTTCACGCCATGCCATTGTAGATAAGGCCGTTTCGGATTTTTCTCGGTGGATAAAAATTGCTCTTCAGAAAACACACTGCGCGAAAGAGTAAAAAAGATCAGGCCACGAGTGAAGCGTAATAAATTGGCATTCTTCTGCACGAATTGCCAATCGAACCAGCTGAGAGTATTATCCTGGCAATACGCATTATTATTCCCGTGTTGGGTGCGCCGGATTTCATCTCCCATCAATAGCATGGGAGTGCCTTGTGAAATCATAAGAATGGTGAGAAAATTTTTTATTTGTTTCAGGCGTAGCTTTTCTATTTCCGGGTCAGAAGTAGGTCCTTCTACTCCGCAGTTCCAGCTGAAATTTTCATCGCTTCCATCCAGATTATCTTCCTGATTTTCTTCGTTGTGTTTCTGGTTATATGAAACCAGGTCGTTCAGCGTGAATCCATCATGGCAGGTAACAAAATTAATACTGCGATTGGGTTCGCGCTGAGGATCGGGGTAAATATCGGGACTGCCTAAGATTCGGTGTGCAAAATGTTTCACCATTCCTTCATCTCCACGCAGGAAGCGGCGGACATCATCCCGAAACCGCCCATTCCACTCTGCCCAGCGATCTCCCACAAAAGATCCTACCTGGTATAAACCGGCGGCATCCCAGGCTTCGGCGATAATTTTGATTCCGGCCAGTTCCGGCGCCGATTCGATAGCCCACAGTAAAGGTGGATTCTTCAGCGGCTCGCCGGTTTCACTGCGACTGAGAACCGAGGCCAGATCAAAACGAAAACCGTCCACATGCATTTCCTGCACCCAATAGCGAAGACAATCTAAAATCAGGCGACGCACTACGGAATGATTACCATTAATCGAATTACCAGTCCCGGTATAATTAGCATAAAGAGCACGATCTTTTTCTAAGATATAATACGCCTCGTTTTCTAATCCTCTGAAGGATAAGGTTGGACCCAGATGGTCTCCTTCGGCGGTGTGATTGAATACCACATCCAGAATCACTTCGATGCCGGCTCGATGCAGCGCTTTGACCATGCTCCGAAATTCATTAAGAGCCCCCAATGGACTTCTATCGGAACTATATCCACAGTGTGGGGCAAAAAAGCCGATGGGATTATATCCCCAGTAGTTTTTCAGAGGAGGATTCACATCCTGTTCATCAAATTGTTGTATGGGTAGTAACTCCACAGCGGTAATTCCAAGCTCCAACAGGTAGGGAATTTTTTCGACCAAACCAGCATAGGTTCCGCGTTTGTTGGCTGGTAAACCGGAATTCGGGTGGCGGGTAAAACCGGCTACATGCATTTCATAAATGACCGAGACCGCATAATCAGTCCCCAACGGCGTGTCATCTTCCCAATGATAAGCACGGGGATCGACCACTACCCCTTTCATGGCATGAGCACAGTTGTCTCCTTTGTGAATAGCAGCCTGTCGATCGTAATTTCTGCCTACGGCTATCGCTCGAGCATAGGGATCGAGCAATACTTTCGATCCGTCAAAGCGCAAACCTTTTTCGGGAGCAAAGGGACCGTGAATACGGTAAGCGTAAAGTTGACCCTGCTGAACGCCCGGCACGAAAATATGCCAGTAATGAAAAGTGCGATTATGAATTGGATCCAGAGTAAAGGTACGCGAAGGTTTCCGATCATCCACATCATCAAAAAATAATAACTCAACGCTGTTCGCATTTTTAGAATAAAGCGAAAAATTCACTCCCCCGTCATAAAAAGAAGCTCCCAGTGGATAACTGCGACCGAATAAGCGGACAGGATTGAGATTTTTGTTCAGTGTTTCCATACCTGATGCTTTCACAAATAATGATATCAAAACGACGACGATTTTTGAATGCTATAAAAACGGTATAACGGTTGTTATTTTATTGGACTTTTAATACAAAGCATCCATTAATAAAAAGCGATCGGTTGTCCGGTTGAGGCAATGACATTCAACCATAAGGCGCCATTGGGATCCACCTGATTGCGGGTGACGATGACCTGCGGAATGGGGATATGGACTAAACTATGGCGATACATGGCGACAACCATCTCTGTTTTTCCACTCATTCCGGCATGGACGGCATTAAATGCTAAAGCGGTACAGAGTAAACTGTCGGACGCATTGGCTTTAATGCTGCGGATAATATAACTGGGATCGATGTATTTCAGGTTTATTTCCATATTTATTTTTTTAAAATAGCTCTTGATCTGTTCTGCAAGATAGAGCCCGATGTCCAGTAGTTTTATATTTCCTGAAGCGTCTTTTTCGGTGCCGGCATTTTTCAAGAGATCCTGTCCCGCGCCCTCGGCGACCACGATGACGGCGTGTTGGCGTTTAAGTAGACGCTGATGCAAGGCGGTCAACAGGCCGTGCGGCCCTTCTAATTTAAAAGGCACTTCCGGGATCAAAGTAAAATTAACTTGATTGGAGGCCAGAGTTGCAGCACAGGCGATGAAACCGGAATGACGACCCATTAATTTTACCAGACCGATACCGTTGGGAGCTCCTTCCGCTTCGCGATGAGCGCCATCGATCGCTTCCACGGCTTTGGCATAAGCAGTATCAAAACCAAAACTCTGATCCATATACCGGAAGTCATTATCGATGGTTTTGGGAATGCCAATAATACTGATGGGTAAATTACGTTTAGCAATTTCCTGGCTGAGGGCCAGGGCACCGCGCATACTGCCATCTCCGCCAATCACAAATAAAATATTTATTTTGAGAGCCAGCAAACGATCCACCATTCGCCCAATATCCTGATTGCCGCGGGAGGAACCTAAAATCGACCCTCCCTGCTCCTGGATATCGGTTACTGCCCGAGGAGTTAATTCCACATACATATTTTCTTCAGCAATTCCGCGGTAACCATATCGAAATCCAATAATGCGGGTAATTCCATACAAATAACTGGCGCTCATCACCACATCACGGATCACATTATTTAAGCCGGGACTTAATCCGCCGCAGGTGACGATTCCGATGGAAGTTTTCGCTGGGTCGAAAAAGATTTTTTTCCGCGGACCCGCTAATTCTAGCGTAGGAGTATTTTGCAGGCTGGCGCCATCCTGCAGAAGACGATTTAGGCGGTGCTGGACAAGGATACGCTCGTTATCTTCTATAAAGTGAAAAAAATTTCCCCCGGCATCTCGCAAATTATATAAGGGCGAATCGAAGCGACATGCTCCCAACTGCTTAATCTGAAAGTTTTCCTGATTCATTGGCATTAACCTTAAAATACATTTATTAACGGTTATTACTACTTAAATTTTAGTAAATATTGTGAGAGAAAAGATAATAATTTTTTAAAACAATTCGATTGAAGCAGATTGCTGACAATCTAAGAATAAGATCCGAGATAATTATGGTGATTTCTGTTTCATACAGGATTCAAAAAGGACAATACAAAAAGAACATTCCTTCTTTGTGTGTTCTATTCTGGCGCCAGTATTTGTTAATGGCTTGTCTTCCCAGATTTTCTCTCTTATTTTTTTATCATCATTTTTGATGTATATTTTCAACTAATAAAATAAATCAGCATAGTGCATGTTTCTTCTCGTCATCCTAACCTGCTTTATCATTGCGCCACTGACTCCTTTTCTCGCGAGAAAAAAATGGATTCTCCCGCTTTTACCCTTATTGCTCTTTCTCTATTTTTGTCAGTGGATTCCAGCTATCAGTGAAGGTCAAAAAATTTTGTTCCAATGGGAGTGGGTTCCAGGTCTGGGAATAAATCTTGCTTTCCAGCTTGATGGTTTGAGCATGTTGTTTGCTCTCATCATCTGCGGCATCGGTACCTTTGTATTTATTTACAGCGCTTCCTACCTGAAAGGTCATCCACAATTACCACGATTCTATCTCTTTCTGGTCGTTTTCATGGGATCCATGATCGGTCTGGTGTTAGCAGATAATGTATTTGCGCTTTTTATTTTCTGGGAATTAACCAGCATCACTTCTTATCTGTTGATCGGTTTTGAACATGAGAATCCGGTGGCCAGACAGGCCGCCTTGCAAGCCTTATTGATCACTGGATTGGGAGGTCTGGCGCTGCTAGCTGGTTTTATGCTGTTAGGCAACGAACAGGGTTCTTTTGATATTTCGAGTATGCAGGCAATGCCCTCCGGGAGCCCCGTTTATCTTATAATTTTGATTCTGGTCTTACTGGGGGCATTCACCAAATCGGCTCAGGCTCCTTTCCACTTCTGGCTGCCGGGGGCCATGACCGCTCCCACCCCGATAAGCGCCTATCTGCACTCCGCTACAATGGTGAAAGCCGGTGTCTATCTGCTGATGCGGCTATATCCTATTCTGGGAGGAACCGCCGAATGGCACTATCTGGTGACTCTGGCCGGAACCAGCACCATGTTAATTGGAGCTCTATTGGCCCTCTCCCAAACCGATCTGAAACGTTTATTAGCTTTTACCACTGTAAGCGCACTGGGTATTCTGGTGATGTTGCTCGGTTTAGGGACTTCTATGGCCACCAAGGCCGCCCTGGTTTTTTTAATGGTCCATTCATTCTATAAAGGGAGTCTATTCATGGTGGCTGGAATTATGGATCATGAAACGGGAACCAGAGATGTGACCCGTCTACATAGTTTAATGTGGGTGTTACCGGTGACGGCTGTTTCGGCGGTAGCGGCCGCTTTCTCAATGTCCGGTTTCCCGCCTTTGTTAGGATTTATCAGTAAAGAACTGATGTATGAAGCGAAAATGCAAGCCCCGCAGGCCGGTCCGCTGATAATGATCAGCGGAATTTTTGCCAATGCTGCGAATGTGGCGGTGGCCATTATCGTGGGAATAAAACCTTTTTTGGGAAGGAAAACCAAAATCTCTCATCATGTCCATGAAGCCAGTCCGGCGTTGTGGATCGGACCACTTTTTTTATCGATGCTGGGTTTATTGTTTGGTTTATCTCCGGATAGACTAGCCAGTCGGATCATCGCCCCGGCGCTTAATGCCATCCATGCCGAGCAGACTGCAGTCTATCTTAAACTCTGGCATGGAATAAATCCAGTTTTCCTGATGAGCCTGGGCACGGTGCTCCTGGGAGTGCTATTATTTGGGATGCGGTCCCAGGTGCGAAATTTCGCTTCCCGCTTGAGGTCACTGCAACAAATAACACTGACCGAACTTTTCAATCGATTCGTAAGGTATTTTCCAGAAATCAGTGGAAAGATCAGTCGTCTTCTTCAAAATGGATATCTGCGTTATTATATCATCACGATTCTGCTGACCGCTATTGGTCTGGTGGGTGGGGTGCTTATCGCGCAAGCAGAATTTTTCAGCGAAATTCAATTCTCCTCTTTCCGATTTTATGATTTGATTCCCGCTGTAATTATTGTGGGAGCTATTTTCACGGCCACTTTCACTTCCTCACGACTGGCGGCGGTGGCTTCTTTAGGTATTATTGGATATGGAGTGGCCTTTTATTATGTGCTGTATGGTGCACCCGATCTGGCCCTTACTCAATTATTGATTGAAACCCTAACCGTTATTTTGTTCGCCCTGGTTATTTACCGGTTGCCGCGATTTAAGAAGTTCTCTGGTTTTTCGGTTAGAATTCGCGATCTGATCATCTCGATAGGAGCGGGAAGTATAGTCACAGCTCTCATCCTGAAGGCAAATGCACTTAACCTGCATTCCCCTATTTCTGATTATTATCTTCAAAACAGCCTGACACTGGCTTATGGCAAAAATGTGGTGAATGTCATTCTGGTAGATTTTCGAGCTCTGGATACCATGGGAGAAATCACGGTTTTATCAATTGCTGCTATTGGGGTTTATGCACTGTTAAAATTAAAAGGGAAATGATGTATTCGGTTCTTTTGCGAATTATTGCTTCTTATCTGTTGCCGGTTTTTATTTTTTTCTCGCTGATTACTTTTTACCGCGGACATAATGCTCCTGGTGGCGGGTTTATCGGCGGTTTGCTGGCCGCTCTGGCTTTTATTCTGTATGCCATTTCATATAATCACCAGACGGCACGCCAGAAATTGCGCCTTTCACCGGTTACTCTTATTTCAATGGGGCTCTCCCTGGCTTTGGTCAGCGGTTTATTATCTTTGGTACTGGCCTATCCATTTTTCAAAGGTTTATGGATTCACTTTCATGTACCGCTGATAGGGCAATTGCATGTGGGTACTCCCATGCTTTTTGATTTTGGAGTCTTCCTGACCGTAATGGGAATTACAGTAGCAATTGTCTTTACTCTCCTGGGAGAAGAGTGATGGAAACCGTAATGGCATTTTTGGTAGGCAGTTTATTTGCCGCAGGCGTCTATCTGATCTTACGCCGAAGTATCGTAAAATTAATCATTGGACTGTTGCTATTAAGCCAGGCATGTAATTTGTTGATACTGTCAGCTGCCGGACTCACCCGCGGACGTCCACCAATTATCAATGAAGAAAATATAGTGGCGGCGGCAGGTTATGCTGATCCCCTTCCGCAAGCGCTAATTTTAACCGCTATCGTCATCGGTTTTGGAGTAGTCGCCTTTACTCTGGTTTTACTGCATCGGGTCTATCATGTTGTGGGAAGTGACGATCTGGATGAAATGAAAGGAACCGATTGATGAACCTTCTCCTGGTGCTGCCGATCATCATTCCCCTGCTGAGTGGGATACTGTTGTTATTTTTCCGACGATACAGGTCTTTACAGCTGGTAATTACCAATCTCAGCGCCTTTATCCATCTCATCGTAAGCATTTTGCTTCTTCGATCGGTGTGGAGAGAGGGAATACAGGTTACCCAGATTGGAAATTGGCCGGCACCCTATGGTATCACAATAGTCGCCGATCTTTTTTCAGCCATCATGATTTTATTGGCCTCTATTACAACCATAGCCGTTACTGTTTTCTCCACCTATACAATTGATGATTCGAAGAAATCACATGGATTTTATCTGCTGATACATTTTCTATTATTAGGAGTCTGCGGTTCTTTTTTGACTGGCGATATTTTTAATCTGTATGTCTGGTTCGAAGTCATGCTGATGGCTTCATTTGTTTTGCTGGTTCTGGGCGGGGAGAGACCGCAACTGGAAGGTGCATTGAAATATGTAACGCTGAATTTATTGGGATCCACTTTTTTTCTTATCGGAGTAGGAATACTGTATGGGGAAATGGGTACTTTGAATATGGCTGATTTGGCCTTTAAACTCCAGAATGAACCGCGCTCTATTCTTGTCACCAGCTCAGCCATGCTCTTTTTTCTGGCGTTCGGAATTAAAGCGGCGGCATTTCCCTTTTTCTTCTGGCTGCCCGCCTCCTATCACACTCCGCCACCAGCCGTCTCTGCCATTTTTTCTGGACTGTTGACCAAGGTGGGGGTTTATGCTCTGATTCGGGTTTTTACTCTCATTTTCATCCAGCAAACAGAATTCACTCATAATTTAATTCTGATAACCGCGGCTTTGACCATGGTTATTGGCGTGCTGGGAGCGGCGGCTCAATACGATATTCGGCGCATTCTTTCTTTTCACATTGTGAGTCAGATTGGCTATATGCTTATGGGATTAGGTTTATTTACTCCGCTCGGGTTGGCCGGGGCGGTTTTTTATATCATACACCATATTATTGTAAAATCAACGTTGTTTTTAATGGCAGGAGTGGTTTTCTTCTACACCGGAAGCTATGATTTGAAACAGGTTGGGAATCTTTATAAAAAAAATCCGCTGGTCAGTCTGGCGTTCTTTATCCCGGCGATGTCGCTGGCAGGAATTCCCCCGCTTTCAGGATTCTGGGCTAAATTTATTTTGATAAAAGCCGGTCTGAATGTTCAAAATGTCTGGATTGTTGTTACTGCCTTGCTGGTAAGCCTGATCACTCTCTTTTCGATGACCAAGATCTGGGCTGAAGG
>CAYMXZ010000111.1:9995-11661 GCA_964394475.1 uncultured Caldithrix sp. | reverse complement strand
ATGCTTATCTGGCTCAACAAACCGTTCTCGCTCAAGAAAATCTAACGGTAATTCAGGCAATGGTAACTGGTCTGAAAGTCGAAAGGGAGAGAGTGGTAGCCGCTCTGCTGGATGGGAAAGACTGGATAAGTTGCCGGGCTTTGGTTTTAACTTGCGGTACTTTTTTAAATGGACGAATTTTTATCGGATTGAATTCTTTTGCCAGCGGGAGAGCGGGCGAGAAGCCAGTGCGCGGACTCACTGAAGCGTTGGTTGATCTGGGATTTGTGGCCGGTCGATTAAAAACCGGTACTCCGCCCCGGGTCCATAAAAATTCTCTCGATTATCGTCAAATGGAAGAGCAAGTGCCCGATCATCCTCCTGTCCCGTTTTCGTATCAGACCGAGAGTTTAGACCGGCCTCAGTTAAGCTGTTATATTACCCATACCAACTCGCTTACCCATGAATATTTGAGGATGGGATTGGACCGTTCTCCTTTATATACTGGTCTTATTTCCGGGATTGGGCCTCGCTATTGTCCTTCCATCGAGGATAAAATTGTGCGGTTTTCTGATAAAGAACGACACCAACTCTTTCTCGAACCCGACGGTCTCAACAGTCCGGAAATCTATGTAAATGGTTTTGCCACCAGTCTACCGGAGGATATCCAGTACAAAGCATTGCGATCGGTTAAAGGGATGGAGAAAGCACAGATCATCCGACTGGGATATGCGGTGGAATATGACTTTTTTCCTCCCTATCAGTTAAAACATACCATGGAAACGAAAAATATTGAAAATCTGTACTTCGCCGGACAAATCAACGGGACTTCTGGTTATGAGGAAGCAGCGGCCCAGGGATTACTAGCGGGAATTAATGTTGCGTTAAAATTGAAGGATCAGCCCCCGCTCATCCTGGATCGTTCACAGGCTTATATTGGGGTATTGATAGATGACCTGATTAACAAAGCAATTAACGAACCTTACCGAATGTTCACATCCCGGGCCGAGTTTCGCCTCTTATTGCGACATGATAATGCCGATTTACGGTTGATGGAACTGGGGAGAAAAGTAGGGTTATTACCGGATAAATTCTATCAGAAGATGCTGAAAAAACGGGAGAACATCGAGAAATTGATGGAGCAGATTCAGCAGATATCGATTTCGCCTCAGGCTTTTAATGAATTTGCACCCAGGATGAAAAGTAGCCCTATTCACCAGTCGGTTCCCATGCGGCAGTTGCTGCGGCGACCAGAAATATCGCTCCGGGATTTGCTTTCACTGGCGGGAGTGAACGGGAGTTACTCTATTGACGAATTATTGCATGTCGAATTTGTGATGAAATATGAAGGATATCTGAAACGACAGGCGGAGTTGGTCGAACGATTTAAAAAGCTGGAAAGTCAACCTATTCCTGAAGAGTTAAACTATCTGGAAATTTCATCGCTTTCCAATGAAGCGCGGGAAAAATTAAACAAGATTCGTCCCACCTCTCTGGGACAGGCTTCACGAATTGCCGGTGTTCGGCATGGTGATATCACTATTCTTATGATTTATCTTGATAAATATTTCAGAAATCGAGAGCGAGTTTCACGTGAAACACGCTAAATCCTGATAAGGCGTGAATTTACCTGTTTCACGTGAAACATCAACCGGAAACGGAGATTGATTTTCGAAAAAGGTAGCCC
>CAYMXZ010000111.1:0-9895 GCA_964394475.1 uncultured Caldithrix sp. | reverse complement strand
GTTTCACGTGAAACATCAACCGGAAACGGAGATTGATTTTCGAAAAAGGTAGCCCAGGGAATGCCCATTTCATCGGAATCATTATTGAAAATCATTTTTCCCCATTGCTCCGAGGAACAATGGCAGCAGTTGTCTGATTATGTAATGCTTTTACGGAAATATGGACAGCGTCTCAATTTAGTATCGCAATCTGATCTCTCTCGCTTGTGGGAAAATCATGTAATTCCATCTATTATCGCCCCATTGCTGATTGAATTTCCCTTCCGGACGCCAGTGGCAGATCTGGGCAGTGGTGGGGGACTACCAGCTATTCCGCTGAAAATCATGCGACCTGACCTACCGATGCACTTGATCGAATCATCCCGAAAAAAATCAGCATTTTTAAAAAAGGTTGTTGATGAAATTGGACTGCAGGAGACATGGATACATAATGTGCACCTGAGTCCAAAAGTTAAAAATTTTAAATATTATCATTCATTTGAGATAGTAACTGTAAGGGCAGTGGCATCAATGACCCAGCTGATACCATTGTCAAGGCTGTTGCTAAAACCGGAAGGATTTCTGCTGGCGTGGAAAGGCATGGAGGATCTGGAAGAATTGAAAGAGATCACAAATAAGGAGCCACTCGAATTTCAGATTATTCCCATACCCCACCACTATCAAAAATATTCCAGAAAACTCCACACTTTATGTCTGGTGAAAATAAAATTCATGGCTTCCTGAGCGTGAGCAATTTCCCCAACCTCAGCTATCCCGGCTCAAACAAAAATCATTCTTATCTAATAAAAAAGTTGCTATATTATCAGCGAATTTATTCAACCAAACGGGCGCTGATTGATTAGTATATGAAAATCGTATCGTTTATTATTCAGAAGGGTGGGTGTGGAAAGACCACTACTACTGTGAATACCGCAGGGTATTTGTCTGCCAACGGTTTTAAAGTGCTCTGTGTTGATATGGATCCCCAGGGTAATTTGACCCAGCATTTCGGGTACGATAATGAGTCCATCGATAAAACCATTCTTCATCTCTTTCTAAAAAAAGCTTCTTTTGAAGAGGTGGTTTTGAAGAGAAGTGAACATCTCCATATTCTTCCTAATAATATTGAAACGGCTGCCATGGAAATGACTCTCCAGAAGTCTTTCTCACGGGAATATTTACTGAGAGATGTTCTCCAGCCCAATCAAACTCTTTATGATTTTATTTTTATCGATTGTCCGCCCTCATTGGGACTATTTTCCATTAATGCCCTGACGGCTTCCCATGAGTTTATTCTGGTTGTTTCCCCCGAATTTTTTCCCATGAAAGCCATTAAACCACTCTATGAAACCTTTCGACTGGTTAAATATAATCTCAATCACTCTCTGCAATTCAATGGTATCGTTATGACCATGTGCGATTTCAGAACTCGCCATAGCCAGGAGGTCCTGGAAGTCTTGAAGAAAAATTTTCCACATAAGCTATACCGCGCCTACATTCGCAGTAATGTGAGCCTAAAAGAAGCTTCCTCTTATGGTCAGACGATCTTTGAATATCAACCAGGCTCTGTGGGGGCATTTGATTATCAGAATTTTGCAGAAGAGTTTATCCGGGATCATCATGTGAATAAATCCAAACGTGAATATTATCAACGTCGATTCGAGTCTTTGCCTCCACCTCAACAAAACCAGATTCTTGATCTCGCCAGGAAAAATCTGACACAATACGTGAAGAATAGTCTGGATAAGATCCCCGAAAATGCAGTTCTACGAGAGGCCTTTTTAATTGAAAGAAATAAGATTATAGAGAAATTATTTCCTTATCGATCGGATTCATTGGTCGAATCAACGCCATGAAGAAGATTTTTTTATTTTTGTTTGTCTCAAGGCAGTTATTTGCTGCCTTTGAATTTTCACTGCTGGGCGTCAATGAAAATGGACTGGCGGGTAGCGCAGTGGCAACCGATCGGATCTATAATGCCTTTCTGTTAAATCCGGCCGTATCTTCTGCATTGAATTATCACAACATCGGAGTGCAATATTCACGACCTTTTGGTTTGCCGGAAGTAAATTTTGCTTCCATTTCAGGAAATATCGTTACTCCCTATGCCGGTGCAGGATTAATATTTACCACCCTGGGTACTGAGATTTATCAAGAAAATCAAATAGTTTTTAACCTATCACGCGCCTGGTTTCATCGCCGATTCTTTAGCGGTGTGAACATTCATTGGTATTCTGTCCAGGCTGAAGGATACAAACCCTTACATACCCTTGGAATAGATGTTGGTCTGCAGTATCAGATTTATCCTTCTCTGTTGGTCGGTTTTTCGCTGCTGAATGTTAATCGCCCCACTGTTTACCAGCAACGGCAGGAATTACCGCTGGTTGTCTCCTGGGGAATGCAATTTCGGATGAGTCATCAATTTGTATCTTATCTCTGCTTTCAGAAAGATGCCTGGTTTCCGGCAAATGTACGTTTTGGGTTTAATTTCCTGGTCAATTCGTTTTTTGAAATTCAAAGCGGTATGAATAGCTATCCGGCGACACCTTCTCTTGGGCTATGTTTTAAACCGAAGTGGATATCCGTTCATTATTCTTTTCAATATCATTTTGATCTGGGAATGACCCATTTTTGGGGTGTTTCGTGGAGTAAAGAAGCCGCACATGATTAGAGAAATATTGACATTATCCCTGGCGCTATTTTTATCGTGGTTTTCTCTATCCCATTCTCAACAAGAGTCAGGGAAAGTTAAAGAGATGCAACAGCAGTTGCAGGCCTTACAGAAAGATATTATTCAATTGGAAAAGCAACTGAAAACGGAGGATAATCAGCTAAAAGCAGAATCAAAATCGATTGAAAACCTGGACAGGCAGATTTTTCTGATTCAGAGCAAGATAAATATATATAAAGAAAAAATAAACCAGCAGAAGTTACTGGTGGCTGGCTTAGAACGACAGGTAGATACCCTGATTAAAAAAATATCAATCTTGCGGGAAATCTATCGGCAACAAGCTGTTTTTGCCTATAAATATCAACGGGAAAACAAATATAGTTGGATATTTGGTGTATCAAGTATCAATGATTTATTGGTTAAATATCATTATTTCCGGAAAGTGATGACGGCCGAACGGTCTGTGTTCGATGATTTGGCGACTTTATCTGCCGAATTACAGGCCAAGGAAGAAACTCTGGAGAAAGAAATTGTCCTTACTGAACAATATCTGCTCTCTGCTTCTCGGGAGGAAGAAAATTTGAATTCCAAAAGAGCCGCCAAATCGCAGTTGGTAACTGAGTTAAAAAGAAACAAGAGTAGTCTCTCCCAGGCTTTAAAAGAGAAAAAAGAAAGTTATGCTAAATTGAAAAATCTTTTAGCTTCTCTGGAAAAAGAGAGACCGAATCGACAACTGAAGGTTGAGACTCAGATAAAGTGGGAAAAACTGACCGGGAATTTTTCTAAAAATAAGGGCAAATTGAATTGGCCGGTACAGGGTAAAGTCCTTCATGAATTTGGACGTTATAAAAATCCCGAATTAAAAACTGTGTTGAATAATACCGGCATTGATATTAAAGCAGCGCGAGGAACAGAGGTCAGGTGTGTCTTTTCGGGAGTAGTAAGCCTGATTACCTATATGAGTGGCTTTGGGAATATGGTTATTGTGGATCATAATGATGGTTACTATACAGTGTACGCACACCTGGATCAAATTTTTTTAAAAGAAAATGATTTTATTGAGGGCGGAGATCGGATTGGAACCGTTGGAGAGAGCGGTTCCCTGGAAGGACCAAAACTTCATTTTGAAATTTATGGGAATAATCGCACGCTTAATCCCATGGATTGGTTGAGAAAAATATAATATCGAGATTAAATACGCTCAGAAGTTATTTTTCTTGTTTTTTCAGATTGATTATTATAAAATTGCCATTGCAGTGTACAAAAACCAAATCACTAAAACGCAAAATTACAAAGAAGGAGGGAAGTTATGTCTAAGGGAACCGTAAACAAGGTAATGTTAATTGGCCGATTAGGAGCGGATCCAGAGGTTCGCTATGCTCCTAGTGGTAATGCGGTAGCGAATTTTAATCTGGCCACCAATCGTTCCTCAAAAGACAAGGAGGGAAAAATTCAAGAGCAAACCGATTGGCATCGGATTGCTGCCTGGGGTCGTCTGGCAGAATTTGCTAAACAGTACCTGCGCAAGGGATTGCGGGTGTATGTAGAAGGTCGTTTGCAGTACCGCGATTGGCAGGATCAAAATGGTGCAAAAAGGAATGCAACTGAAATTATTGCGAGCGATATTCAAATCTTAGAATCGGCTTCCAAGGGAGCAGCTGTGGAACCGCCGGTACCTGATATTCCTGAATCCACCGGCGGTGAGGATGAAGAAGTACCATTCTAAAGAAGAAAATGAAAAGCTCCCGCTGGCAAATCAACGGGAGCTTTTCACAAATTGTGTCGTAGAATTCTCAGGTATAAGGAATGAAATTTATGAAATGGTTTAAATCGGGATTGTTATTTATACTGGTAATTCCTGCTTTTCTTTTTTCTCAATATGACGAAGAATCAATTGCCCATCATGGTAATGAATACGGAGCAGGGATCACCATGGCGATGGCAGGATTTGGTCTGGGTGGCTTTTATCGTTTCTCCCTGCCCAGCTATGCTCATATTGGTTTTAATCTGGACTTCTATATGATGAGAGACGAGAATGAATTTACTTATTATGATTATTGGGGTTATCCCAGGCAATTCAACAAGTTTAATCGTCTATTCCTCATTCCCCTGAGTGTGGAGATAAAGAAGAGATTATTTTATGATAGCATTGAGGATGGCTTCAGGCCCATTCTTTTTATTTTAGGTGGTGCCACTTTTGGCATGAATTTTCCCACGAATGATTTGGAATACAGTTTCTCACCCCCGGAAGTACAATCCCGTTTACCGCGGGATAATGAGTATCAATTTTCATTTAACACTGGCTTTGGTCTGGGAATTGATATAACCACCAATGAGGATTACTTTGTTTCCATACGTCCCCAGTATCGTTTTATTTATTTTCCACAACCTATTGCAGGGAAAACGAATCATTCAAACTTTGAGATTCGCTTAGAGTTAGGTAAAAGACTCATTAAACCATAAATTGAAGGGTTGAAACATGAAAATGTTTTATAAACAATTGTTTAACCCGGAAAAAGAGAAAAGATTTTTTTACCGTTTTTATCGAATTGGAAAGGATACGCTCTCAGCCTGGTATCAGCGACACAACAAAACTTTAAAACACGCCGGCCTGGGCGGTAAAAGTCACTTACTTGAAAAAGGGGGCCATAGTCAGTGGAATAGAAAAGGGCGGTGGTAATTATCCTTTTGTGATAAAAAGCAGTTTTTATGATAAAAAATTAAGAAAAACGCTCCTTAAAAGTTGGCTGTTTATGGTTGTTTGATCGTCTTATTGGCGATACAGACGGATAAGATTTTTATATATAACTTATTGAAATAAAATCAGTTATCTATTTAACAACTATGCGGGGTATCTGCCAGTTAAGGCGAGTGACAAATTCATAATTGATGGTTCCGCACAATCCCGCCAGGTAGTCACAGGTAATTTTATTCCTGTCATCTTTGCCAATCAAAATGACCTCATCTTCTAGCTGAACCCCTGGTATATCGGTAACGTCTACCATGATCAAATTCATACAGACCCGGCCACGCAGCGGTGCTCGTTGACTGTGGATAAGAGTGTAGGATTGGTTGGATAATTTTCGATCATATCCATCCGCATAACCTATTGGCAACACCGCAATTTTAGAATGGCGAGTCGTTTGATAGGTACCCCCATATCCGATTTTCTGATCTGCCTGAACTCGCTTAATCTGAGCGACTCTGGTCTTCCAGCTGAGGACCGGTTGCAGAACGTCTTCTACTCCCTGGGGATGTTTGCTTTTGTAAGAAACGAAAGTCTCCCGTGAGGGCCAGAATCCAAATTGGCTGATTCCCAGGCGCACCATGTCAAAGTGCGTTTCAGGAAAAAGGAGAATAGCTGCTGAGCAAGCAGTGTGACATTTAACCTCGGGGAATCCTGAATTTTTGGTCATGTCAGCCATTTGGTTGAAGAGGTCCAATTGGTAAAAAGCATAATCATGGTTGGTCGTGTCTTCGATGTTGGCAAAATGAGTGTAGATTCCCTCTAAATTTATATAATCATTTTTTTTCAACTCAGAAAGAAATGATGGCAAATCTTCTTTTAAGATTCCCTGGCGATAAGTTCCGGTTTCAAACTTGAGATGAATTTTTACCGAATGTTTTATTTTGGAAGTCAGCTTTTTAAGGTGGTGTATAGTTTCGAGATTATACACCACTAAACGCAAATCGTTTTTTACTACCTCAGACAATCGGTCGAGAAGGACAGGTCCCATGATAAGAATATCACACTTGAATCCCTCGCGTCTGAGTTCAAGCGCTTCATCTAAAGTATGGACGCAGAAAGAATCCGCTCCGTGTTTAACTGCCAGTCGTGAAATCTCTTTGAATCCATGTCCATAGGCGTTAGATTTTACAACTACCGAAAATTCTGTTTTTGGGCCTAATTGATTTTTAAAAAATCGCAAGTTGTTTCGGTAAGCCGATTCTGAAATTTCAATCCAATTCATGAACACTTTCTTAACCATATATTTTCCGTTTTTAAATCTGCTAAAAATAGACAAGAATCTATCTGACCGCAAGTTGCGCTGTTTTTTACCATTAATTTTTTTATCGATTCCCCACACAAATACCTGTTCTGATAATAATTGAAAATTAATGCTGTAAAAGCTTTGATTGCTCTGTCTGTAGCGGGCTGTGGTTAAATTTACTATTTGAAAATCTACCAGACCTTCGGCAGTGATCCTGCAATTATTGATTGCCATTGCAGCGCCAGTCTCCATGTATTAAAATATATTCCATTTTTTTTCGACTGTACGTCATATTGACCGGTTCTGAACTTTTTTCGAAGAATAATTTAATTTAGAATGAGAATGAAACTGCCATTTTTGTATGTAATTCTTCATCTTTTATTACTACTGGATTTTACAGGTTTTTCACGGGATAGCACCCTCATTCGATTTCAATTAAAAGATCAATTCAATCAACTTCGGACTCAAGATGATTTTTTAGGAACAACCACCATTATTGTTGGTAGTGACAGACACGGGAGTGAGTATAATGAGCCCTGGAGTTTTGCCATTTATGATTCACTGTTGAAGGATGGGCTGGCAGATTCAGTAAAATTCCTGGCCGTGGCTGACACTCGAGGGGTGCCTTCCTTATTTAGAAAGTTGGTGAAAAGCCATTTCCCTAAAGAACCTCATCGCTGGATACTCTTAGATTGGCATGGAGATTTTGCCCAATCATATCAGTTTGTTCCCTCGGCTTGTAATCTGGTTTTAATTGACAAGAAGGGAAGGTTTGTTTATCAGCTGTCGGGTAAAGATCTTGATAAACAAAAATTAAAAATTTTCATTCAACAGATTCGTTTACTTTTTCATTAGAAAAAGATATTTTTTTCCATATCTTAAGTGGAATGTGATTAAAAAGAAATAGGTGATATTAATTGTCCATACCGGCAAAAAAAATAATGCATGGTGCAGAACCATTTTTTATGGATGGAAATTTTAATGGATTTCTTTTCCTTCATGGGTTTACTGCGACGCCATTCGAGGGCAGATTTTTGTGCGAATATTTGTATAAGCAGTTAAAGTGGACAATTTCGGTACCCTTGCTACCCGGACATGGTACAAAACCAAAGGATCTCATTGGAATAAGCTGGAAAGATTGGTTAAACTGTGCGAAAACTGAATATGAGCAGTTGCGTAAGCGCTGTAAAAATGTAGTCGTCTGCGGACAAAGCATGGGAGGTACCCTGGCTTTATTGCTGGCCTCTCAACTTCCGGTAGAGGCTGTCATCACTTTAGCTGGACCGGTATTGTTAAAAGATTGGCGTTTGATAATTTTGCCGATCGCGAAGCATTTGATTACTTATAATAAAAAGTCTAAAGGACCTGACATCAGGGATAAGTCATTGAAGCCATTAATTCCGACCTACTCTAAGTATCCGGTCACTGCGGTTGAGGAGTTTGTAAAATTATTAAATGTGACCAGGAGCAATCTCTGGCAAGTCAAAGCGCCGGCCCTGGTTTTCCACTCCCAAAAGGACCGAACGATTCATTTCAGTAATCTGGAATATATCTACCAACACATTTCTTCGACGATAAAAGAAGCGGTAGTATTAGAAAAATCGTATCACTTGATCAGTTTAGATCTGGAACGAGAAGAAGTTTTTAAAAAAATTTACAGCTTTTTAGCGCAATTATTTTAATGGAAAAGGTCTTAAGTAAATCCCGTATAAAATGAAAACTCCCTGCGGTTACAGGGAGTCAAACATTTACACCTGAGGTTTCTTAATTTTCATTTTAATCTTCAATTTTATTTTCATATATCCTCCAACTGTTTTTATTCTTAAGCCGAATCGCATTTACTATTTAGTTTCAATAAAGTTCCTAGAATTTTTTTTATGGCTCCACCCTTTATTATCTTAAATGATTTTCAACACTTAATCTCCCATCCTGATCATAATACTTGAAAGATACCAGCTTATAGATTAAGCAGTTTTGATATAAGTTACAAAAAGCAGAAAAGTTTTATTTAAATCCTTTCAGAGTCTTCTGCGGAATCCTTCTCCCAAAACTTCATGTACATCGGAAATAATAACAAATGCGCCTGGATCGATCTCTTTGATAGTTTCTACAAGTTCTGAGATTTCCTTTCGGGTCACAACAGTCATGATGACCTCGCGATCAATTTTTTTATACAGGCCGAAGGCTTTTAAGGCTGTAGCTCCCCGGCTTAATTTTTGAATAATAGCATCAGAAATGTCCCGAGATTTATCAGATATGATATAGGCGACCCGCGCATAATTAAAACCATCTAATACGATGTCCACAATTTTACTGGAGATAAAAAGTAGAAACAGGGCATACAGGGTAAGTGACATGGCCGGGCGATCCACAGAAAGATGTTTCATCTGGATGATGATACCAGCAAAAGATATGACAAAAAAATCAATCAGCATGATGGCTTGTCCCGGTTTTATTCCGTGGCGTTTATGGAGAATGGCGGCCACAATGTCTGATCCAGCCGTTGAACCTTTAAATTTGAAGATGATTCCTAACCCGATTCCTAATAATACTGAACCAATTAAAATTAAAAATAGAAAGTCATTTTTTTGTAGGTCGAGAATTGTAACGGTTTTTTGCAATTGCACAAATTTTAATCCAGGTATATCTCCTCTAAAAAAATCGATAAAAAAGGAGTTGGCGGAAAATCCGTAGAATGTGCGGGCTCCAAATCGCTTACCCAATTCTTTTACTCCCCAAAAGTACAGGGGAATATTTAATAACCACATCATCATACCTACCGGGATGGAGTAATTGGACAGATAATGGATAGCCATTGATAATCCGCTCACCCCACCCGGAACGACCTGGGCATCGACCAGAAAAACGCCGATTCCCATGGCCATGATGAGGGCACCGATCGTGATAAAGAAGTAATCAATAAAAGGTCTTCTTTTTAATAAGTGGTCCATCTTATCCTCCAGAAAAATAAACTTATAAATTACGAATATTTTGGTATTTTTCTAATTTGTTTTTTATTCTCTTTTTCGATGCATGACGTTAAGGTAAGTTGGCCATAATAAGAAAAAGTATCTAAGTTATAGAATGACATTAGAAAAAGATGAAACTTGTATAAATTATTAAAATAGTTTAAATTTTTCAGTAAATGGGGCGGCGATTAGTAACGGTCTTTCATCACGTTTATAAAGATTGACAACGTGTCAGGATGCCTAAAAAAAATACCATAAAAGTGCTGTATATCGAAGACGATCCG
>CAYMXZ010000110.1:0-11721 GCA_964394475.1 uncultured Caldithrix sp. | reverse complement strand
CCGTATATATTTCGGGTGATTACTGGCCACCGCGCACCCAGGGAGATCCATTAAAAAAATATGTGGAAGATCTCATCAAAATTCCCTTTGCGCAAAAAGTATATATACGCCTGAACTGGCGAGATATCCAGAAAAAACCTGGCAAATTGGATTTTCCGGAAGGATGGAAACTTACTTTCGATATCGCCAGGAAATATAATAAGAGAATAGGGTTCCGTATTATGCTGGAAAATCCTGACTTCCCAGAACCCGGAATGCCTGAATTTTTAATGGAAAAAGTGCCTTATGTTAAACTGAAGGGTGAATGGAGAGGTAGTCCAGAGAATCCTCGTTATAAAAAAGACCACCGTATGCCTCGCTATGATCACCCGGAGTATCAAAAAGCATTCTATGAATTAAATGAACTCCTGGCCGCCGAGCTTAACGGTAATCCGCAGGTGGAATACATGGATACCATGATGTATGGTTTCTGGGGAGAGGGTCATAGTTGGCCGTATGAAGGAAATCCATTTCCAGATCATGTGACAGCAGAAAAAACTTTCATGAAAATGTTCGAAACCCAATTGCAATTCTGGACAAAAACTCCTTTAGTGACCAACACACAGCCGGATTTCAGCCGGGTGGGAAATTCTGACTTACTGGATCATACTATTCGAACTCACAATTGGCTGAGAACGGATACCATTTTCATTGAGAACACTCAAATTGAAGCTCTGAGCAATCGTCCCGCCTGGGTCGCAGCGATTTGTGAAGTCGGAATGACTACCGTTGATCCTGACCAGCTGAGAATAGATGAAGGCGTGACCTACACTGAAAAGATCATTCATCATGTGATCGATGTTGGAGCCAATTATTGGTCGTTATGGCATTGGCATAATATTGCTGCCCGACATATTATGGGATATTATGAAAAATATCCGGAGCATATTGACTATATCGCCCGGCGGATTGGCTATCGGGTGAGACCTTCCTGGATTTGGGCCTATGAGCGCGAGGGACACCCGGGTCTTGTCTTAGGGATGGTAAACGATGGTATCGCAGGCGTTCCTGGAGTTTTACGCCTCACAGTCTTTAGTGACGATGGAAAGGTAAATATCAGCGGTTGTCTTGATGCTGGTTATCCCAAACCACAAGGAGTGCGGCAGGCCATGCTGCCTTTGCCTCAGGGAGTTGACTGGAAAGGATTAAAGCTCAAAGCGGAACTGGAAGTAAAGGGTGTGACCTATCCTGTAAAATGGGCCTGTCACCAACAGGTTAATGCTGATGGGTCACTCACTCTGCGCAGAAATTTACGATAAAACCATAATTTCTCACATGAAAAGGAAAATAAAAATGAGTAAAAATTTATTTCTGTTTTTTTTGATTTTTATGGTAGCGGTTAACGTTCTAAGTTTGAATGCCCAGTCTGCTTCAGAAAAATTCTATCAATGCATCACGCAAGCCCCCTCCTATAGTTATCATCTCTCGGGTCGCACCGATCGCATAAAAGGGTATGTGGTAAAAATTGATAAGGTGGAGGATTTGACAAGTCCGGGTTTGGTTTTTTTGGCCAGCGATCTGGAAAAGGGTGAGGGGTATGTGGATATTAATGGATCTCAGTTCGATTTGCCAGGATTGCTTGGACAATTAAGCGCACCTGCGGATAAGAGTGAAAAAAATCTGGAAGGAAAGGAAGGATGGTACTCCTATAGCAGTGGGGATGATATTATTGGGAAACTGGTTATCCCGTTGAACCAAAATCTTCTAAAGAACGGATTAAACGACATTACTTTCTATCGTCATTCACAAAGCAATGGCTTCGAAATTATAGATGCCATTATTCAAAATGTCGAACAGACCACTCCCGCTTTGCTTGGCCAAACCTATCACCTATTGGCGAGAGGTCGGCCGGCTAAAATCCGCGATTTTGACTATGTATACAATTATCGGGGAGAAAAAAAGCGTTTTGAAAAAGATATTCCGGATTGGGCTCGTCGCGGAAAAGTGAATTACTATCGGGCGGGTATCGATTGGGAGCATCTGGATCGGATGTTTGAGATGTTTCAGGAGGCTCGCATCAATGTGGTAGCGACCAATGTTCCCGCCGATATCAACAGTGAGGAATATAAACGGGTAAAAGCATTTATCGATCGCTGTCACCAGAATGGGATTCATGTTACCGCCTTTAACTCATTGGGAAATCTTAGTATGCGAGAAGTGCTCCTGAATCCTGAATTGAAAAAATGGATTGCGCAGGATGAGTTTGGAGATTATCGCTGGCGTGAAAAAGGTGGTACCTATGCAGCTGATTTGAATAATATGGATTTTCGACAAAACCGTTTATTGAAGATAGCGGCGGCGCAAATCGATGCAGGCGTCGATGAACTCTATTATGATTGGGCTATCGGCGGCACCGGCGAAATCCTCGATTTTTTCAGCGAAGTTCGTGAGTTGGCCAAGAAAAAAGGAAAAAATATTTCCATCTTTGGGAATTGTAAAGGAAATATTTTAGCCGATGAAGCCTGTGATTTCACTAAAACGGAAGCGACGACCGAAGCAGGTGTCTGGGATGGTGAATGGGTGCATAATATCCCCCAGGCTCGCTTCTATTACGCTTCCGGTGATGGGGTCAAAGCCAATGAAAGCAAATATGAAGGAGCTGATCCGGGTGTCCCACATCCCGGTGCCAAAGATATCAGAGAAGGAATGAAAGTTGGTTGGAGACGGCCTATTGCCGAGGCGGCTTCTTTCCAATCCCGATTTGCTATTGCTGAAGCGGGAGATAAAATGCTGCAGGGCTGGATAAAAAAAGATAACCCACTGGCCATGAAAGCCTGGAATGATATCTGCACCTATTACACATTTGTAGCCGATTATCAGGATTTCTATACCGATGTTTCCACTCTGAGTCACATTGGGGTGTTATCTCCTCCCCAGATTCCAAGTTTTGAAGTCACCCTGAAACGTGATAACCTGTATAAAGCGCTGGCCGAAAATAATATAATGTATGAAGTGGTTCTCCTGCCCCGCCTCTCTCCTGAATTGTTGGCCCATTATCGATTGTTAATTATTCCAAATATTCCCTGGGTAGAAGACGTCCAATTGGCGCTCATCAGGGAATTTAAAGAGAAAGGAGGGAAAATATATACTATCGGCAGCACTAGTGAATTAAAGGAAATTGCGGATATTTATTCACCTCCCTCAATAATGTCCCGGCTTAAAGAAAACACCATTCTTTCTGAGTTTTTAACAAATGTCGAGCAATTGGCTGGAGAATCGATAGTTTCATTACCGAATTCAAAGTATGTCGCAGCAAATATTGTTAAAAAACGAGGTACCAATCGCCTTATTGTTTATCTGGTCAATTATGGTGAGCCTCTGAAAAATGTAAAAGTGAAACTAAATCTGGATGGGTTTATTTCAAAAATAGATCAGAAAAAATTAAAACTCTACTCGCCAGATAATGTCTCCACCGACCTTCAAGAGGTCAGCATTAAGGGGAAAAAATTGGAATTAATCGTTCCGGAACTGGATGTCTATCAAGTGTTAACTATTAACTAAGTAAAATGATGACATTCGATATTTTTAAAAGGAATTTTTCCATTGGATTATTCGAAAATCTAAACTTGAGTTTAGTTCTCATGAGTATACTTTTTTTATTTTTCGTGTTTAACAATCTTAAGCTCCAGGCTGGTGCGGATACGATTCAGGTAAAAAAGTGTAAGCACTTTTCAGTGGATGGCCAGGGCTCCAATCCTCAATGGGCGACAACGGATTGGGTAAATATACCCCAGCGAAAAATAGTTAAAGATGTTTTGGAGACTTCGCTGAAAATTCTTTATTCTGATTCGGGAGTCTATTTTCTTTTTCGATGTCAGGATCGGAAAATTACTGCCAGTCTCAGCGAAGATTTTCTGGATCTCTGGACAGAAGATGTGGTGGAGGTTTTCCTCTGGCCGGATGAGGATTATCCCGTGTATTTTGAATATGAGATTTCGCCATTAAATCGAGAATTGGTTCTGTTGGTACCGAATTTAAAGGGTAAATTTTTAGGTTGGCGACCGTGGCATTATGAAGGTGACCGAAAAGTGCAGCATGCCACCTGGGCGAAGGAGGGAAATGTAAAAAGTGGGGCGACAGTGAAGGAATGGAGGGCTGAATTTTTCATTCCCTTTGTGCTCCTCACTCCCCTGGGAAATGTGCCACCTGAGAAGGGAACAATCTGGCGGGCAAATTTCTATCGCGGCGATTATGACCTTGGTGAATGGGAAAATTGGGCCTGGCAACCCATCGAAAAACGATTTCATGAATATAAAAAATTCGGTTATTTGTATTTCGAATAAAGAAAGGAGAAACATCAGATGAGATTCTATTTTGTAATTTTTATTTTGTATTTGTTATTGAATATACCTTTTATCACCTCCTGCACCGGACCTCAGAAGAATCAATCTACATTTCCCGCTGGACAGAATTGGACTCACTATGTCCGCACCGCTGGCCATGGTTTAAGCAAAGACCGGGTGCCGGAAATTATGAAAAGAGTTCAGGAAACTTATGTTTTTGGAATTGAAACAGATAATGATATCCCTGGCCGTTATGATAGTTTTTTAGATCCCACCGAAAAATTAGAAGCTCTGAGAGAGATGGCTAAAGCCGCTCATGCCGCAGGAAATTATGCCTATGTTTATATCGCTGGTCTGGAATGTATTACAGCCAATGCCGACCAGACAGAGCATACTTTTTTCAAAGATCATCCCGATTGGGTGCAGCGGAAAATCACCGGGGAACCGGCTGTCTTTGGAGGTGGCACCGCTTTCTGGATCGATGAAGGCGATGAAGACGTCTGGATCAGTCCCTACGCCATGGAATGGCGAAAAATTTATATGGAAAGAGTCCGGCAAATTGCCGGAACCGGTATCGATGGCGTCTATGTAGACATACCGTACTGGATGACCCATTTCGATGGCTGGGAAGACAGCTGGGCTAGCTTTGATGATTATACAATTGAAGCTTTTCGCGCTGAAACCGGTCTTCATGCTAAAACCGATCTGAAATTGGGTGATTTCAGCGATCCCAATTTTCGAAAATGGATCGATTTCCGCATTAAAACCCTTACCGCGTTCATGAAAGAAATTGATGAAAATGTTAAAGCCGTAAATCCGAAATGTATGACGATTGCAGAAATTTATCCTGGCTATGGAGAAGAAGCCGTGCGGGTTGGAGCCGATGTATATGATATGTATCCAGTAGTGGATGTAATTGCTCACGAATTCAGTGCTGGTGGATATACCGCCGCAAAAAGAAATCCACTGGATTGGTTCCGTTATATGGTTGGTATGTATACTTTCCGCGATTTTGCTGAGGGTAAAGCTTCCTGGATGTTGAGCTATTCCTGGGATCGTGAAGAGGTAGTAGATCCAAAAGAAGCGATGAAAAATTTAGCGCTTTCTCAAATCATGGCGGGAACCAATTTCTGGGATGCCCAGGGCCATGTGATGTCCGGTTCTAATGATTATCCCACCCGGGCACTTATAAACAAGTGGATCGCCGAGAATGAAAAAACTATCTATCTGCCACGGGAAAAGATAAATCCATTGGGCGTCTATTTTTCACCTAAAACCCGTGATTATTTTGCTGACGATTTTTATTCTACTTATACAGGATTGATGGAGCTCATTCTCCAGACTCATCAGGAATTTCAAATCGTCACTCCCCGAACCCTTGCCAATTTTAATGGAAAAGTACTTATACTGTCTGATATCAAATGTATCTCCGATGCGGAAGTCAATCAGATTCGGACATTGATGCAATCCGGTTTAAAATTCTGGATGATTGGAGAATCCGGCAAATATGATGAAAAAGGTAATCCACGATCCGTTAATCCACTGCATGAACTATTCGGGATCAGCGATCCACAAAAGTATTTATCCAAAGATCAGATTCTGGTTTATCAACCTGATAATCCGGGTAAAGAGTATCAAAAATTAGCTCGCGAAGTTTATAATCAAAGCGCCTGGACAGGACTCCCGGATGAAAAGTTGATGGCTGCCTATAGCAGCTTCTTAAAGACTCTGAAGGACGATTTAGCTTATCAACCGGCTGTCCAGATCAGTGCCTCTCCCTTCATCACGGCCCAAATAGCGAAGGTGAATGGTAAGATTCATATTTTTATGGCCAATTTTAAGGGAATAAAAGGAAAAGAAAATATCGTCCCCATTCCGGAACAGAATGTTAAGTTAACCGCTCCCGGAAATTCCAACTCAAAGGTTTATCTGTTGGAATATTTAAGCACCGTGCAGACTATTCCAGCTCAATATCAGGATGGCCAGTTGTCTGTTGTCATACCTCAAGTACAACGAGGAGCTATCGTTTGGATCGAATGAGTAAAGCCCTATGAGTTTCTATATCCTTAGCGTTCTATTTTTATTTTTTTCAATCACCTCCATTAGCGGGCAGGAAAGGTATTTAATGGAACTCGAGGTATCAGAAACCGGTGGTCTCGCTCGGGTAGATGAGTATCTAGAGATTGATTATCAAAGTCGATTAAATCTTTTTAGATCGGATGATAGGGGATTGGTCGCTAAAGATTTGGTTCTGGGAAAAGAAATACCCTGTCAGGCAATAGAGCGATATCGCAATGATTCTCTTACTATCTATACCATCATCTTTCCATTGTCAATCGAAGCTCATGGAAAAAAGAGAGTGATTGTGCAAAGTATCGATCGATCTCAGCCTATTCAGACTGATCTTACCATATCAGGTTCGGGACTTGATTTGATTATCGAGAATCAATTTTATCGAGCTGATCTCAGTCGGAGTATACAGTCAGAAGCAAAAAGTCACGCGTCGGGGCAATTAAGAGAATTATTAATCAAAATGGATTTTCATCAATTGTTATTTCGAACGGAGAATCGGATGCATTGGGCACCGAATTTTCAGAGAACCGAAGCAGAATTTTATCAGACCATCGCCGATTGGGAAATGCCAGCTGATTATCGACAATTTAGTGGTCCTTATCTGATTGAAACTATTCGCAGTGATTCAGCCAGGAAGCATCCAGAAATTTGGTTAACGGCTCAATATAAATTCTATGCCCGAAAACCTTATTTCCTTTTTTATTCTCTGATGGAAGTGGGAAAAGATATCAATTTGAAGTTACTTCGAAATGATGAAATAACGATGGATAGCATGTTTACTAATGTAGCTTTTCAACGACCTGATGGAAGAATTGAGGATTATCAATTTTCGGAGCGCTATCCTTACCTGGAGCAGAAACCAATTGAAAATGAAGCTCCCTGGCTCTGTTTTTACCATAGTGATAAAGGTTATGGTATAGCCAGTATACGTCTGAATTATGATATAACCAATCGTGATGGGAATCCCTCGCCTACCTACCGTCCCCATACGAAAATCAGCGATGGAGCCGAAGGGGGCAAATACTGGAATCGACGATTGATTGATGACCATCCTATTTTAGTACCTGCCGGAAGCCGTTATGCAGAAAAAAATGCCTACCTGGTATTTGCTATAAAGAAAGACGATCCTTTCGCAGAAATTAAATACTGGACTGAGCGGTTAAAAAAGCCTCTCAACCTAAAAATCATTACCTATTTTTAAAAACCTGAAGAGGAGTTTATGAAACGGATGAAGTATAGCCGAAGGCAGTTTATCAAACTGAGTGCCGCTGCAACTGCCGGTTTATCTCTGGCTTACCCCCGAATTTCACGTACTCAAAAGTTGGTCTCTCCCAATGATATTATTAACCTGGGTGTTATTGGTACAGGAGATCGTGGTGAATGGCTGGTCTATATTGCTCAGCAGCAGGCGGGATTGCGGGTAATTGCCTGTTGCGATATTTTACCTGACCATTTACAGAACGGATTAAAAGCAGCTGATCCCGGAGCCAAAGGTTATGAAGATTATCGTAAACTTTTAGAGAACAAAAATGTTGATGCGGTGGTTATTGCCACTCCTTTATATCTCCATTACGAAATGGCTAAAGATTCTTTAGCTGCCGATAAACACATTTTTTGTGAAAAGACGATGACCCATACCATATCTCAGGCTCTCGATCTGGAGCGTCTTGTGTCAGCTTCCGATTGCGTATTTCAGGTGGGTTATCAATCTCGTAATCATCCTCTGTATCAGGAAATCCGGGAAATGATTGCTAATGGATATTGTGGAGAGATCAAGCATGTCCGTTGTAATTACCATCGCAACGGTAACTGGCGGCGACCGGTGCCGAATCCTGAACTAGAACGTTTGATAAACTGGCGTATGTACTGGGAGTACTCGGCAGGCTTAATGGGAGAACTCTGCTCTCATCATATTGATGTCACCAACTGGATGCTGAATAGTCATCCTTTAAGAGTTACCGGCATGGGTGGAATTGATTACTGGAAAGATGGACGAGAAACTTACGATAATGTTCACGCGATTTATGATTATCCAAACGGTGTGAAAGCTATTTTTTCTTCCATAACCACCAATGCGCATTATGGGATCTCTCTCCAGTTCATGGGAACTATTGGAACTATTGAAATTTCGAAAGAAGAAGGACAGGAAGCTCGCTTTTATCCAGAGGCCAAATTGTTAGCTCAGGAAAATCAGGCCCAATCCGAAAAAGGAATTTATGGAGTGACAGCCGCCACTTATCAGGTCTGGAAAAAAGGAGAAGGAACGATAATTCGTGTTGATAATCAACCGGAAGGTGATGAGCAAACCAGTGGGATAGCTTTGCAGGATTTTGCCGAGTGCATCCGTCATCGAAAGCAACCCATCTCAAATGTCCGAACTGGCCGGCAGAGCACCATTGCCGTCCATATGGGAAATGCGGCGATGCGAAAGGGTACGGTTGAAGAATGGAAACCAGAATATGGGGATTGATTTTAAATGAAAGCTGCTTTTCATCGCTGTGAATCCACAGGAAAAACTTCATGAATGGCAGAATCATTCGCAGGATCAAAATTAAAACATTTTCAATCTTGAATAGGACGGGTTAAAAATGAGAAGTAAAAAATCTGAAACATCAGTACCAATCTTGAGATTTTTGGTCCAAAAAGATGCTCACGATTCAAAGGTATTTTTCATATTACTGTTTATTTTATTTCTACTGTTATCGGCCTTTCTTCTTCCATTTGCCCAGGAAATTGGAAAGGAAGCCACCGGGACAGCAGGAATGGTTGTGGCTGGCAAACCTGAAGCAGTAAGAAGTGGACTTTTAATTCTGCAAAATGGCGGAAATGCTGCCGATGCGGCGGTGGCAGCTATTCTGGTGCTAAGTGTAAAACACATTGGGGCTTTTTGTCCAGGTGGTGAAGTGCCGCTGATTTATTATGATTCGCGGACGAATCAAACTACTGTTTTAGCGGGACAGGGTGCTGCTCCACTCGATCAGCAAGCCATTAACTGGTATCTGAAAAACAGCATTCCGGGGGGCGATATCAAATCTGCTGCCGTACCAGCCGCCATCGATTTGTGTGTACAAACTCTTCGTCTGTTTGGTACTCGTAGTTTCGAAGAAGTTTCAGAACCAGTCAGGAAAATTTTGGAAGCCGGAGGACCCAGCTGGTATATCGATACTTCTGACGGAGATACTGTTGATACGCATCGTAATTGGTATTCTGATCTTCATCGGACTTTTCAGAAACTGGTTGATGCTGAAAAATTGACCATCGGTAATCGTGAGGAAAAATTGCAGGCCGTTTCCAATCGGTTCTACCGAGGAGATATTGCCGATAGTCTGGATGCCTGGTACCGAGCTCAGGGTGGATTTCTCCGAAAACGGGATTTGATTGCCCATGTAACCCGCTCAGATGAACCTCTATCTGTTAATTATCGAGGATACACCGTCTATAAATGTGGTCCATGGACGCAAGGTCCATATCTCTTGCAGACGATACGACTGCTGGAAGGTTATGATCTGAAAAAATATTCCCAATTATCTGCGGATTATATTCATCTCGTTGTGGAAAGCCTGAAATTAGCTCTGGCGGATCGTGATGCTTATTATGGAGATCCATTATTTAGCAGTGTTCCCATGTTAGCCCTATTGTCCGATCAGTATACCACCCTGAGGCGTTCTCTCATTAACATGGCGGTGGCTTCACAGATTCTTCAGCCTGGAGATCCTTACCAGATGAAACCAGTCATGGAAGGTACTTTTCCCTGGAATGAGCAAGGTGGAACGACAACCCTTTGTGTGGCTGATCGGTGGGGAAATGTAGTCGCCGCCACGCCCAGTGGATTAGGCAGCACGGCGGGCTCAGGGGGGAGCACTGGCGTTATTCATGGCACACGGTTGGTCAGCCTGAATACCTGGACTGGTCATCCAAATTGTATTGAAGCTGGTAAACGTCCACGCATCACTCTTACACCGACTCTCGTTGTTAAAGATCATAAGGCCATAGCGGCAATCAGTGTAGCCGGGGGTGATCTGCAAGATCAGGTAGCCCTGCAATTGTTGTTAGACTTCATCGACTTCAATCAATATCCTTCAGAAGCGATGAAAATTCCACGGTTTTCCACCGCTCATCATGTCGGATCTTTTGGACAGGACCGACCTCATTATGGTAGTCTGACTATTCAGCAAGGGATTTCAGATGACGTTATAAACGAACTTTCCAGGAGAGGGCACCACATCAGAAAAACTTCTCATGGAATTGGAGGAGCCGCCATGTTGGTGATAGATCCTGAAACAGGGAAAATGTATGGAGCTGGAGCGGCGGCCGGCGGATTGAACAAATAAAAATACGGATGGAGTCTTATGAAACTTTTAAGCTATTGTCTAATATTTTTATCGTTAATCAGCTTTAATTACGGGATGAATTTTGATAATCCCCGGGTGGGCATTGTTATCAGTCGTTCCAGTTTTGACCAGCGCTGGGGTGTCACTCAAATGGCCGCTCATGGTTGGGCAGGGCTTAGTAACCTGGCCGGAATTCCTTATGACTGTCTTTTCATAGAGGATTTTAGCGAGCAGATGGATTTAAGCAAGTATAATTGTTTAGTGTTCGCGCAATGCACATTCGTGGATGAAAAGAATGCGCAGAACTTTACCCGTACTTTAAAAAGATATTTAGAACAGAAGGGTAACCTGATTATTGATGGTCCGCTGGCCACCCATGATGAACAGGGGCAGGAACGGGATCATGCCGTTCTGGACGATCTGATTGGAATCTCGTATAAAGGATTCAGAGGAGGTTCTCAGTATCGAATAAAAGTCAATTTCAATGATCATTACATTACCCGTCCATTTGAAAACCAGCAATTTCTTACTCAGCATCTCGTTAATGGACTTAATATTCTGGATTTTAAAGAAGCAGCGAAGGTTCTACTCATCAATACCGATGAAAAAAATAGTTATCCTTTCCTGACTGTTACTAATACTGCAAATAACCGAATAGTGTTAGTTAGTGACTTTTCTACTTGGGCTGGAGTTGCTTCTTTTTTCCGCAATGTCCAGCCTCAGGTGTTTTATCGAAACCAAATATTTAATGTGTTGCTGCGCGCACTGCACTGGTCAATTTATGGTGATCTTACTTCTCCCTTTCCTGTTCCCCAGGTAACCAATGCCAATCTTACTGCCCTTATCCGGCTGGATGCGGATGCCAGCAGTAATCTGAATGCCCAGATTACAACCATTAATTACCTGACATCTTTAGCGCGGGAAACAGGGGTGGTTCCTGTTTATGCTTGGGTCTCCAGTGCCGCTACCAAAGCCGGATGGCAGGATCTTGCTCC
>CAYMXZ010000109.1:0-11726 GCA_964394475.1 uncultured Caldithrix sp. | reverse complement strand
ATCCTGTGTTTTGTCGGACCTCCGGGAACCGGAAAGACCTCACTGGCCAAATCCATAGCCCAGTCTGTAGGACGTGAAATGATTCGGATCTCCCTGGGTGGTATTAGTGATGAGGCTGAAATTCGCGGTCATCGGCGTACCTATATCGGTGCCTTACCTGGCAGAATCATTCAGGGCATTAAACGAGCCGGTTCCTGCAATCCCGTTTTTATGCTGGATGAAATCGATAAAGTTGGAGCGGACTTTCGTGGCGACCCTTCGGCAGCTCTTTTAGAAGTTCTTGATCCTGAGCAGAATTTCAGTTTCAGTGATCATTATCTGGAAGTCCCCTTTGATTTATCAAAGGTTTTATTTATAGCGACGGCAAATATTCCTGATACGATTATCCCGGCTTTACGAGATCGTATGGAAATTATAGAAATTCCCAGCTATGTTGAAGAAGAAAAAGTGGAAATTGCCAAAAAATTTCTGGTTCCAAAACAGATTAAAGAGCATGGTTTAAAACCTGAACAGATCAGTTTTTCAGACGGGGCTCTTCATAAAATTATCAATTCCTACACTCGTGAAGCAGGAGTGCGTAATCTGGAGCGCCAAATTGCTACTATCAGCCGGGGTGTTGCTAAAGAAGTGGCTTCCGGTAAAGCAACCAAGACTGTGATTACCGAAGCAGATGTGGCGAAATTCTTAGGACCTATTCGATTCTATAGCGAAGTGGCCGAACGTATTGATGAACCAGGGATTGTTACCGGGCTGGCCTGGACTCCCATGGGGGGAGACATCTTGTTCATCGAAGCAACCAAAATGCCCGGAAAAGGAAATCTGATTTTAACCGGACAATTGGGTGAGGTCATGAAAGAATCGGCCAAGGCAGCAATGAGTTATATCCGGGCTCACAGCAAAGAATATAATTTAGAAGAAAACTTTCAAGAAAAGCTTGATATTCATATTCATATTCCAGCTGGTGCGATTCCTAAAGATGGGCCTTCGGCCGGAGTCACTCTGTTCACGGCTTTGTTATCTTTGCTCACCGAGCAGAAAGTTCGAAACGATATCGCCATGACTGGAGAAATTACCATGCGTGGTAAAATATTACCGGTCGGTGGTATCAAGGAAAAAGTCCTGGCAGCCCATCGGGCGGGTATACGGACCGTTATTCTACCCGAAAAAAGCAAATCGGACATTGTGGAGATTCCAGAAACGGTGCGAAATGAAATGAAATTCATTTATGTGAAAAATATGGATGATGTCGTTAAGCATGCTTTTAAAAAGAAAAAGTTAGCGGAAAAGGATCTCATTGTTCCGCAAGGGGCAAGAGCGTGAAAGCGCAAATAGCATGATTAAAATCATCTAGAATCGGCTATGGATATAAAAAAAGATTACTATAAAATTCTGGGCGTCAGTGAAAATGCTTCACTGGATGATATTAAAAAAGCCTATCGTAAACTGGCAAAAGAATATCATCCCGATGCCAGAGGTGGAGATAAACGTGCAGAGGAAAGATTTAAAAACATCAGTGAAGCCTATGCTGTTTTGAAAGATCCGCAGAAACGTAAAGAATATGACTACCTGCGAAAAAATCCTTTTGGTGCTTCCCAGGGAAGGGGATTTGAAGATTTTACCGATGCGGGAGGAGGATTTCGAGTAAACTTTTCTCAATCTGCTGAAGGATTTGGATTGGATGATATTCTCAGTGATTTCTTTGGTTTTGGAGGGCGGCGCGCGGGTTCCAGAAAAACCAGGGAAGATGATTTTTTTGGTTTTTCGCGAAGAGAAGCCACACCAAGGGGTGAAGATTTTCATGCGACGATTACCGTTCCTTTTGAATTGGCTGCCCGGGGAGGCGAGACTTATGTAAAAACTCCCAGCGGTAAACAGCTCAAACTTAAGATTTCTCCTGGCACTGAAGACGGTAAGAAAGTAAAGATGACCGGATACGGAGCTCCCTCCCCTGCCGGTGGTGAAAGCGGTGATCTATACGTGACGATCCAGGTTGAAAAACACCCAAAATATGAAAGAAAAGGATTAGATATTTACTCTACGGAGGATATCAACTTTGCTCAGGCTTTATTAGGAGGTGAAATAGAAGTCACAACGATCAATCAACAAAAAGTAAAATTAAAGATTCCACCTGGAACAGACAGCGGAAAAATTTTCCGACTGAAGAAATTGGGCATTCAAGCACCGGAAGGAGTAGGTGATCATTATATAAAAATCATGATTACCACTCCGAAAAATCTTAGTCAGCGTGCCAAAAAAGAATTTGAGCAATGGGCTCGCGGAACAGGCCTGCTGAATTGAGTTTTTATTATTCTAAAACTTAAGAACATTTAATCAATACAATAGAGCTCATTCGAATCATCTCCAAAATAATGCTATAGAAATGAATACAGAACATCCTGAATTCATCGTGGATAATATGCTCAGGGGATTGACGAAATGGCTTCGATTTTTGGGATTTTTTTCCATCATTGCTGAAAATATTCACATCGCCCGAGATTATCTTCAACAGCATCCCTCCAGTATTTTTCTCACCAGCAGTTCTGACCATTTACAGCAATTAGAAAATTATCAGGGATTTCTTGTCAAAGGGAAAAAAATCCCGGATCAATTACAGGAAATAAACCGCGAGTTTCACATTTATGAAAAAATCAATCTATTTTCGATTTGCAGCCTTTGCAATATCGCGCTGGAGCCCATTCCAACCGAAGCAGTGATCGATAAGGTTCCGGAGGGAGTGAAAAAAAACGTAAAAGAATTTCAATTTTGCCCACGTTGTCAGCGAGTTTACTGGCAGGGAGGTCATATAACCCGTTTATTGAATAAAATAAAGAGAATGGGAATCCTTTCTCCCTGACACACATTTCCCAGAAAGAAAATTATTAATTCTTCTGACATCTCAGTTCGGCTTAGAAAATGATTTTGGAGTTCGTTCTGGACTCTCTATCGATTAAATTCTTATCATAAAACGGTATCAATTATATTCAAGGAGAAAGAATGGTTGATCAGATTCTTTTTAAAAAATTAGAGAAAAGGATTGAAGAATTGCGCCCGCAAATGATCGCTTTTCAAAAAGAAATTACTCGCATCAAAGCTATTGATCCCGCCAGCGGTGGTGAGGGTGAATGGGATAAAGCAATGTTCATCAAAAATTATCTTTTACAAAGAGGATTAAAAGATATTAAGCAAATAGATGCACCCGATCCAAAAGCGAAAATGGAAAAACGACCCAACTTAATTGTCACACTTCCTGGAAAATCTTCTAAAAGAAAAATCTGGATTATGGCTCACACGGATGTAGTTCCAGAGGGTGATCTAAAGAAATGGGAAACGAATCCCTGGGAAGTAGTGGAAAAAGATGGAAAATTATTCGGTCGTGGGACGGAGGACAATCAGCAAAGTTTAACCAGCGCGCTTTTCACTGCCCTGGCCTTTCATGATTCAGGAATTCAACCGGCTTTTGAGGTGAACTTAATTTTTGTGGCAGACGAAGAAACCGGTTCAAAATTGGGAATCAGCTATGTGCTTAAAAATCATCCTGAATTATTCTCCAAAGACGACATTATAGTGGTACCGGATGCGGGTCTCCCGGATGGCAGTCAGATTGAAGTGGCTGAAAAGGGAATTATGTGGATGCGTTTTATCACGAAGGGAAAACAATGCCATGCCAGTACTCCAGCCATGGGCATCAATGCCTTCCGGGCAGCTTCTCACCTGGTGGTAAGACTGGCTGAATTGCACCAAATTTTTAATCATCGCAACACCGTTTTTGAACCACCGACTTGTACTTTTGAACCTACTAAAAAAGAGGCAAATGTTCCAAATGTGAATACCATTCCCGGAGAGGATGTATTTTATCTGGATTGTCGAATCCTGCCTGATTATTCAGTGAAAGAAGTTCTGAATGAAATCAGGCGTATTTGTGACGGCATAGAAAAAGATTTTTCAGTGAAAATTGAATTTGATACCTTGCAGCGAGAAGACGCGGCGCCTGCCACACCAGTAGATTCCCCGGTGGTAAAAAAATTGAGTGAAGCCATCCGCTCCATATATAAAATTGAAGCCAAACCGATGGGAATCGGCGGAGGAACAGTAGCGGCCATCTTTCGTCGGGCCGGTCTGCCAGCCGCCGTCTGGTCAACAATTGACGATATGTGCCATCAACCAAATGAGTATTGTGTGATCGATAATATGGTGAATGACTGTAAAGTATTCGCCCACCTGTGCTTGCAAGAAGATTAGAATAAGGGAAAATGAAACTCTTACTTCCAGGCGATCCTGAGGATCGCCTTTTTTATTTTAGTAAAAAATAGAAATTCATGATGGGAGACATTGGAAATGAAGAGAGGATGGCTTCTCTCATCTTTTCGGGAAAACAGAATGAATTGGATGTTCATAACAGGTTCAGATTGACTGTTGTCATATAATTCTGAAAACAAAAAATGCATTTACATTTTTCGATAAAATGTTTATATTTCTCAAAATTGTTATCGTTAACAATATAGAGTTTTCAATGCACATAAAATTATTCCACAACACTTTTTTACCTTGCTTTAAAGGCGAACATCTCTTTTACCAGCGAAAACGCGAGATCATTCCATGAGTGAATTACCGGCTGATTTGCGATTGATAAAAAGATTCATCTTTATGTGATTTTCAAGATCAAGTTTTCAGTGAGTGTATTGTAAAAATCGACAACCAACACTCATGATCAGGATAAAAGTAAAATTATAAATGGCAACCTAATCAGGTCTTTTAACCGATAACCAGAAACTCAAAAGAAGAAAGTTAATCACGATGAAATTACACTGGATTGATTTGTTGATTATTTTTTTCTATCTGTTTCTTGTGGCGATGATCGGATTCTGGGTGCGAAAGAAGGCCACGAAACATCTGGACGGATTTTATCTAGCGGACCGCAACATTCCATGGTGGATGTTAGGTCTCTCAGGTTGTTCAAGTTATATCGATATCGGCGGCACAATGGCTTTAGTAGGCGCCATGTTTTACCTGGGTTTGCAGGCCATCTGGCTTACTCATATCTTTTGGGGATGGTTAATTATTTGTTTTTATATGGCGTTTCAGGCTAAATATATTCGCCGTTCAGGAGTGATGACTTTTGCAGAGTGGAACGAAAAGCGTTTTGGAACTACCCGGCAGGCAGAATATGCCAGAATCGCCGCCGCCACTTTTCTGTTAGTGCTGATGATTTTTAACCTGATGTTTATGGCGGTAGGAACTGGTAAATTTGCAGAAGAATTTTTACCTTTCTCCCGTTGGCAATCAGCATTAATTGTTTTTGGAGTGGTTGGGATTTATGTAACTCTGGGTGGTTTCTTTGGGGTGATTTTAACAGATGTATTTCAAACTCTATTGATTGCCATAGGAGCGATTATCCTTGGATCAATGGCCTTTAATGCCGGCAATGGAATTTCCATCCTGGAAGGAAAACCCGCTGAATGGAGTTCACTGATACCAGCCTGGAAATTGTGGCCTTCCTATATGCAGGATACTCCACCTGCTTATCAGCATTACCAGGCTTTTGGTCCCATTCTGCTGGCTGGATTTTCCTGGCTTATTTTCCGTGTCCTGGCAGGCCCCAATGTGTGGGATTTTCAATTTTTCCTCACCACTCGCAATCCACGAGATGCTTCCATGGCAGCAGGAATGTGGACCGTGGGATATACCATGCGCTGGATAATTGGTTGTGCCTTTTTAGTATTAGGAATTATCTATTTAGGTACAGAAGCCGGTTTCGATGCCGAGAAAATCATGCCGCTGGTTCTCATCAAATTACCGATTGGAATGCGAGGAATATTTATGGCTATTCTGCTCGCGGCACTCATGTCCACGCTCAGCGCCATGGTCAATGTTACCAGTTCTGTGATAACTAATGATTTTTTAAAACGCTATTTCACTAAAAACTTTTCCCAAAAACAATTGGTTCGCCTTGGTCAATTAGCCTCAGTGGCGGCTATCACCATTGCTTTTATTTTCAGCCTGTCCTTCAAAGATATTGTATCGGCCTGGGAAACCATGATATTTGTGGTGGTTACCATGATCTTGGTCCCGGCGACCATGCGCTGGCATTGGTGGCGCTTCAGCGCGCTGGCCTTTGTGTGGGGAATGATTGGTTCAGCCATGGTCATTATTTTGCAAAAAATCCTTTTCCCCACCTGGTCGAATCAACTCTGGCTATCCTTCGATGTTTTCGCTTCTTTGCTCATTACTCTGATTATGGGATTTATATTTAAACCTACCGATATGGAGACTCTTATAAAATTTTATGCGAAAGTACGCCCCTTTGGCTTCTGGAAACCAGTACGATTAGAAGCAGAAAAAAGACAATTAATCCCGGTCAATGATACCATGCCCTATTTTGATATATTAAATGGCTTCATCACTATTTTTTTCCAGATATCTTTGGCGTTAATCCCCTTTTTCCTGTTTCTTCGTCAATGGCCAAATATGATCAAAACTATTATCAGTTTTCTTATCTTAACATGTATACTCTATTTTACCTGGTATAAGAAACTTCCTTCTCCAGATGAAAAATAAAGATTGAGGAGTAACGATTAGGATGGCAAAACCAGTCATTCATCTCATCTGTAATGCACACCTTGATCCGGTCTGGCAATGGCAGTGGGAGGAAGGTTGTGCCGAAGCTTTGGCCACTTTTCAGAACGCTGTTGAGTTGCTGCATGAGCATCAGGAACTTATTTTCAATCATAATGAAGCCATACTCTATCGATGGATAATGGAGCATGATCTACCTCTGTTCAAGGAAATTCAACGACTGGTTAAGAAAGGTCGGTGGTGCATCAGTGGTGGTTGGTATTTGCAACCCGATGTAAATCTTCCCTCTACAGAGTCATTGATCAGACATATTACCGAGGGACGCAGGTTTTTTAAAAAATATTTCAACGCTCAACCTGAGGTTGCTTACAATTTTGATTCTTTTGGTCATAGTGGAGGCTTACCACAAATTTTATTGCACAGCGGATATAAAATGTATATTCATTTACGGCCTCAGTCTTCAGAGCTGGAGTTACCGGCTGACCTTTATCGCTGGCAGGGAGTGGATGGTTCGGAAATTTTAGCTTATCGAATCTCAGTTGGGTTATATCATACGGAATATGAGAATATGTTACAGCGACTGCAGGAGGGAGTGAAATTAGCGTTAAAACTGCAGCGAGATGTCCCAATTTTCTGGGGTATCGGAAACCATGGAGGTGGAGCAACCCGTAAAGATCTACAGATTATCGATCAATTCAAATCCGAAGAAAAACGAGTACAGATTATTCATAGTACACCGGATAAATTTTATAAAGCCATAAAATCAAGCGCTAAAAATGCCCCGCTTATCAAAGGTGATTTACAACGTATTTTCACTGGATGTTATACTTCCTTATCTCGATTAAAACGAATGGCCCAAAAGAGTGCCGCTAATCTGGTGCAATGTGAAAATTTGCGGACGGCTAGCTGGTGGACTTTTGGTGAACCTTATCCCGAAAACGAGCTGGCAGAAGCATGGCGTACTCATCTCTTCAATGATTTTCACGATATTCTTCCCGGCAGCTGCATTGAACCTGCGGAAAAAGATGCTTTAGACCAATATGGAATGGTATCGGAAACAGTCCGTCGTCTGAATCTGGGAACGGCAGTGTCCTTCAATAAAATAAAGAAAAGAGACTGGTATATACACATTACTGTTTTAAACCATCAACCATTTTCTAAATTAGTACCAATCGAAGTGGAATGCATGATTTCGCATCGCCCAAAATGGAAAGGAGTGTGGCATCTTCAGGTTTATGATGAATCAGGAAAGCTGCTTCCCTCACAGGAAGAACAACCCGAGGCATTGCTTCCCTTTAACGGTTGGCGACGAAAATTGTGTTTTATGGCGCCTTTACCAGCGGTGGGAGTCGCCCATTTTCAGGCTAAAATTGTCAAGGGAAAACCTGAGCAAATAACCAATAAACCCATGGTAAAATTCAAGCTGGATCGGCGAACTGGCCTTATCCATCATCTCAAAGTTGAGAATCTTCGAAATTGTCTCACGGGTCCGCTCCTGAAACCATTGGTAATAGAAGATCTGGCAGATTCCTGGGGCACAGATCACTGGAAATATAGAAAGATAATCGGTCATTTTCAGGTGGATTCTTCCAGTATTCGGGTTATTGAAAGCGGCCCCATTAGAACTGTTTTTCAATCCATCCATTATTATCAGCACAGTAAAATCATTTTCACTACCCTATCCTATTCAGAATGGCCTATTCTGGAATTTCGTATTCGATTACATTGGCAGGAAGAGCGTAAGCGGCTCAAACTTTCTATTCCCACAGTATTTAAAAATGATTATGTACTTTGTGAGGTTTTAGGAGGAGTCATCCAACGCCCGGCTGATGGAGAAGAGCACGTTCATGCTCGCTGGCTCATCTTAAAAGAGAGTGATCAAGCTGATAGCCCGGCCCTGGCCCTTATCAATAGAGGACAACATGGAATAGATTACCAGAATGGAGAGGTTCGGATTTCGGTGTTGCGCAGCGCGGCCTATTGTCATGAACACGGTTTCACGCTTGAAAAATATCCAGCTCGAAAGTATATGGATCAGGGCATTCACGAATTCCGTCTTCACCTGTTCACAGGAAAATATCATGAGGTTTTGAAGTCCGTCAGCGCTCTGGCTGACTGGTGTGATGCTCCACCATTGACCTTTGCCCATTTACCTATTGGATTTCATGGTATCGATCAAACCTTACCCTATCGCAAAAAACAATCTCACGGATTGTTTCATTTATCCGAACAAAATATCCGTTTGTTAACCTGTAAAAAATCATGGAATGGTCAATCATTAATCCTTCGCCTGCAGGAGACCATTGGTCAGCCCACGACATGCAGAGTGAAGCTGAATAAACCTGATTCTGTAATGAATGTGCATTTTAAACCTCTGGAAATTAAGACAATTCGAATCGAACGCTCCGGTCGCTGGAAAGAGGTTAACCTGGTATGGGAAAAATGATAACTCGCTTTTTATAAAAAGGATAAAATCTCATAATAAATGACGAGAATGGAATACACAGAAAAAGAGAACGAAACATGAAAAAAACATCCCTCATCAATGCACCGCTTTCCAGCATAATTGCCCGAATGGGACACGGTGATTATCTGGTAGTGGCGGATAGCGGATTACCCATTCCCTATGGAAAGGAGTTAGTTGATCTGGCGATAACTCCCCACTTACCCAGACTCCTGGATGTGTTGAAGGTTATTCTGAGTGAATTAAAAGTTGAGAGAGTAATTATCACAAACGAAATGATAGAAAAATCCCCTGAATATTACAGCGAACTACAAAAAACTTTGCAGAAAAGTTTGCCAGATGTACCTGTTGAAAAAATCAGTCATGCTCGTTTTAAAGAAATCACTCAAGAGACACATAATATTGCCTTCGTTCGAACCGGTGAAGCGACCCCTTTTTCCAACTTGATTCTGGTCGCGGGAGTAATCTTTTAATTTCTGCTTTTTTGAATAAAGACCTTCTCTGGTCAATATAAAAGTCAAGGAGGCGGTTTATGAAATTCCATAAAATAATGGTGCTTTATTTATTTTATTCCTTTTTTTCAGTTCTTTATTCCCAAAATCGCCTGGACATTCCCGATGAAGATTGGAGATTATGGCCGGATACCGCTGCCAGCTGGAAAAATGATGAAATATTTCTTCCTGGCGAATACGATATTCACCGAATACCCATTCATATACCAACTGGTGGATGGTCTTCCTTAAATCCAGATCAGGGAATTAAAATTAAACTTCCCGCGACAGTTGAACAATATTACTGGGGAGCTTATGGACGAAGACCTTATCATAATGAATATTACTTTGAAGAAGATGATCCGCAGGTAAAAAATGGTAATTATCCTGGAGTCTCCTGGTGGTGGACAGAAATTTTTATCCCAAAATCATTCAAGAACAAAAAAGTTTTCTTACACCTTCGAGGGGCTCGTTTACGGGCAGAAGTTTATTTAAATAAACAATTAGTGGGGTATCATCTGATTACTGAAACATCTTTCAGTTGCGAGGTAAGTCAGGCGATAAAGCCGGGAGAAAAAAATCTTTTAGCCATTCGCATTACCAATCCCGGCGGCGAAATGGATTGGATGGATACCAAACTTCACAGCTGGGGAGAAAAGCAATTTCATATGGGTCATGGTTTTGGTGGTTTGGACCGTGGGATTTACTTCACTGCTCATGATCCAATTTTCTTAGAAAAAGTATGGGTTCTGAATACTCCCGAAATTCATAAAATCCAGGTTCGAGGTGAGATTACTAACAGTACCACTCAACAAATTCCGGGAAATTTAGTTCTGGAGATATGGGATCACGAGACCAACAATGTTTTGGTCACAAAGTCGAGCGAGGTGTGGCTTACTCCCGGAAAATCGAATGTCTTTGATGAGACCGTGTCATGCCCATCTGCGATTCAATGGGATCTGCAGCACCCGAAGCTATACCTGCTGAAAGCAACCCTGCGCCCGCTATCCGGGAAAGGCAAAAAGTGGAATGATATTTATACTCAACTTTTCGGATTCCGCTGGTTTGAAGCCGATGGAGTGGGAAATGATGCTGTGCTGCGTCTTAATGGTCAAAGAATTCGACTGATCTCCGCTATTTCCTGGGGGTTCTGGGGATTTAACGGATTGTGGCCCACGCCAGAATTAGCGGAGCGGGAAGTTCGCGCTGCCAAAACTCTGGGACTAAACTGTATTCAATTTCACCGCAATGTCGGCAAAACCGAAGTTTTGGATGCGCAAGACCGTTTCGGCCTTCTGCGATATATGGAACCCGGGGGAGGACAAAGTGCTTTAGGTGAAGTCTATTCTCTTTATGCCGACTCACCCACAGACAGTATTGATACTTCTGGTAAAAGTGGAGAAGCGAAAACCTTTGCCGAAAAATATATGGAAGAAAAAATTATTGGCATGATTCGCGATCATCGCAGTCATCCTTCGCTAATCATGTATTGCATCCAGAATGAAATTCACCCTGATTTAAGAAATCCACGAATTCATCATCTGCTGCGCCGAATGCATCAGGAAGATCCCAGTCGAATCATTATCCTGAAATCCGGCATTCCTCCCAGAAATCAAGCCTGGATGAAACCTTATGATGAAACGATTTATTATGATCGGGGAGATGGATATTCAGGTTGGTGGGATCAACATACGGTGGGTGGACCCGGGGTATGGCAGGATAATATGTATCAAAACAAGGAACAATTCACCCACTATTCGGCGAATCGTGAAGAGATAGTTACCTGGGGTGAAATGTTAGGAGCGGCGGTACCCGATAATCACCCTCAGATGCTCGAAATCATTCACCAACAGGGAGGAAAGAGTTATGATCTGGAAGATCATCAGGAAATTTTAGACGCCTATCAAAATTTTTTGAATAAATGGAATTTCCGAATGGCTTTTCCTACGGCGGAAGAATTATTTTTAGATATTGGAGATAAATCGTATGACTTCTGGGGAAGAGTCATTGAAACTTCCCGTCTGGCAGAGGCCAATGATTTTTTAGTCATTAGCGGTTGGGAGTCAACCTCCATCGAAAATCACTCCGGATTGGTGGATAACCTGCGGAATTTTAAGGGTCATCCGGAATTAATGAAAGAGCGTCTGTCACCCCTGCGAGCAGTGATCAAACCCCAGGCTCTGGTGGTCAGTCTGAAT
>CAYMXZ010000108.1:0-11735 GCA_964394475.1 uncultured Caldithrix sp. | reverse complement strand
TCGGCACAGGTTCCAAATTGTTCAGGTTCATACATTAAAGAGATATTTGCCGCTGGCCAGAAGAAAGCACCAGAAGTTGTCGCTCTCAGCAGATACCGATAGGTATAAATTCCCGGTGCCACGTCATCAGCGAACAGTGCCACTCGATCGTCCCTTAATTCCGTATGATTGATGGGATTGGGAGCGTAGTTAACATCTTCCTCATATCCGGCCGTATATTCTTCATTCTCCATGGACGAATATCGAGCGGAAGTAGTTTTCAGAGAAGCATCAATTACTTCCAGTCCGGCGGGAATCGCATCATCGATTACCAGATGGTAACAGGCTTGAGGAACTAAAAACTCCAGTTCAATTTCCAGAACATCGCCACTCTTCACAGTTAAGGGCGGGGGCGGTAGTTCCTGGTAGCTTGTTAATAATTTATTTGCCAGTCTATCTTTGACGGTTCGCTTAATAGAAAATCCCTGTTGACGAGAAGCCTGTGGTCCCAGTAAGCGATAAGAATACGCAAGGGTATAGTATAAAATTCCGCTTCCAATTTTATTTATATCTATCTTACTCACTCCCATGGGCAGGTTGGCCATCGGGATGGATTTTTCACGCGGCTGGTACTGGTATCCCTTAAACATCTCTTTCAATACCGAATTTCCAGCCAGCAGGACATTGGCAGTAAAGTTGGGTGACTCCGCTTCGCGTCGCAATGAGATTTCCACCAGTCCATCGATTGCTTTGGCATTTTCGTAGGTATATCGCCAGCGACCATTTTTGCGGGCATTCAAAAGGTAGCGCGCAAATTTAGCGATATATTCACTTTCTGGTTCCAATTCCAAAAACAGTTTTATAGCGTCGGCAGTGGTAATGACTGGTGAATACATGAACAGCCAGGAGGGCGGCAGCATTCGTGGACTCTCCAGATAAGCAGTTTGAGCAGTAACGAAAATGCTGTTTTTAATTTCCTGTAGCATCTTCCCTGCTTCGTTTCTCCAGCTCGGAGCCTGAGAAAGAAGAGAGGCTAACTGAATTTGCGCTCCCAGACCTAAGTCGTTGCGGCGATTAAAATATTCTTCGAAGTACGTTTCATCTCGGCGGCCGAGTGCCTGCAGACCCTGCAAAACATTTAACCGGTATTCGGCTAATATTTTCCAGTCGCGAATAGAGAAACAGGGAGTGGTCAGAGTATAATTCAAGTATCCGATAAGCTTTTGTTTAATTTCTTCAGGTATGTCAAATCCCAGCTCCCGACTTCGTTTGAACACATAGGCAACATATGGAGATAGATAACAATCTGATGTCGCGCTGGAGGTCCAGAATTTAAATCCGCCATCACTATTCTGTAACAAGAATATTTTTCGAAGATTTGCCTCAATCACCTGATCGACTGATTTTACTGCTTCCAGTGTGAAACCATATTTATCGGAAAGGTATTTAAGCTGCAGAAGTGCCAGCAGCCGGCTGGCGGTTTGCTCCAGACAACCGTAAGGATATTCTACCAGATATTTGCTTCCTTCTCCGATGTTGCTCAGAGCCGTGCTAGACAGTAACAAATGAAGTCCGCCCATGTCCTGGCGGATGCTTTGATCTACTCTGATTTTCTGCACTTCCTGTTCCCGGGTTTCTCCTACTGCCACAACCGTTTCAGTAGCTGGAAGATCCTTGATGAGTAGAGGAATTTGTAAAGCATCGGCTTCGGTGATGGGTTGATTATCATATGTTCCGGCAAAACGTGCTGAAAATTTCAGGGTCGATGGCCCGGTTTGATTGGCCTGGTATGAATAAAGAACGGCTTTTGATTCACCGGCTTTAACAGCAATTTTATCTTTTACTCCGGAAGTTTCTTGCAAACGAATAGATTGACCTTCGATTTCCGCCTGTACCTGCACTTCACCGGTTCCTTCCGTGAGATTGGTGATGGCGACTCCGGAGAAGAACTGGTCGCCAATTCTGGCAAATCGCGGGAGAACAGCCCTCAAAATAAATGGCTGACTCACCACTATTTTTTCCTCGCTATAGCCAAAGCGATCTGCTTCTCCTACTGCTACTACCATGATGCGCCAGGTTGTCAGATTATCCGGGAGTTTGAACTGAAAGCTAGCTTTTCCATAGCGATCGGTCACCAGTTGAGGATTATAATAGGCCAGTTTTAAAAATTCTTTTCGCACTCTGGTGTCACCCATTCCGGCTAAAACGCCACCTCCATACCCGCTTCCTTTTTGTAATAATTCTGCTTCGGTGATGACGAATGGTCGATTATCATTTATTCTTCCGGAGAAACCGCGTTGAGCATAGACTACCTTTACCAGGTCGGGTGGTGAGTATCCGGAAAGAGCCAGGACGGCCTCATCAACCACCATTACAGTCAGTTCGGTTGGTCCGTCGGGTTTCTGGACTTCAATATGAACCGACATTTGTTCTGCTGGCCGGGCTTTGAGTCGACCAGGTGTAATTTGTAGCTGGAGATAACGTGACTCGCGGGAGATCTGGAAAGGCGCAAAGCCTATTCGTTCAATATGTTTACCCGACTCTTCTTTTACCGGCACAATAGGATCTCCCAGCCGAAACAAAGTAGCCCCAACATAGGCATTGGGAAGCATCTCCTCGGTAATTTGGAATTTATACAGGTATGAACTTCCTTTGAAGTTAATGATTTCCTGTTGGAATATTTTCTCCCGGCAGATGGTGATGAATAATTCAGCTTCCGGGAAAGGTGATTGAATGAAAGCAGTGGCTTCATCACCAATGCGGTATTCCTTTTTGTCCATAATGATTTCCAGGCGATCTTCACCGGTTTCCTCCCATGGCACATATTCTTCTCCGGCGACCCACATGGAGACGGCGGTTGAGGTTCCGGGAGTCGGTTCTTTTTTCGGCTCGGCCAGGATAAAGTAACTTCCAGCTTCGGGAGGTGTGAATGAAACCTGTACCGGTTGATGTGAACTTTTTATTTCTTTCGTCGACAGGACCTTTTTGATGATATTTCGTTCAGTAGTTAAGCGGCCGTCCGGCGTCTCGGTTTGTACGGAGTGATATTCTTTTTTGACTAATTTCACATTCAATGGAATATCGGATTTTGCGATACCTTCCGGTGAAGTAACAATTACCGATACTTCAAAAGGTTTATTTTTTGTAACAATCCAGGTAGAAAGCTTTAAACCAATAAGTTTATCATCGGGCAGTAACACTGCTTCCTGCCCGGCAGAAACTGTTTGACGTGAAACATCCTCAACTTCAACATCAAAATAGTAGCTCATTGGATATGGTACATCCTCCCGGTTTAGCTGAACGGTCTTTTGACCAATGCCTCGCGTGTCGAGTGCTATAGTTTCCCGCAGGTAGCTGCTCGATAGAGCCACTTTTTGATCCTGCAGATAATCGGGTATACCAAAGGAAAATTCCTCCCATCCTTTAGGCTGGAAATATGTTTTTCGGCGGGTGATATTTAGAGAAGATGAGGCGTTGCCCATTGGAGCGCCAAAGTAATACTTACCTTCCCAGTTGATTTGAAGGGGGGCACCCGCGACTGCGAGCTTTTTATCCAATTCAAGTTTCACCTGAAATTCTGGCACCCGGAACTCAGCCAGGCGAAATTCCCCATAAAATTGTAGACCCGGATCAGGAGTCCTGGCGACTACCTGATAGTAACCCAGCGGTTGGCCTGGCCGGGTGGGGATTTCAAAGTGAAAGGTACCGAAATCGCTCACTTTCACTTTACCGATTTCTTTTTCAGCGCCCAGAGGATCTCGCAATTTAATCGTATATTCCTGGCCTTTGCCGTTCATTAGCCTTCCATACCATAAGTATCGGGAAATTCCCTTCATCTGAACCGTATCGCCGGGTCGATAAAGAAATTGATCAGAAAAAATTATTCCCCGGGAGATTGGACGTTCTGCTTCCCAATCGGCCATTATTCCGAACTGCCAGACGGAAGGATTACCGTAAGCATCGGTCTGTAAAAAAGTCCAATCATCACCTTTCTCGGCGATGATCAACAGCCGAGGTGGTTCAGGAGAGCCAAACTGTTCCTGGTCATATAAAATATCATCGGGATCAGCTTCTGGTGGATACAATTCATTAAGCGTCTTGTTGGTTATGCGACGTTTGGTGCATTTGGCCATATCCGGTCCGGAAAGATTCAGCAGTCCGTTGTTATCGGTTATTCCCTGAAAACAGGGTTCAATTCTGCGTATCTCACCCCCGCTGATGCGGTCCCACAGTTTATCCAATCGTGGCAGATCATCTTCGCGATAAATGGTAATTTTTGTTCCCGGGACGGGTCGTCCATCAGTCAATTGATTTATTTTAACGATCCCATTGGAGGGATGGAATTGAGTGTAGATCCCCAGATTTGTTCGCAAAATAAGACCATTGAACTGGATGGGTTGATCAAAACATTGTACTTTGGGAGAGCGAAAATTATAAGCCACTACCCCATAATTGCCACCGCGTAGAAACGGTCGCAGGTCGAGGAAGGATTTTCCTATTTTGGATTCATTCAATGGAATACTCATCGGCTGCTCAGCGCTTTTAATGGCATTTAGCAGTTGTTGAATTGAATAGTAATAATCGAGTTTTTCTCTCACAAGGATCTGTTCTGGCTGCAGGGAGAAAATTTTGTAGAACCCACTGTTGATGTTAATGGTTTTTATTCCCACTATTGGTTCCAGATTGGGAGTGATAATCTGATACCCACTGGGACCCCACATTCTGGGAGTATATTCACCGGTAGTGAAAGTAACCGTTTGCGGATTTTCCAGGTCTTGATTGAAAACGTCTTTCAGGCCGGCTTTAATGGTTACGGTGTAGGTCGTGTGGGGCTGCAGAAGATAGTCGTTTATTCCCAGATCATTGTCCTGGCAACCGTAAAGGTAGAAAGGAAATTGCTCGGTGGTCGGTTCGATGATGACAAATTGATCAAGATCTTTATACTGGGGCCGGTTTGTAAATGATAGAATCGGGAGAGTTACAAGATTAGCGCCACATCCACTGCAAAAACCAGCTTGTAGAAATCGAAAAGGTGGAAATGTCCTGAAGCTAGAGGTAATGGCATGGGGAATGGTACGATTTCCCCGTTTAGTCTTTAAACCTTCAAAAATTACCACGGTATAGTCGGTATCTTTTTTCAATAACTGGGTCGGTTTTAAGAAATAACGAAACCAGACTCGACCCATTCCAATGTCTTTCTCGCTCACTGGATTCTTTTCATCTTCCAGCAGACGGCAATCTACTTTTCTATCGTTCTCCGTTTCGATTAATGAGCATTTTTCGGCGAGAGATTTCAGATCCAGTGCGGCATTGCTGCGCACCTCGATGGCCACATCTATATTTACCTGCCTGTTACCGTTGTAAGGGATTATTTGGATCTGTGGAAATGGTGTCTGGAATTCCCAGGAGAAATCATTTGGCAGTTCGTTTCCAAAAATATCTTTTAAACCCCGGGTGATTTTTACCTGAAAATCAGTAGCCAGCGGTAAACTGTGATCAGGTTGAAAGACCACTGTTGAGGTGCCCAGAAAACGAAATTTTCCCTCTACGGCCGGTTGCAGGGAAAAATACTGTAATATTTTTTCTCTTTCGGTATCGCTGAGGGGGGTGAGAGGAATCAGCGGGTTGGAAAAGTCGATTTTGATTTGAGCCTGTCCGCGGGTTTCTCCCTGTGGTGCATAGGAGATTATCCGGAGCTGCGTATCAGCCACCGCAATCGAATCGATCCCCGCCTGGTAAAAGTAAGGTTGAGTACCAGCGTGAGTAACCTCCGTTTCTAACTTTTCTTTTTTTTCACCGCAGGAAAAGGAAAACACCAGCGTTATTAAAATGACGAAAACATGAAGATAAAGTAGAGATTTCATTTTGGTCTCCTGCCCATCTGGTGGGTCATATATGAAGTAAGGTTATATTTTGATCGGCATCTATTGACTGCTGAAGTTTAACGTGTTGAAAGTGCACAAAAGAAAGGAGGTTTTGAGAAACGCTGTCGGAATGTGAAAGATTGGGATTCGCATTTTGTAATACATATTCAATGATTAGAAAGAGAATTTTGTCGCTCAAGCTGTTACCCGTTTGAATTGAGAGTAAATTACAAAAATTAAAGTGCCGATCAATATTTTTTTCTCGCCCGGCCAATTCATTACCTATGGCGAGCTGTCATTTTATAAATCCATTTATTTAATGACAGATTTGATTGCCACACCCTAAAAGGTTTTCGGTCAGGAAAAATTTTTAACCATAGCTGTGGATTGAAAATGAAATGGATGAGGAATCTCGGAAAGAAACTATTTCATGAAAAGAATTTTGGTGAGATTGGAATAGAATTTCTCAAGTTTCCCAGGCGTGAAGTGTGCCGTGGATCAGCAGTCGATCTCGTCCGGCTTTTTTTGCCTGCTGTAAAGCCTCTTCAGCGGCTTTTATCACATCTTCTGGTTCGCGCAGGTTTTCGTTCCGCTCGGCGATGCCGATACTTACTGTTACTTTAATTTTTTCATCAGATCGCGGAGCATGGTCCAGAACTTTTGGTTTACTCAATGGTCGCTTTCCGCTTCGGACAACAAAGAATCTGCCAGCAATTTTTCGGCGCAGCTGTTCCATTAATACCCGGGTTTCATTGGCTGATTTTTCCGCTAAGATGATGCAAAACTCTTCACCGCCATACCGGAATATTTTTCCCCTGCCTGCAACTTCCAGGGCTCTGGACGCTACCATGCGAAGTATCTGATCCCCGGTTTCATGACCAAATTCATCGTTGTAAGTTTTCAGGTTATCTATATCGACGATGGCAATAGAATATCGGGCAGGCAGTTTTAGAAAAGTATCGCTCATGGAGCGGCGAGTTGGCAAACCCGTCAATTCATCTCGGGATGTGACTTTGTGAGAATATTTCAGAGAAGACAAAATCAGAATTAAACCGCCGGTTGATAAATATGCGGAGGCCGATGCAGGAGAACCCTTCTCCACCAGAGCCCCAAATACGCATAACAAAACCCAGAACAAACCGCTCTCGATCATGTCCTTTCTCAGAATATAGTTGACTACTAAAAAGATAGCGGTAATGATGAATATTAACATAGATAGTTGAGGGATATCAGCCTGCTGAAACCAATTACTTTTCAGAAATTCCCAGTCGAGAAAGGAAAAGAATACTAAATAGCGAAATTTGACCAGGGTGTAAATGATGAAAGGTTGAATACAAATCAGGCTTAATCTCCATATACCTTGCCAGGTAAAAATTCCCCTTTCACGCAATAAGGCAATAATCAGAATATTTAATGGAAGAATGAAGCTGATGATATTAAAAACGATGAGATCGATATTAACCCCGGCGGTAAACTGGAAAGTCAGGGTTTGCAGAGTGTGATCAGCTATGGTTAAAACGAGAAGGACAAAAATCAGGCGGCTACGGCTGAACTTCCAGCCAATGTAGAGTCCCGATAAGAAAATAAAATACGGGAGAAAACTTGTAATAGAAGGTAGCCAGGACTGAAGGAATTCAACCTGCAGCAGTAACAATAGAAAAAAATAAAGCACACTGCCTGGCAATAAAAATTTTAAAACCAATCCCCAGACTGTCATTAACTTCTCTTATGTTTCCTGTTAGTATATTCGAATAATAAGCAGGCAAACTTTAATTGTAGGCTGAATTCAGAAGTGAGAAGAATTTTTTATGGAGATTTGTGCCTTGCGGTAGGCATCGGGGTGAGTAGTTAATAAATGTGGATTACCGTTTTTTATTCCATAGATTCGGCCGTTGCTATATACCCGAATGCAATCATATTTACAAAAAAATCGGTCGGCCAGTTGATGATAAAAATGCAACCATTCACTCTCTTCGATTTCCGGGTTTATTCGTTGATAATTATATGCTATCTGATTTTTCTGCAATTTTTGGTTGGCCTCTATTTTTTGCTGTTCTTCTTCTTTAAAGAATCCAAAGCGATCGGCTGAACCATCGTTGAATTTCCAGAAACCCTGACGGTCCAGTTCGATGTAATCGGAAGAGAATGATTCGGTTTTTTTATTGTCTCTCTTCACTATTATTCTCCAGGAAGCATAGATTAATACCATAGAGGATTTTTTCAATGAAAAGAATCATTATCAAATGAAATAGGATGAGTTACAAGAATCATAATTTTTCAAGAATTCGATTTTGAGTCTATACCAGAGATTCACATGACTAAGAACAAATATATTAGACAATGAGTTTATTCAGGTCATTGAACTATCAATGATATAACACCCGGCACGGGAATCGTGATCAAGTACCCATTCTTTGGAACTTTCATGTCTTAGTAACCACAGGACTACCAGATCTCCTCCTGCGGCGGCGGTAAAAATTAACCCATAAAGAAAAACCACCCCGCTTCCAGTGAGCAGTCCGATGAATACTGGAATGAATCCCTGGATAACAGCGGGCAATATAGCTCCCAGCCGATAGGCCTGAATCGGCAGAGCTTCATGGCAGTGGGCATAGGGCGAGAGAACTTTCCAGTTAATTCCGTACCGGATAGTTTTTATTGATTTTTTTCCCAGCAACGTCCAGGCAAAGCCATGAATAAGCTCGTGCAGAAAAATGCCGGCCAGGATGAATAAAATGAATGTCCATATATACTGAACAATTTCATGGCGAGCCTGGATAAGACCGGATTTTCCCCAGCTGACCAGAAACAAGACTAAAAAAAGTATGGTTAATGGCAGGGCAAATATCAGGCTGTAATTGTTAGCGGCAACCATTGAGATAGAAAGATCTTTTTTGATTTTTAGGTCTGTACGATTCATCGAGCTAGTTCAATTTTATTGTCCAATCAGCAGGATGTTTCGGGCGCTTTTGATTAAAAATCTGGTTAAGCTGCCGACCATAAAATTGAACATTCCTTTTTTAGAATGGGCACCAACGACCACCATATGTGCCCAATCCAGGTAAGTATCTTTTATGGCATCAATGATGTGTTCGGTCTCCCATTTCTTCTGAATATTCTTAAAATTATGGCATTGAAGATAGGTTTCGGCCTGTTCAAGCAAATAGAATGCTTTTTCCTTTTCTTCCTGTGAAGTAAGTAATAGCACTTCAAAGATTTCTGGCTGAACTAATTGAGCGAACCGTTGAAGAGCGCGAGCCGCAGGGTAACTTCCATCAAAAGCTATCAGTACTTTTATTTTTTCCCGGGGAATGCGGGGAAACACCAATTTTTCAGGAACGGCATAAACTGGAGTAATAGTCTCATCCAGAATTTCCTCCAGAGAATGGCCCGGGGAATCATGAGTTTCAAAATGAAAAAAGGTGCGCATTCCCAGAAGCATGGCATCATAAAAAATGGATTCCTGAATGATGCGTTCGCTGGGATTCCCCTGCAATTCTAATTCATGACAGGGAATACCCTCTTTTTTACATTTCTCCCTAAATTTTTTTAGTAATTTTTGAATCTCCTTTCTGGCATCTTCCTGTTTGGTTTTCTCTATTTTTTCGGCGTAATACAGTCCGCCCAGTGGCACGGGACCAATAGATTTTTTAATTCCGGGGATATCCAGAATGACCATCCCGGTTAATTCAGCTTGATTCAGTTTGGCCATGGTCGTACCGATTTCCAGAGCCGAATCAGTAAAGGGAGAAGGATCAAGTGGAATGAGAATTCTCTTTATCATCTATGAGCTCCTTGTAATACATTCGGATAATGAAATTCCTTAGAAAATTAATAAATGTCCGCTCAATCTATCATCAAACTTTTCAAAAGTCTATCATTCAAGTAACTTCAATTTCATGAAAGCGGAAGTTCAATCTTAGCCGGCACCGCCGGAGGCACCCCCGCCTCCCCCTCCGCCGCCACTGGAAGCACCTCCTCCCGCTCCACTGGAAGAACTCATCGTGCTGCTGGCAATACTTATCATCGAAGTGATGGCGCCGGCAAAATCGGCAGGAGAGGTGAATCTCTCCACCGGATAGTGGTACCAATAGAAATAGTGATGCTGTTCATCAACCGATAAAGACAGCATCATTTTTTCGATAACTTTGTTTCCTACTCCCAAAGCAACACCATATACCAGAAAAGAGGGCCACCCTTCTTTACTCGATTCCTGCAAGAAGGAATATTTCTTCAAATATTTTTGCAATGCGGCTAATTTTTTAAGACGCAGTTTCACTTCTGGAGTGTAGCGGAGAATAGCCAGAGAGAGCCAAAAAAATGCTGCTCCGCTCACGATAGCTATCGTCCCTGCGGTTCCCAGATAAACCACAATGAGTATCCCGGCGATTAGGATGGTTAAAGAAGTTAAAATGGAATAAACGGTAGCTCGTTTGCTCTCCCGATCGTAATAGGGTTGATTCTGAAGATGATTTTCCACCAGCTTTTTCCATTCGGTAAACCATTTTCTTACGGTGTTGGAGTTTTTTCGGAAGGCGGAAAAATTGACTGAGGTTTCTCCCTTTCCTAAATCGGTAAAGATAAAGTCTAACAAATCCTTTTCGAAATCCAACAATTGATCGTCAGCTTTTTGCTGATAAATAAATTGCAGAACAAATTCTGGCGGTTTGGATCCCCACCACTTTTTCTCAGGAGGAGATAATTGTTCAATGCTTATGTAACCACGTCGAGCCAAATCTAAAATAGTTGCAATAATAGCGTTGCCATAAACCTGTCCATGATTAAGAAATGCACTGGTCACTGCCGGTGGTTCATCACGAGGCAGCTCGGACGTCATTGTTTCATAAAAGGGCACCTGATGACTCTGACCGTGTTTTAAAAAAAGCAGTAACCAGACGATCGGGGGAATTCCCGCCAACAGCAACGAGATTTTCCAGGCAAGAGATTGTTTCTGCTTACTGCTTTGTTCTTTTTCTTTTGCGCGTTCTCGCTCCAGATTAGATTTTACAGCCCACTCTTCTTCTTCGGCAAGGATGTAAGACAGCTGGGATTTTGCCATGCGGCGCTGGCCGCCGGGAACCCAGCTTAAAGGAAATATCACTCTGGCTTCCCAGAATTGCTGAGCCGGTAGGGGCGCCACCTGCAGATTAATTTTCCCTGTAAGGAATTGAATAGTTCCCCATAGGGGACCATGAGCCCAGGCCCGAACTTCCGGGTAGGTGGCGGTTTGAGGAAGTGCAATGGTAACATCAACTGCTCCGATCTGAAATTGATTATCCGCCCCCACGAATTGGTAATAGAACTCAGCGACATCCTGATACAAAGTCACTGCATCAGTCAAACGATACTGTAAAATAAAGGTGCGTGTTTCATGTTGCGCTTGATAAAACCAACGGACATAAAATTCATCCGAGTAAGATTCAATATAATAACTTCCCGGTTGGGAATCTGAGCCGGGAAGATAGGTAATTGACTCATCCTGTAGTGAAAAATCCCTTACTTCTCCCACACCTTTTAGTGGAAGTCGGTAATCCGCCCATGAAAATTGACCTCGAAAAGTATAGGTTCGTGATTCACGAATGAATAGACTTCCATCCGTTTCAATAGTAGCCTTAATTTCAATACGATCGATGGTAAAACTTTTCGGAAAGATGGTCTGAGCACATACCATGATAACCATAATTGCCAGCTTGAGAAAAAGCATCATCCTGTAAGACATTCTGATCCCCTGAATTTTTTATTGGTTAAAGAGATCTTCTACTATTTTCCGGGCTTTTGTGAAAGCGATAGCGCGGTGACTGATACGGTTTTTTATTTCTTCCCCCAATTCAGCATAAGTTTGGTGATAGCCTTCCGGGATAAATAATGGATCGTATCCAAATCCACCTGAGC
>CAYMXZ010000107.1:0-11855 GCA_964394475.1 uncultured Caldithrix sp. | reverse complement strand
CCTTCGCCGGGTCATTATGTAGATTTTCCTGCTCAATTGCATCCTTTGTTAATTAAGGCGCTGGAGCAGAAAGGAATCAAAAAACTGTATTCTCACCAGTTGGAAGCCTTTCAGACATTACACGATCAAAAAAATGTCGTTATTGTGACACCCACTGCCAGCGGGAAAACGTTATGTTACAATTTGCCGGTTTTGAACACCATCCTACAAAATCCCGATTCCAGGTCTATTTATATCTTCCCAACTAAAGCCCTTTCACAAGATCAATTACAGGAATTGCATGAATTAATTACTTTTACTGAACAAGATATTCGTACCTATACCTTTGACGGAGATACCCCGGTGACGGCGCGCAAGGCTATCCGTCGCTCCGGGCATATCGTCATTACCAATCCAGATATGCTTCATCAGGGGATTTTGCCCCACCATACCATCTGGGTGAAATTATTTGAGAATTTACGGTTCGTGGTTATTGACGAAATTCATCATTATCGGGGGGTATTCGGTAGTCATCTGGCAAATTTAGTGAGACGCTTGAAAAGAATCGCCAATTTTTACGGAAGTTCGCCTCAATTTATATGTTGTTCTGCTACGATTGCCAATCCTTTAGAGCTGGCAGAAAAATTGATCGCCGAACCATTGACTCTCATTGATAAAAGTGGAGCCCCCACCGGTAAAAAACATTTTGTTTTTTATAATCCGCCGGTAGTGAACCGTGAGTTGGGAATCCGGCGTTCCATCATCAACGAGATCAGTCAATTAGCTCGCCATCTGCTGGCAGCAAAGGTGCAGTTCATCGTTTTTGCCCGGAGTCGTATCAGAGTCGAAATTTTAACGCGCTACATAAAAGAAGCTGCTAAAAAGTTGCATATCTCACCCGAAAAAGTGAGTGGTTACCGTGGTGGCTATTTACCCTCTGAGAGACGACGTATTGAACAGGGGATTAAAAAAGGTGATATTCTATCGGTGGTTAGCACCAATGCTCTGGAGTTGGGAATAGATATTGGGCAATTAGATGTATCCATTCTGGCAGGTTATCCTGGTTCTATCGCCAGCGCCTGGCAGCAAGCCGGCCGAGCCGGGCGGCGCAGCTCTACTTCCTTAACCATCCTGGTAGCCAGCAGTTCGCCCTTAAATCAGTTTATTGTGGAAAATCCCTCTTACTTTTTTGGAAAATCACCCGAAAGTGGAATCATCGATCCCAATAATCTTCTCATTCTTATGAGCCATATTAAATGTGCCGCCTTTGAAATACCATTTCAGCAAGATGAACTCTTCGGGATGGAAGCGACCCGCGAGGTTCTGGAATATTTAACCGAGAAGAATGTTTTGCGGTTTACCGATGGCAAATATTATTGGATGAGCGAGATATTCCCCGCTGAGGGAGTAAGCCTGCGCAGTGCCTCTCCGGATAATGTGGTTATTATTGATAAGACCAGAGGAGAGCGAGTGATCGGGGAAGTGGATTTATTTGGCGCCCAGATGCTGGTTCATCAGGATGCCATCTATATGCACGAAACAAATCAATATCACGTGGATGAATTGGATTGGGCCCGCAAGAAGGCCTATGTGAAAGCGGTCAATGTGGATTATTTTACTGATGCGATTACTAAAACCAATATAAAAGTAGAAAGGATCGAAGAAGAGAGGGAATTAGAAAATTTAAAACTGGTTTACGGTGAAGTGAATGTAAACACAGTGACTACCGGCTATAAGAAGATCAAATTATTTACCCATGAGAATGTAGGAGCGGGTAAGGTTTATTTGCCTGAGATCGAAATGAGCACAAATGCCTGCTGGATTGAATTTCCAGCTTCCGCCGTTGATCATTTAGACATTCCTGCTTCACAATTAGGAGGGGCCTTACAGGCGGTTGCCAATGTCATCCGCAATATTGCTCCTCTTTTCCTGATGTGTGATCCATCAGATATTCGCTCGATCCCCATGACGCGCGCTCCCTTCTCGAATCGACCAACCATTTATATTTATGATAATTATCCCGGAGGCATTGGATTATCCCTTAAACTCATGAATTATCCTTATCCACTTTTTACCGCGGCTCTGGAACTGGTGAAAAATTGTCCCTGCCAGTCAGGTTGTCCGAGCTGTGTGGGACCGCTGCTGGAAGTTGGAGAAAAAGGAAAAAATCAGGCCGGAAAAATTCTGGAATTTATTAACCATTATCTAATTGCACCCTGATCTATGGATATTAGAAGCAAATTAGCACGTCTTGATAAATCAAAACCGGAACTAACCGTCTCCCCTCTGGAAACTATGCGTGATGACGATTGGATGCGCGAATTTGAGTATGAACTCAAAGCGGCTATCATACAGGAAAAAAATTCCTTCATCGTGATAAAAGAAAGAATTTATCCTCTGCAGTCGTTTCCTTTGATGTCCGACTTTAAGAATTGTCAGGGCATTATCCCTAACTTTCATCAACTAAATGGCTCTCATCTGGTTGAAAATTTGGATCTACAACACACTTTATTCATTGACCTTGAAACCAGCGGAATTGCAGGGGGAAGCGGCACTTTCGCTTTTCTGGTTGGCCTTGGACATCTTGAATGGGATCATATTGTGGTGCGGCAATATCTTTTACCCGATTTTCAATATGAATGGCTGTTATTGAAGCATGTTGAGAATTCTTTTATCTCCTTTAAAAATCTGGCCACTTATAATGGAAAGTCATTCGATATTCCGTTGCTTCGCAATCGCTTTGTTCTGAATCGTATGGAGACACGGATTGATCAGCTCTGTCATATCGATTTTTTACACCTTGCCCGCCGAATCTGGAAGAAAAGATTAGCCGGATGTGATCTTAAAAATCTGGAATATGCTATTTTAGGACAGGAACGAATTCAGGACATTCCTGGCGAATTGATTCCTCAAATTTATTTTGAGTACATCCGAAAACGAAAAGTGTCTTTGTTAGAACAGGTTTTTGAACACAATTTTCATGATGTGTGCAATATGATTCTGCTGGCTATTCAGATCGGTCTCATTGTTTCTGATCCATTTAAATATTTAGATCATGATGAAGATCTGTTTTCTATTGCCAGATATTATTATCGTCGTCATCTGTATGAAGCCGCTCAGCCAATTTTTCAGCAACTCCTGGAGTCCACCCAGAATCCCCAATTAAAAATTGAGTCACTTTTTTTCCTTTCCATGCTGTATAAACATCGCCGGCAGTATCAGCAATCCAGTGAATTATTTCATCAATTACTGGCCACCCAAAAGGATCATGCCACAGCGATTGAGGAATTGGCTAAATATTATGAGCACAAAGAAAAAAATTATCAGGCGGCGCTGGAATTAGTCAATAAAGCGCTCGACCATATAAATTTGCTGGAACAGTTGGGAAAAGAATCCTCCTTGCTGGCCTATAAAAATTCTCTCTATCATCGGCGCGACCGGTTGGAGCGGCGAAAGCATGGCTATCAACCTCGCTTTGCGAATGAGGATGGTGATTAAAGCGTAGGCCGTTTATTTTACTTCCAGAAGTTTCACTTCAAAAATTAAACTGGCGTTGGGAGGAATTACTTTACCGGCCCCGGAAGCTCCATATCCTAAATGAGGGGGTATTCTTAGCTGCCTGATCCCTCCTGCTTTCATTCCACGAATGCCTTCTTCCCATCCGGCAATTACTTGTCCAGCACCTAAAGTAAATTGGAAAGGACGATTTCTTATTATCGAACTATCGAAGCGTTTTCCGTCTTCTAACCACCCTGTGTAGTGCACGGTCACCACATCTCCCGCTTTGGCAGTTTTCCCTTTTCCAATCAGGATATCATGATACGCCAACCCACTGGAAGTTTGAATAAAAGAATTTTTTTCCAGAGGGGTGGGTTTTTCAGTAGGGACTTCCGGCGTTGACGAACATTGCATCAGGAAAAAAGCAAAACTGAACACGATAATCTTTTTCACCATACTTCTACCTTTCTATGAAATGAATGGTTTTTATCCTGACCTTTCCTGGTTAAAAGAGAGCATCATTTTTATTCTTTGGTAATTTTACTGTGAGTTCAGCGGACTGAAAAGAATTTTTTAAATTTTTTCTTCTTCTCGGAACTCTATTGATGATATAGTAATTTTAAATATGAAAAAGATCTCAGCAGATGTTAACATGGCTTATGGTTAGCGCCTTATTTATAAAATATTTTGTGAGTTCTCGGTGATTGGTAGATCAAAAATTTTTATTTATTTATACACTTTCTTCTACTATATTTTACTGCTATGAATCAGGCAATTGCTGAAGAAAATAAGAAATTGCGCCGATTGCAGTTAATGATAGATCTAACCATACAGATTCTTTATCAAACTGAAAATTTATCGCTTTTCGAAGGATTGCGATATATACAGCATGCTAAAGACTTTGCGTTACTATTATTTCCTGATAAAGCAGATACCTTCGATATGATCTACAAGCCTCGATTGGTTAGAGTTTTAAAAGAAAGAGGGTTGATCAAATTTTCAATGAATTAGCCATGAATGAACTAAAGATCTGACAATCAGACATGAAAGGTTGAGAGAGATTCATTAATGTTTAAAATCGAAAAAGATGATCCAACATATATTAAGCTGATTAATAAGTACCAACAGCCTTTTAATGAATTAGTCGAGGAAGTCAGCAGTTACAATCAAAACTGCAATAAAGAATTATTGCAGGAAGCTTTTCAGTTTGGCATCTGGGCTCATCGCAATCAATTTCGCTATTCGGGAGAACCTTATTTTGAACACTGTTTGAATGTGGCAAAAATACTGGCTAAATTAAGAATGGACAGTACGACTATCACGGCGGGATTATTGCACGATGTCGTTGAAGATACTGGATTTACCCTGGATGATTTAAAAGAAAAGTTTGGGAAGGAAATTGCCAATCTGGTTAATGGAGTGACCAAAATTAGTGAAATCAGTGGGCGAAAATCGTTAAGTCTTGAATTACGACAGGCGGAAACTTTCCGGAAGATGTTGCTTTCTCTGGCGAAAGATATCCGGGTGATTATCATTAAATTTGCCGATCGATTGCATAATATGCGCACCTTACAACATGTGGCAGCTCGCAAAAGGATGCGTATAGCCATGGAAACTCGTGATGTTTATGCTCCTTTAGCCCATCGCTTTGGCATGGCTCAGTTAAAGAGTGAATTAGAAGACCTGGCCTTTAAGTTCATCGATAACAAAGCCTATACAGAATTGGGACGAAGGCTCAATGAAAGAAAAGAAGAAAGGGAAATGTACATTCAGCGAATTATCGAGCCGATTGTCCATGAATTGGAACAGCACAACATCAAAGCAGAAGTCCAGGGACGGCCCAAACACCTGTATAGCATTTATCGAAAAATGAAGACCCGTAATAAACCGCTGGAAGAAATCTATGACTTATTTGCAATTCGCATCATCGTCGAACAGGTCGCAGAATGCTATTACGTTTTGGGTATTATTCATAATCTGTTTATCCCGGTGTATGAGAGATTTAAAGATTATATTGCCATGCCGAAATTTAACGGCTATCAGTCGTTGCACACCACTGTAGTAGATAAATCAGGTCGGATGGTCGAAGTACAGATACGCACCGCCGAGATGCATCGGGTGGCTGAAATGGGTATAGCCGCTCACTGGCGTTATAAGGAAGGAAAAGTAGTTGAAAATGGTGATGAAGTTGACAATCGCTTATTATGGGTGAGGCAATTGCTCGAGCAGTATGAAGAAGGAGAAACGGTTGATGCAAAAGACTTTTTAGACAGTTTGAAGATTAATCTTTATCAGGACGAAGTCTTTGTCTTCACCCCGAAGGGTGATGTGGTCAAACTTCCCAAAGGGTCAACTCCTGTAGATTTCGCATTTGCCATTCATACCAATGTTGGCATGCATGCCATCGGAGCCAAAGTGAACGGTAAAATTGTTCCCCTCAAATCGGTTCTTAATAGTGGGGATCAGGTTGAGATTATTACCAGCCAGAACCAGCATCCAAATCAGGACTGGTTAACTTTTGTTAAAACCAGCAAAGCTCGACATCATATTCGAAAATATTTGCGGGAAATTCAGTTCGATCATAGTGTCACGTTGGGGGATGAAATTCTCGCGAAATATTTAAAACGATATCATGTCAAATTAAACGATGAACAATTAGAAGAATTAGTAAAAAAATTGCATTTTGATGATTTGCAAAATCTAAAAGCGGCTATTGGAAGGGGAGATATTTCCATTGAAAAAATATTTTCAACTATTGCACCCGAGAAATTAAAAGAGCCCAAGGATAGCCTGATAGATAAAATCTTACGACGGGGAAAAAAGCATTCAGCCATTCAGGTGGAGGGAGTGGATAATATGGTCGTGCACATCGGAAAATGTTGTCAGCCAGTGCCTGGCGATGATATTATTGGTTATCTTACTAAGGGGAAAGGGGTAACCATCCATCGTACCAATTGTCCGAATATCCAGCGGCTGGTGCAGGTAAAAGACCGGACTCTACAGGTAAATTGGACGGTAGAGGCCGATGAAAAATTTAAGGTGCAATTAGCTTTGCTCGGAGAGGATCGGCGCAATTTATTGAGAGATATTACTCAGGCCATTTCTGCACAAAACACCAATATCATCCATGTCGATTTAAAGGCAAAGGATAAATTAGTGACCGGTAAATTAATCATCGAAGTAAAAAATCTTCCCCATTTAACCAGAATCATTAATTCCATCAGTAAATTGAAGGGTATGATCAGTGTGGAAAGGGTGGAGGGTTTATTTAAGAAGGGTAGCCCCACGAAATTAAAGGAGAGTTAAGTATGCCGGATTATGTTTATTTATCTCAGGAAGGTTATGATAAATTATCGAAAGAATTAGATGATCTGAAACATAATAAAAGGCCGGAAATTACCAAAAAGATTGCGGAAGCCCGAGCATTTGGTGATTTAAAAGAGAATGCAGAATACCATGCGGCCAAAGAAGCCCAAGTTGTTTTGGAGGCGAAAATAGCTCAATTGGAGCAAACGCTGCGCCGGGCAAAAATTTTAAAACGGGAAGACATGGCGGAGGATAAGATAACTATTTTATCCAGAGTGAAGCTTAAAGATCTATATCGCAATATGGAAGTGGAATATACCCTGGTTTCACCACAAGAATCTGATTCCCGTGAAAATAAGATATCAACAGCCTCACCGGTCGGGAAAGCCCTATTAGGTAAAAAAATCGGTGATATAATTGAAATAAGAGTTCCGGCTGGAACTTTAAAATATCAAGTTGTGGATTTAAAACTTTCGATTTAAAGAGAAACTTCTAACTTTATTTTTGCGTTATAACCAGTACGTTTTGAGGAGAAATTTGAATGGCTGAGGAAACAAATGAAATAAAAAAATTATTTCGCTCCCGGCAAAATCGATATCTGGGAGGAGTAGCAGGAGGTCTGGCTGAATATTTAAATCTGGATGCGAATTTAATCCGAATCTTGTTTTTGGTTTTTACGTTTATTGGAGGTATCGGACTTATTCTATACCTGGTCGCTTTGTTCATCATCCCGGAAAATCCAAATCAAAATGAAAAAGAAAGAAAACAAGTAGGAAAGGACAGTACCTTTCTGCTGGCCGTCATTTTAATTCTCTTCGGGATATTATTGTTGACCCGGGAATTAGGAATATTTGATTATTTTAGTTTCTGGAAAATTCCCTGGACAATATTGTGGGCGGTATTTTTAATTTGTATCGGACTATTTTTAATTTTTGCTTCAAATAAAGCCAGCGGGAGTTCAACCACTACTGACAAAGATTTTTCTGCTCTGATAAAACAAATTTATCGCAGTCATGAAAATCGCATGATTGCGGGTGTTTGTGGTGGATTAGCCGAATATTTTAAAATCGATCCCTCAATCGTGCGCTTGATCTGGGTCTTTGCTTCCTTCGCATCCGCTGGCCTAGGAGTTTTGATTTATGTTATTCTGATTTTTGTTTTTCCAGAAAAACCATTCGAGAGCAGTTTCGACAAAATAGAATAGCACTGGCACCTATCTCCTGCGGCGATCGAATGAATCTGGACGGAAAAACTCAGAATCAGATGTCTTATCCCTGATCATCGGATTTCAATAGAGAGTATTATTTTTCTAATTTGGATATCATATTTTCTGGATCTTCTAAAAACTTTTTTTTGCAATATTCACTGCAAAAACCATATAATTGTCCCTTGTAAATCGTGGTATCTTTAATCGCGTATTTTCTCAGATCCATGCCACACACTAAATCGATATGTGTGGTCAGCATATCACTGGTAATATCAATCGTTTTTTCAGTTTGAATGGCAGGCTCACTCTGCATTTCCTGTTTTTTCTCACTACTGCAATCAATTAAAAATAATAGACATATGAACAGAGATAAAACGATAGACCCCAATGATTTCATTTTTTCTCCTCCTTTTATTAGATGGGTTTTTACTTTCATCATTTAACATGATGAATAAATATAAAACAAAAGTGTTAATTCATAAAAGGAAAATATCTCATTCGTTTCATGAACAGATGATGTTAGTAAAAAAATAGGTTAACAAGTGATTGGGATTCCATATTTTCAATCCTATCGGGAGATGAATAACAAAAAAAATGATTTTATATTTATAATTATTTGTCTAAATTTTTAAAAACTTTTTAAGAGGTAGATGTGGATCTCAGTGAGTTTTTCAAAGCGTTGACCGATCCCACTCGCTTAAGAATAATCAATCTTCTTGTAAACTTTCCAGCTCTAAATGTGAAAGATTTAAGTACTATTTTGAATCAGTCGCAAAGCAAAATATCCCGCCATCTGAATACCCTTAGAAATTCTCATTGGGTCATTTTTACCAGAAGAGATAGATGGGTTTACTATAAAATAAGTCCAGAAGTGAATGAATCTCTGATTGCCTTACTCAAGGAGCTATTTCAGACTCAATTGATATATCAATCAGATTTACAAAAAGCCCGGAACAAATATTAAAACCCAATGTTAACGCCAAATGGAATCTATTCAGGGTAAAGGTTGATGATATGCGAAAGTATAATTGGCTTGCATTTATAATTAGATTAATTTATAATTTACTGAGATTTTAATTAAATAAGGAGAAAAACAATGAGAAGCACATGGATTTCACTGATGATTGTGGTTGTTCTAATTGTTTTTTTGGCTGGTATGGCTCAGAATAAAGACTTCAAATACGTGGGATCGAAAAACTGCAAGATGTGTCACAGTTCGAAGAAAAGTGGCGAAGCGTTTAAAATATGGGAGACTTCAGCACATGCCAAAGCGTATTTGACGTTGGCTTCTGAAGAATCCAAAGCCATTGCCAAAAAAATGGGTATCGATGATCCGCAAAAAAGTGACAAATGTTTAGTCTGCCATGTAACCGGCCATGGTAGTCCGGCAACCAAATTTGAAAAGACGCTTGCCATCGAAGAAGGTGTAGGGTGTGAAGCCTGTCATGGACCAGGTAGTGCTTATAATCCTATGAAGATCATGAAGCAGATCAGAGCGGGAGAGGTAAAGGCGGCCGATTACGGGTTGATTAATCCCACCGAAACTGATTGTAAGAAATGTCATAATGAGAAATCGCCTACTTTCAAAGGATTTGATTTTAAAAAATATTCAGCGCAAATTGCTCATCCTGTTCCTGCCGAATAGACTGAATTTAATTCATGATAAAAAGGGCTTGTTTACAAGCCCTTTTTTCTTAATAAGTCATAGGTGTCTATGGAATTGGCATCAGGAGGGGAGAAAAAAGTGGAAGATCTGGGATTACACGATAAAATAGAGATTGATAAAAGAGTCTTTGATATCCATACCGGTTATGTTATACAAACACGGAAGATAATCTCAGAAGTCTTTGAAAAGGGAATGTTTCTTACTTCCAAAGAACTTCCAATGGATTTAAGAAACGAAAAGCGAAAAATCAATTACGAATTTTTAAATGAGGTAACCAAGGACTTCCATAATTCTGTTATCGATGAGATTGAGGCTCTATATCTGATTGAGGAAAAACTGGAGAAATTCAAACATCCTATTTCACATTTTCATTTAGCCAGTCTGTTTCTTAAACGAAATCTTTTTTTAGAGGCTATTCGCCAGTTTAGAAAAGCCATTGAATATGCCCCCCGGAATATTCGAGCCTATATCGGATTGGGGCTTGCTTATCTGAAATCGAAAGAATTTTTGAAAGCCAGCGAAATTTTAAAGAAAGCCTATGATCTGGGCGATCGTTATCCCGATCTGTTGAATTATTGTGGACTGGCCTATCTATTTGCAGGAAATTTTGATCGGGCAATCACTTTATTAAAAGAAGCGGTGGATCTTAATCCCAATTATTATGAATGTCAGTTTAATCTGGGTGTAGCTCTTTATAAATCTGCATTGGAAGGTGCGAAAGATCCCAAAGCCGTAGCGGTACCAGCTCGGGTCATTATTTATTTGAAACAGGTCAGAGACCTTGAAAAATATCGATCGGCGGTATGGCAAAAACAATTTAATCTATTGCTGGAATTGCTTAAAGACAATAATCATGAAGTGATTATTCCTGAGATAGAAAATTTTCAACTTCGACTTATTGATTTTGCTCCAGAAAAAGACAAAATATACGAGTTTTTTCTCCGATTCCTTTTTGGAGGAAGTGAACTTTCCCATGAAATCATAAAAAAGTATGAAACGTATTTCACCAATATCGATAATAATACCAGGAATTTTCCTGATTTTTGGAATGATCTGGGGATTTTTAATTTGATAAAAAGCCGCAATTATTACCTCCGCTCCCTCTCTGAGTTTGAAAAAGCTATCGAAATATCTCCGAATTTCACTGAAGCAAAAAAGTGCCGAAATATGATCAAAGGAAATGAGAAGGGATTCCTGATCCTCTTACGGGCTATTCTGAAATAAATTCACCTACCTTCCCTAAAAAAGCAGTTCTTTTTTTATAATTGCCTGCAAAAGTGTATTATTCTTCTGATAAAATTTAAGCCTGAATGGATGCGATGAATTTCAACCTTAAAATTGACCGACCGCAGATCCAATTTTAGATGATAATGATTTTTTTATTTGGTTTCGTTTAAAACCTGATCTAAAAATATGTATCGCAGAATTGTCCAAAGATGTTGTCACGTTAAAAAATTTCTCTGAAAGCCTGAATTTGATTACCTGCCTCTTTGACATATCAATCTGACAAAATTATTCAATTTGATATTTATTGAATATTTAGTTGGGAAATTTATTTTTCTAAACTTATAATTATAATAAACTTATAGTTTTCTTTTGAAAGTTTGGCATAATTCATGCATTTAATAAAATGATTTAAAATTTTAAAAAATTGGAGGAAAATAAAATGAACTTTGAAAAATTTACCATAAAGGCACAGCAAGCAATAGGTGATGCTCAGCAACTGGTTCTTAATTATGGACAGCAACAGCTTGAACCAGAACATTTGCTAAAGGCATTGATGAAGGATTCAGAAGGAGTGGTACCGGCCATTCTTAAAAAGATCGATGTCAATGTAGTGGATCTGGATCGTCAGCTTACACTGGTCATTGAAAAACATCCGCGAGTTTCTGGTCCGGCAGGAAATATTTATGCTAGTGCGGCTTTTAATCAAGTATTGAATCAAGCCATGACGGAAGCCGGAAATTTGCGAGATGAGTTTGTTTCGACCGAACATCTATTGCTGGCCATGCTTTCTGTAAAAAACACTGAAGTATATCGAATTTTAAGCAGTTTTGGAGTAACGAAAGAAAAGATTTTATTGGCGTTAAGAGATGTTCGTGGCAAACAGCGGGTTACTGATCAAAATCCGGAAGATAAATATCGGGCATTGGAACGTTATGCCAGGGATCTAACCGAATTGGCTCGTCAGGGTAAATT
>CAYMXZ010000106.1:0-11902 GCA_964394475.1 uncultured Caldithrix sp. | reverse complement strand
ATTTTAGATCCATAACACCAATTTATTTTGGTGCAAGATCTTTTACAATTACCTTATAAAAAATAATCCAATAAGAATAAAAAACTTGTAAAGCAAATAATCAATTCAATTTCTGGATTTATGGATTTTTAATGACTAATTTTGGATGGTCAAATTCATTAAAAGGAGCGTTACAGAATGAAATGCTTAAAGGAGGTGATCTGGATGATATTATTTTGTAGTGCATTCTTAAGTGCCCAAAAAGCTCAGGAGGTAAGAAGTCCCGCGGTGGCGGGTATGTTTTATCCCGATAATTCTTCAGAATTGACCCGCATGATTCATCAATACCTTTCCAGGGCGGAGGTGGTAATTGAGGGTGAAATTGGTGGATTGGTATCGCCTCATGCCGGGTATGTATATTCCGGTCCAGTAGCCGCCTGGGGGTATAAACAGGTGAAAGGAAAAGCTTACGATGTGGTAGTGGTTATTGCTCCCTCCCATTTTGAATATTTTGATGGTGCCTCCGTGTATCCCGGAAAATTCTACGAAACTCCTTTCGGGAAAATCCCGGTTGAGCATGTATTGGCTGAAAAACTGACCCAGGTAGCTCCCAACATTCATTTTTCTGAAGCCGGCCATTCTACCGGCTTTTCGGGCCGTGGAGAACACTCCCTGGAAGTACAATTGCCTTTTTTGCAGAAGACGATTGGAGAATTTAATCTTATCCCGATTGTTATTGCCGACCAATCCTGGAAGAATGTTGAAAATTTAGCGAACGCTTTAGCCAGTGTCCTGCAGGGGAAAAAGGCTTTGATTGTGGCGTCTTCTGATTTGTCACACTATCATTCATATGACACCGCCTATAAGCTCGATCGATCAATACTTGATTATTTTGAAGCATTTGATTATCAGAAGTTGTTGGAGAAATGCGAGCAGCGCAAAATTGAAGCCTGCGGATATGGGCCGATTGCAGTGATGATGCTGGCCTGTAAACAGCTGGGATTTACGAAAAGCAAAGTTTTAAAATATGCCACCTCCGGTGATGTTCCGGTGGGTGAAAAATCGCAGGTGGTGGGATACATGAGCGGAGTGGTGTATAGATAAAGCCACACGAATATTTGCAAAAATTTATCTCATTTACTTCTTAATCTGCTTAAAAGCGAGTAATTATACCGCTTAATTCCCCGGGAGAAATTATCCCGTTAACTAACAGTAAAGTGATCTCATTTAAAAAAATGCATGTGATAGGTTAACCACATGCCATCACCCACCAATCAAAAAGGGAAGTATTTTTTACTTCCCTTGAGGTGCGGGGCCGACGAGACTCGAACTCGCGACTTCCGGCGTGACAGGCCGGCGTTCTAACCAACTGAACTACGACCCCAAATTTTCAGCGCAAAAATATAGAAGAGAACCATTGCATAATCAAGTAATTTTTACAATTAAACATTGCCCCCGAATCGCCTCTGATTAAATGTAACCTTAACAATTTTAAAAAAGGGTCGTTGACTCATCATTTAGGTTACCCAAAATTCGAAGTCAAAAATTAGCAAACACAGATTACGGAGCAGGACATAAAAATTTCACCACCCTTGAATTCCTATCCGATGCTCAGATGATGATCATCAAAGATATTTCCGCTCTCACCGAAATGTCCCGCAACGCTTGTGAGGAATCGGCAAAATGACTGATGGTCCAACACAACATTGAAAAAGAATGATTTACTAAAGCGGAATACTTTATTGGGAATTCAGCCATAACCTGAAACGAAAAATGAATCAGGTCAAAAAAGGCAGGATACTTAACCCTGCCTTTTGATTTTTTCATCTTGTTGTCAAGTTACTAACCCAATGCTTTTTTTACGCCGGCGGTATAGGCTTTATCGGCTTTAGCAAAATGCGCCAGCTGTCATTCGATGATTTCTCTGGGAATACCAGCTATGAAATGTTCAATGACTTTGTGCCATATCTTTTTCTCGTCCGCCGCAAGTAAAATGTAAAGATTTCTGGCTTAAGTGTCTCTTCGCCGCTGGTCGTATCGATCTACAAAACCGTTAATCCCCAAAAGTGGCTATTGTTTGTTGAACGACGGACCTTCCGCTGCTGCATCAAATTGCATCACGCTATAACGAAGATATGTATGATCAGACATTTATCAGGAAACCCTCATCATTGTCTCCCTGTCGATAACATCAGGCTTATGCATAAAAGAAGAACCAGAATTGCAGCATTATAGTGGAAGTATGACTGATATTGTTTTGATAATAAAAGGCGTCCAGCCCTCTATACATCATATACTTTACTTTCGCTGTGCCATCTTACTTCATTCATTCTGCAAAACCTTTTGCCATCGGATGAAGCATAGAGGGCTGGATTTAGGTGAACGAAGAGAGCTTTTCATCCACTGTCATACGATCTTAAAGGACAAAATTGCCGAGCAACCGCAGAAGAGCTGACGAAGAACCCTCACTTTTATTTTACTAATTTTTTATGGCATAGCCACCAGTCAAAGCATTCAAATTCACCTTTCTTTGCTTTCTCAAGTCTTTCTTTTGCCGTTTTTACATCCTTCGCTGGTGGGATTATCACATGATCTTTGACGACTTCACTATTCGGCCAATTTGCCGGCATTGCCACACCATATTTATCAGATATCTGCATTGCTTCAACAGCCCTCAGTATCTCATCCATGTTTCTGCCGAGTTCCTGTGGGTAATAAAAGATTATCCGTATTATTCCTTTATCATCCACAACAAAAACCGCTCGTACCGTATTGGTTCCTTTACCCGGATGGATTAAGCCAAGTTTCTCTGCCACTGCGCCAGTATCAGCAATGATAGGGAATTGAATCTCAACTCCTAATTTTTCCTTTATCCATTCTTCCCATTTTATATGGGAAAAGACCTGATCCACACTAAGACCGATCAGGTCACAATTCAATTTTTTGAAATTGTCATATCTCTTTTGAAATGCGACAAATTCGGTTGTGCAGACTGGCGTAAAATCTGCGGGATGACTGAAAAGAACAAACCACTTTCCAGAATAGTCCTTCGGTAGGTTAATTACACCGTGGGTTGTCTGCACCTTCATTTCGGGGAAATTATCTCCCAGAAGCGGCATCTGTTTTTGATTTAAATTTTCCATAGTTTTACCTCCAAATTAAATTATGTCAAATCGATCAAGATTCATCACTTTATTCCAGGCGGCGACAAAGTCGTTCACAAATTTTTCTTTTCCATCACGCGCCGCATACACTTCTGCCACTGCTCGCAATTCATTGTGATGTCCAAAGATTAAATCCACTCTTGTAGCTGTCCACTTCAGTTTTCCTGTTTTTCTTTCATAGCCTTTGAATAGATAATTCTTCTCATCAGCTGGTTGCCATTCTAATCCCATATCTAATAGAGATGTAATAAAGTCATTGGTAAGAATGCCCGGCTTATTTGTAAATACGCCATAATTTGAATACTTATAGGTAGCTCCCAGTGCTCTGAGCCCTCCCACCAGAACTGTCATTTCCGGCACCGTAAGGGTTAGAAGTTGGGCTTTGTCCACCAGTAAATATTCTGGTGATACGTCGCCGGTGTCTTTTATATAATTTCTAAATCCATCTGCAAGAGGCTCCATAGCGGAATGGAATGCGACATCTATCTGTTCTTGCAGGGCATCTACTCTACCAGGTGCAAAAGGCACATGTATTTTAAAACCCGCTTTTTTAGCTGCCTCTTCAATGGCAACACATCCACCGAGAACAATCAAATCTGCAAGGGATACTTTTCTATTTTTTGATTTACCGTTAAATTCTTTTTGAATTTTTTCATATACACCGATAATCTTTAATAATTCGTTGGGGTGATTTACTTCCCAATCTTTTTGTGGTGCTAAACGCAATCGCGCACCATTCGCCCCGCCCCTTCTATCAGACTGGCGGTAGGTAGATGCAGACGACCAGGCAGTGTAAACTAACTGGGAAATGCTTAAACCAGAAGCGAGAATTTTAGCCTTGAGTTTTGTTATATCAGCTTTGTTAATTACATCATAGTCACGCTTGGGCAAAGGGTCTTGCCATATAAAGACTTCATCTGGAACCTCAGAGCCAAAATAGCAATCACGTGGACCCAAATCTCTATGAACAAGTTTAAACCAGGCCTTCGCAAAGGCCTCTTCAAACTCTTTTGGGTTGTCAAGAAAGCGTTTAGCAATTTTTGAATATTCTGGATCAAACCTCAAGGCAAGATCCGCAGTAAGCATCATCGGAGGATGCTTTTTGTTTGGGTCATGAGCGTCAGGAATGATGGCAGGTGCATTTTTTGCAACCCACTGATGTTTGCCGGCAGGGCTTTTGGTTAATTCCCATTCATTATTGAACAATAAATGGAGATAGCTGACTCCAAATTGGGTAGGTGTAGGTGACCATGCTAATTCAAATCCAGAGGTAATAGTGTCAGGACCTTTGCCGGTTTTGTAACTACTTTTCCATCCAAGCCCTTGTTGTTCCACGGACGAAGATTCAGGATCAGGACCAAGGTATTTTTCAGAAGATGCCCCGTGACACTTACCAAAAGCATGTCCTCCTGCAACTAATGCAACAGTTTCTTCATCGTTCATGCCCATACGGGTGAAAGCGACTCTAATTTGTTTTGCCGATGCAACCGGATCAGGATTGCCTTCTGGACCTTCAGGATTAACATAAATCAGTCCCATTTCTGTCGCAGCAAAGGGTTTTTCGAGTTCCCCTTCTTTAAAGCGTTCTTTACCTGATAGCATCTCAATTTCTGGTCCCCAATCGGCACTTTCGTCTGGTTCCCAGATGTCTTCTCTACCACCAGCAAAACCAATTGTTTTCACCCCCATATCTTCTAAAGCCACATCGCCACTTAATATAATTAAATCCGCCCAGGATAGTTTGCGACCATATTTCTGCTTGATGGGCCAGAGTAAACGAATAGCTTTATCAAGACTTATGTTATCTGGCCAGTCAATTCGTGGTGGAAAGCGTAAATCTCCCGTTTTTGCTCCTCCACGGCCATCGTAAACTCTATAACTGCCGGCACTATGCCATGCCAAACGAATAAACAAAGGTCCATAATGACCAAAATCTGCTGGCCACCAGTCCTGAGAGTTCTTCATAAGCTTTTTTAAATCTTTTTTAACTTCAGCCAGATCTAAACTTTCAAATTCTTTTGGATAATTGTAATCTGGTCCATACGGATTTGAATGAGAGCAATTTTGTCTGAGTACTCTCAAATTTAACCTGTTGGGCCACCAGTCACCTATCCAGCGTTTTTTTTGAGTTCCAGTCTTTTTTTCCATAATCTTACCTCCTTAATTATTTTACGTTAAAGCTTTTTACATCTTTATATTTTATTGTTTGTTCTTCCAGGTCAACGATTTTATGTAACCTTAAGAACACCAGTCATCGACTGAGCAATAGTCTTGTGCCCCTTTTTTCTTCTCTGCCAGAAGCACCCGATACAGATTTCCCGCTGGCGTGTATTTACCATTTCTCTGCCGATGGCAGGATCAAGCGGCATCACCCGTAATCTTCTGGATGGTTCTTTGAATGGCAGATCTTCCACCGGTCCATCAAAGCTATTGGGTTCATAATTCATCGCACCACCATAGTTCCTCCCATCAAAGCCCATAGAATAATCACGATGAGGGGTTCTTACCGGCAGCCGCGGTTTGTTCACCGGCAAATTTTCATAATTCACTTCCAGTCGATAGCGGTGAGTATCGACATCGGAGAAGATCCTGAATGGTATCATTTTATTGCGACTGTGATTAATTCCAGGCACCACATTGGCCGATGAAAAATCAAATTGTGCAACTTGCGCATAATAATTATCCGGATTTCTAGTGAGCTCCACGATCCCTACTTCAATCGGTGGAAAAACCTTATGTGACCAGACTTTGGTCAGATCGAATGAACTATATGAAGTTTTTTCAGCCTGGGCTTCGATCATGACGTGAGTCATCATTCGCGATTTCAGGGATTCTCCCTGAGTTAGCAGGGACCGGCGAGGCCCGCCCATTAACGACTTCTGATTGTCACTGAACGGGATGTTAGCAGAGGTGGTAAACTGCTTTCTCTTTTTTATGAGCATGATTCTACGAGTGTTACTAAATATCCAGTTAAATTAATTATAAAAACAATCTTATTTTAAACATTGTCTAAAATATTGATAAAAAAATTATTTCTTTTTCTTCCGTCCTCGCACCACTACCTGTAAATCACTAATCTCGAAATCGGCTAACGGATGCTTTATTGTTACCGCAAAAGTATCCCAGGGGAGATCATAAATTTTCCCCGATTCTTCATCGATGAAATGGTGATGTTTATCGATATTAGGGTCAAAAACCACTGAACCTTCTTTCAGAATTTGCGTTTTTATCAACCCTTTTTCCACAAAGAGATTGAGGGTATTGTAAACCGTGGCCCTGGAAAGAGTGGGACAATCATGGCGCACTTTTTTTAATAATTCCTCGGCAGAAGGATGTGTCGTGGTTTTCAGAATCGAATGTAGCACGGCGATTCTTTGCGGTGTCGGCTGTATTCCAGAGCGACGAAGAATAAAAATGACTTCTCGCATACTCTAATATATGGTCTAATATTAGACAATGTCAAGAACCAAAATAAAATCATCTCTTTAACCATTAAAATTTATGAGCGAAATTGATTTTCAGTTGATTTAAAAATACAATCAAGATAAGAGAAAATGCCGATCCACAAAACGATCGGTTTGGTTATCCATAAAAAAAGCCGATGTTGTCATCATTAGATATATCAGAGAATTGAAAAATCATCGCAGGCTTAAATGGGAGGAGCTTGAAATTTAGTCGTCTCTACTGGCGGCACAAATGGAAATAGGACTTCAATTTTAAAGATATCTAAAACTTCCCGATCACTTTCAGTCTTTGCTTTTCCCTGCTGATCATGAACAAAATAAAAGCCGGCGGAATTAAGATAACTGATAATAAAGGAATCAGTAATTCTTTCATGTTCACTTCACCCTGAGTTCTCTTCGTTCTATTATCGAATCCCATGATCGCTTTTTTAACGAATGAAAAAATTTCAGGAAAAGCAAAGACATACATCTACGTTCACTTAAACAACTATTCAAAGTTGATAAATTTTATCCTTTTCGTAACTAAATTGGAGCAGATTCATCTATGAAGTAACTTTTAATAAAGATCAATGTGTTGATAAATTTTTATCCGAAATTTTCATCAGATAAAATTTAAATCAGGAGCACAGAATGGATTTAGGTTTAAGAGACAAAGCCGTGCTGGTGATGGCTTCCAGCGAGGGAATCGGAAAAGGTACAGCGCTGGAATGTGCCCGGGAAGGTGCCAGGGTCATGCTCTTTGCCCGTCGGGAAGAAAAATTGAAAGAAGTTCAAAAGGAAATCAAAAATCTTACTCACAGTGAGACATCTTATGTGGTGGGCGATATTACCAATCTGAGTGATATTGAAAGAGCGGTATCAGAGACGATTAAAAAATTCGGTCCGGTCTATGCTCTGATCAATAACACCGGAGGACCGGCGGCGGGCACCTTCGAACAATTCACCGATAAAGACTGGCAATCGGCTTTCGAACTCACTTTGCTCAGCTTCATTCGTACCATCCGATCCGTATTGCCATCCATGAAAGAAAATGGGGGAGGACGCATTGTTAACATCACCTCTTCTTCCGTAAAAATGATTTTAGATAATCTGATACTTTCCAATACCTTTCGGATGGGAGTTGTGGGATTAACTAAAACCTTATCCAGTGAACTCGGTAAGGACAATATCCTGGTCAATGTGGTAGGACCGGGAAAAATTCTCACCGAACGGGTGAATCTTCTGGATTCCATCCGGGCCGAAAAAGTCGGTCTTTCCCTCCAGGAATATCAAAAAAGAGCCATGCAGACCATTCCACTTGGACGATATGGAACTACCGAGGAATTTGCTAAACTCATCGTCTTCCTCTGCTCACCAGCCAATACCTATATCACCGGTCAAACCATCGTGGTAGATGGGGGATTGGTAAGAGCGTATTGAATTTGTCGCTTCTTCAATCAATATAGTAAAATAATTAACCTCGAGCAGGAATTGATGGACAGTACTTATCGGCAGCTTCACAGAAATTAATTTGCAACTCGTGGTTTTTATAGCCGTAGGTATCCGAACTTTTTGAAAAATAAGAATGTCGTCAAACTGAAAGTGATTCACATAAATTATCAAAAGCGAGATAGGATATGTTTAAAAAATTTTATATAGTTCTGGCCGGTTTTACCATCTTTTGGTTGCTCTTTCTCTCATGTGCGACCATGAATAAACTATCAACGGCTCAGACTGACCGGCTGGGTTCGGCCCCATTTTATAAAAAATACAGCCAAATCATTCCTGATGAGAAGGCGGGTATTTATCATTTACCGCTGGAGGTATCCGATCGATATAAAACCGATCCCTTTTTCAAATCACGAGGTCGCTCTCTGCAACCTCTGCTGGAGGTTATGTCAGAATATATCGATAGTCTGCATTGGAGTACAAAATTGGAGATAGATCGATTAACTCTTCCGGGTGGACCCAGGTTATTTATTGGCAGTGCCGAGAGTTCAGATGCACCCCCCGAAGCCAGACAGATGCGAAATGAAAATGATAAATATCCACCGATGATCATTCATATTGAAAAACCAGCAAAGGAATGGAGAGCGGCTTTACTTCAATCTCTCACTGCCGTCAATGGGAATTTTCTGTTGATAATGAACCTTAGCTTCGACGAATTCCCTAAGGCCGATAAAGGTTTATTTGGTAAAAAAGTAGTGCTGGGAACTGATTATGAACAAGGACTTCATTTCTTAACCGCCATTGATAAACCAGTAGAAGTTCTGCAGATAACCGGAATGCTGCTGGATCGTGAAGGTAATATTTTGCGAGCGGGCAGTGAAGGTATTCTAGCCAAAGACTCTCCGTTTTCATTACAGATTTTTGACATCCAGAAAGAAATTGACCGAAAAGCGCTTGACAAATTAATCAATGAAGAGCGAAGGGAAGACCTTCCTGATAAACCTTTAAAGTGGAAAGTAGCGATAGATAATCTCTACACCAAACTTTTAGCTAAATGACGTCTGTCATCTCACAGGGTGGCTGATTGCCATTTTCCAATCGATTGTTCTGGTCTCTTCCTGAAATAAAGATTGATTTTTTTTCCTGGTAACCATAAATTTGTATTGTACCGTTGGGGGTGCTTCGAAAAAAGAAGCTGAGAAAAACCCCTTGAACCTGATCCGGGTAATGCCGGCGGAGGGAAACGGAATTCTGAAATCCCCCTTTACACCATTCACCGTTTCCCGTTCAGGTATAAGTTTTTCGCAGGAATAGTTTTTTAATCAGGGAGAAAATCATGAAGAAACAGATGCCTGATATCGGAAAAGTTTCTCAAGAAATATTTGATGAAATTATTTTACCACAGTTGGGACACCACCGCGCGAGTGTCCTGGTGGGACCCCGGCATGGAGTAGATGTTGGTGTGGTGGACTTGGGTAACAATCAGGTGATGGTGACCACCACCGATCCTATTTTTGTTGTTCCCCCTTATGGATGGGAACGCTCTGGCTGGTTCGCTATCCACATTCTGGCTTCTGACGCCGCCACCTCAGGGTTGGCACCAAATTACATCACCATCGACCTCAATATGCCGCTATCGATAAACCGAGACGATTTTGAAATATTATGGGGAGTGATGCACCAGGAATGCGATAAGATAGGAATGTCTATTATCTCCGGTCATACCGGCCGGTATGAGGGATGTGAGTATCCGATGGTAGGAGGCGCGACCGTTATTTGCATCGGTCCCAAAGATCAATATGTGACGCCTGCGATGGCCAGGCCGGGTGATCTGATTATCATCACCAAAGGGGCAGCCATTGAAGCTTCAGGTCTTTTTGCCGTCACTTTCCCGGATAAAGTCGCTCAACGCTACGGAGAAAAGGTGGCACGCGAAGCTGAAAATATCTTCTGGCAAATGTCAGTCGTCAACGATGCGCTGACCGCAGTAAAGGTCGGGGTTCGCGACAACGGGGTAACCGCCATGCACGATGCCACGGAATGCGGCGTATGGGGTGGATTATTTGAAGTCGCTCAGGCCTCTAAAGTAGGCATGGTTATTGATAAAGAAAAAATAATTGTACAGGAAACTGTCCAGAAAGTATGTGATCTATTTGAAATCGACCCCTTTTCTTCTATCAGTGAAGGAACTCTGATCATAACCTGTCGCCCGCATAAGGCGCAAGAGGTCGTGCAGCGGCTTTCCGATCAGGGCATACTCTCCAGTATTGTGGGGGAAATCGTGGATGCCGAACAGGGCATGAACTATTGGGAAAAGGGTAAAAAAAATCAATTGCAGCATCCGAAAGTTGATCCTTTCTGGGGAGCATTTGGAAAAGCGGCTTCACAAAAAAAATAAATTTGATGCAACGAAAAAAGAAGAGTGATTTCATATGGCTGTAAAAAATTTTTATTCGCAGATGCGGACGAAATCAAATCACATCTGGGAGGCCATTTTCCAGCATCCGTTTGTGCGCGGAATCGGTGATGGAACTTTACCTCGGGATCGATTCGAATTCTATTTACGACAGGATTATGTGTATTTAATTGATTTTAGCCGGGTATTTGCACTGGCCAGTGCCAAATCCCAGGCGTTAGCAGAGATGAGCTACTTTGCCACTCTGCTCAATGCCACCTTAAATATGGAGATGGAACTGCATCGTAAAACCTGCGCGGCTTTCAGGATTAGTGCTGCCGAACTGGAAAAAACCGAACGAAGCATGGTGACCATTGCTTATACCAATTTTCTGATCCGCACTTGTTACGAAGGAAATCTGGCAGATATTTTAGCGGTGCTCCTTCCCTGCGCTGCCGGATATATTGAAATTGGTCAGCGTTTGAAGTCTCAGGGTCTTCCTGAAAATCGCTATTATCAGGATTGGATCAATACCTATTCTTCCCAGGAATTTGCCGATTTAACGCAATGGTTAATTCAAAAAATGAATATTCATGCCGTCAGTGGTTCAGTCGCCGATAAAAAACGCTGGTTTTCTCTTTACCAGAATAGTGCCCGGTTTGAATATCTATTTTTCGATATGAGCTGGAATAAAGAATTATGGCCGGCTGGACTTACCGTTTAAATAATAACGACGAATGAAAAAGAAAAGAATCATCGATAACTGGAATTTGTACGTAATTACCGACGAGCAGTTAGGACGCGGGCGCACTCATCTGGAATTAGCGCGAGAGGCAATAGCCGGTGGAGCCGAGGTCATCCAGTTGCGCGATAAAACTGCCTCAGGGAAAAAATTGTATGAAGTAGGTCTGGAATTAAGACGTCTGACTCAAGAAAAAAAAGTCACCTTCATTATCAACGATCGAGTAGATCTGGCCATGCTGGTAGAAGCCGATGGTGTACATATTGGTCAGACCGATCTGCCGGCCCGGGCAGTGCGTCGCTTAATTGGCCCCAATAAAATATTAGGGGTTTCCGTTGCCTCTTTATCCGAGGCATTACAGGCAGAAGCAGACGGAGCGGATTATCTGGGGGTAGGACCTGTCTTTGAGGCGCGAGGAACGAAGTCCGATGCCGGAAACCCTTTGGGACTGGAAATCCTTGGGCAACTCAGAAACAATTGCCGCTTACCATTAGTTGCTATCGGTGGGATAAACAGAGAGAATGTGGCGCGTGTCATTCAGGGAGGGGCTGATGCGGTCGCCATCATTTCGGCGATCATTTCCGCCGAAAACGTCACCGAATCCGCCCGGCAAATCAAATCAATTATCCTGAGAGAGAAAATAAAATGAGACATAAACCATACACCATCGCGAAAATTGGTGAATTTTCCCTGATTGACCGCATTAAAAAAATATTACCGAAAGTAAATG
>CAYMXZ010000105.1:0-11952 GCA_964394475.1 uncultured Caldithrix sp. | reverse complement strand
CGCCAATAGAAAACATCTCTGGCATATTCTACACCTTCTCGTGTACCGGTAATAATTCCGTTGGTATCATCATAGATAGAACCGCTTACTCCATTGACCAGCATGAAAGCATTGTTAAAAGAAATTTTCATTTGGGGAGTAATCTGAGTAGTCAGTTTTAACAGTGTGGTGCTGGCAATGGAATTTTTACGACTCATGGGGTAAGCCAACTGTAAATTTTCATACCGTTGTGAAAACATGAAGGCAACTGGCACAAAGGGAAGCGGTCCGCTGAAAGAAGCATCCACAATATAATCCGGCTGGTCGGCATATTTAATCAGGCGATGCTGCCACTTCCAGATTTCCAGTCCTTCCTGTGGGGTAATATCATTGTTCGGATCAGGATCAGCTAAAAATTGACGGGCGACTTCATTCCACCCCACAAAAGTAAACGGATACTGACCATTATTGACCATCTCCTGAGTCACACCGGTCATGGCATCGGGACCGGCATACACTTTCCAGAAAGGACCTTCGGTGCTATAGGGGCTGGGACCAAAATGTTTCCGCGCCGGTGGACTGATCCGGCTATCCAGATTAAACGAATAGCGATTCAGACTACCTTCTTGCGTAATCACATTGACCATTCCAGAACGAATATCACCGAACTCTGCATTAAAACCACCGGTGAGAATTTCAATTTCCTTAATAGCGGTAAGATTGATGTTGGTCATCGGTTGTTGCGTACGGTCGTTTCGAGTACTCAGTCCATCTACCACAACGTCTGTTTCATTCAAGCCGCCACCTCGCACAATTAATCCTGTGCCTTCTGTTGAAGCGCTCAGACTAATTCCCACTTCCGTCGATAAAATTTCTTCCAGATTTTCCAAAGGCCGTTCCATTATCGATTCATTAGTAACAATTTTCTGACTGGAAGAAACGTCCATCTGAATCACCGGTCGTTCGGCCTCCACCACCACCACCTCCCCGGCAATCGCTTCAGTCCTCATTGAAAAATTCAAATTGGTGGTCTGGTTACTGTTTACGCGCACGTTCTCTTTCACAACCGTGGCATATCCGATTTCCATCGCCTTCACTCGATAGACACCTGGAGGAACACCGATGATGAAGAAAAAACCATCTTCATCGGAGGCGGCTCCCAGACTTGTGCCTTCAACGACAATATTCGCTCCGATGAGTGGCTCGTTGGTGCCTACCTCTGTCACTCTTCCCGAGATCTTCCCGGTCGATTGAGCAAACACCGGGACTTCTTGAACCAGGAAAAGCATCCAGAAGGCAAGCAGCAAAACAGTGAAAACTTTTGAATAACATTCCTTCATACTTTTACCTCCATTTTTTAATAGTGTTTTTGAACTTACGTCCTGTTGAGTATGATTTTTCTTCCATCCATTTTTTAATTAATTATTTATTTGAAAAGGTTGACCCTTATTCAGATTAAAAGCTTTCAATTCTTCCATCCAGTCTGGATTACTAATTTCATTGGGATGCGTGGAATGCACCAGAAAATAATGATCATCACCCACCCGATCGATGAAAACAAATTCTGTCAATCCATTCGTCCCGTAACGCCATATAACATACGCCTTAACATTTCTTTCGGAAATAGGGTGTTCCTCAATTTGAACCGGAGCACCATACTGAATGTAGATTCTTCCCATATCCGAATTAACGCCACCGGCAAAACTCTTTTGCACCAGAGCAATTTTCCGAAAATGTTCTTCCATAAATTCATTTCGCGGGGTCTCCGGATTAGTGTCCCGCACTTTCCAGAACTTCAGCAAAAATTCTTGTCTTCCCTTTAAGTCTAATTTTTTGTAGACATTTTTCTCTTCTTTAGTAGCAATATATTTAATTTGATCAAAATATTTGTCACTGTCCTCCTCACTCACCGGCAGCCAGGGTTGACTCTCTTCTCCTGCCGACCAAACCGCAAAGTATCGAGAAACCTCTTGCATTTCGTTTAATTTTTCATCCCTTACCATAAGTTTTAAGAGAAAAGTACCACTGGGCAGATTTGCCAGTTCGATTTTTTCAATCCGTGAGGTGTTCGCCGACTTTTTTAAGGAAATCTTTTCTGTGGAATGGAAAATTTCATTTCCAGTCAAATCATAAATTTCATAGCGACAATTAAAGGAAGACGGTTCTTCTTCCTCATAAAACATCTGATTCAGTTCATAATAGACATGAAAATTTTTATCGGCTTTGTTGAACTGCCTGCCAGGATTGGGAATTAATAACAATCCATGCTTTTCAAAAAAACTTTTCTGTTCGGCTTTCTGGATCCTGGAAATGAAATACAGATCACTTAAAGAAAAACCGCGATTCAGGTTTTTTATGAACAGGTGATGGGAGATTTCTCCCCATTTTCCTGATAGAGAATCTGAAATACGAAGAGAAAAATTTATTTCTATGGATGGCAACCAAATATCAATAAGGTCTATATAAGAGATCTCCTCTGAGTCCAGAAGTGATGTCTGCAGATCCACTTTTCGAAACATAGTCGAATCAAATATTATTTCAGAATCCTTGTTGATAAGAAGCTGAACTTTAAATGAAGTATGCTGTACTTTATCATCCACTTTGAACTGGAGTTGATTCAACGGAATAGAATAGATAAATTCACATTTGGTCAAATTGCTTTCCCAGGCGAACTGGCATACATCCAGATCGAAAACCAGCGGACCTTCACTCCTTAACGGCACTAACATCTCATCAGTTGTTTGTGCCCCCGCCGCCTGGAAAAGAATGACCATAAATAAGATTTTAAAAAATAACTTCACTAAGACCTCAATATTGTTTTACGGCTATGTGATGACCATCATCAACTTTTTTCCTGAATGGTTTCCTCCGGTTCAATGGCCATAAAGAATGCAGCGATCACCGCGAATATCATTCCTGTTATGGTGATCGGATGAGGAATAACCTGATAGATTATTAGAGAAAGTATAATGGTAATGACTGGAGCACCCGCATTAGTTAAAGGACTCACAATAATTGCTTTACCGAATCGAAAAGCATAAACCAGACAGAGAGCGCCAATGGAATTCAGAATCTGGATCATGGCGGCCAGATAAGGTCCTTTGAATCCCCAGTTAATCGGTTGAGTGAAATCTGTCATTAACAATGCAAAGGGAATTAACAATAAACCGGTAAGCATCATATAAAAGAAGATACTTTCGGCTTTCATGGTTCGATTGGCAAATTTCATTACATAGGCCTGAATACCCCAGGCTAAAAACACCAGCAAAGAGAGAATGATCCACAGATAACCACTCGCGGCGGTATTATTGGGAGATTGATAAGAAAGCAGCGGAATGGCTAATAAAGCCAGAATAATGCCCAACCAACCGCGACTGGTGGCTCGTTCTTTCAATAACCAGTAGGAAAGTAAAATGGTGACCACTGGCGAAAGAGAGATAAACGGAAATACCAGATACGCCGGACCCATTCGTAATGCCTGGAACAGAATGAGTTGTCCACCAGCGCCCAGGAAACCAATAACTGCACCCAAAAAAATAGAACGGCCGTCATATTCGAGTTTCCAGTTGATAACCTTTAAGGCCACCAGCGCTGGTAGAATCATTGTCAATGCCCAAACGGTGTAGCCCAGGGTGGCCGGAAAACCAGCCTTCTCGGGGATTTCTATCATCGCCCCCCAGAGTCCCCAGAAACTGGTAGTAATAATAGCAAAAAGTAACCAGAGTTTTGATTTCAAGCTAATTTCCTTTCTTCTAATTCGTTTGATATTCTTCGATCTGCGCAGGTGTCTTTATCATCTTCCCATTGGTTGCCATAGAATAAATTTTCGTTACCTCCATGATTTTATGACGGATGAGCTCGGCTGGATTATTTTGAATCTCGCCATTTCGTAGCGCCTGGAATTGCTGGGGTAAATATTGACTTATTAACGCCAGAGGAATTGGTGTGACCGATAGATTTTGTAATAACTTTTTCAAGGCTTTTTGAATATCCGGGTGCGGCCAATAATAGCGGATCCGATCGCTGAGACTATATTTTCGGGCAAATGCCAACTGGGCGGCGTTTCCTCGATAATGATTCTTCCAATACTGCGGATTTTCAATCATGACCTTTTCAATAACTTCTCTTAAATGAGATAGAGTCACTGATTTAGAATGGGCCAGGTATTCTTCTTCAATCATGGATAGGGCAAATACGGCTTCGCGATAAACAAAAGTAAACCAGGGCCCCACTTTAAGAATGACAAAGTGATCATGAACCATTTCTTTCAGACTCTGCAGGGTCTGATAGTCAGTAGAGTGAGCCTCATAAACTAAAGGGGAATATCCTTCAATCAACCGAGATAAATCATTTGCTCGTGATGGTTGATATCCAAAAATTTGATTATCACCGAATTCGACTCCGGGCTGAACAACCACGGCGATGACTCGCTGCCAGGCATCCTGTAATCCTAATTTCAGAAAAGCTTCTCTGGTCACCTCAATTGTTTCCTCAGCTTCAGCATTTGGCGTGATATGAATTTCATTGATATTTTCTTGTGCTCCTCCCGGCGCAGGAACATCCGTACCAATCACATAGACGGGCTTACTATCACCGAGTGAAAGTTCACTCGCTGATTTCTCTGCCGTCAGGCAAAGCTGAGCAGCTCTCTCGGCAATGATACGTGGATCAAGCGGAGAGTGAGAATTGCCCGGATCATCGGCACAACGCATACTGGCATCTAAATGAATTTTTGTATAACCGGCCTTTACACAGGCCCGGATAAGTTCGTGAGCCTTGGGCAAGGCAAGACTGGCTTTTTCACCTTGCCAGCGATTTGGACCAAGGTGATCGCCCCCAAAAATAACCTGGTTTCGAGAAAAATGACAGCTGTCAGCGATTTGATAAACGAAATGAACAAAATCATTGGGGGTCATTCCGGTGTATCCCCCATATTGATCTACCTGGTTGGAAGTCGATTCAACCAGCACCCAGCTATGATCGATCTTCGCCTGTTCGATGGCGGCTCGAAGAACTTCTGGATGGGAAGAGCATACCGAATAGATACCAAAACTTCGGTTCCGTTGATGAGCATGAATTATTTCCAATAGTGGATGAATCATGATTTCAAAAGTTCCCCAAGCTTTTGCTTTACTGCCGTTTTTGATTGAAAAGCACCGGTACCTCCCAGGGCGGTCACGGCCAGGGCACCACAGGCATTTCCAAAGCGAGCACACTCTTCCATACTTTTGCCGCGAGTAAATTGATGCAAAAATCCGGCATTAAAGGTATCCCCTGCGCCGGTGGTTTCTATAACTTCTACTGAAAAACCAGGAATCTGATATTGTTCATCTGCCGAACAGACCAGTGTTCCTTCTTTACCTTTTTTCACCGCCAGAATTTTGACAAGTTTTCGTAATTTTTCGACGGCTTTTTCAAGACTGGTTTCGTGAGCAATGCGGATCGCTTCATCATCGTTTGGGAAAAAAATATCGGTATACTTTAACACCTCATATAAGGATTCATCCCATTTTTCAGAGGGATCCCAATTGGTATCGAGTGAAGTAGTAAGTCCAAGATTTTGGGCTTTTGAGAAAATTTTCGGGACATCCGGAATCAGACCAGTTTGTAAATAATAACAACCCAGATGAAGATGACGAGCGTGTTTCACAAAATCCCAATTGATATCCCTCATCCTCATCTCGGTCATTGCTCCCATGTAAGTCAACAATGCCTTGTGAGGAGGATTTGCCAGAATAATCGTGGCACCGGTTTTTAATTTTTTATCACGAATGATTCCCCTGGTGTCCACTCCACCCCGCTGCAATCCCTGGATCATAAAATCACCAAAGGTATCGGCCCCACACTTTCCAATAAATCCCACCTTACTCCCCAGAACAGCCAGATTATGAGCGGTGATCGCGGAAGAACTTCCCATGGTGAAGCGCATATCCCGGGCAACTTTTTCCTTTTCATTTTCTGGAAAAGGGATATCCCATAGAACCAGGTCTATATTCAATTCACCAAGAACAACGACATCAAATTTTTTACTTTTCATAATTTTCCTGTAAAGTATAATTGAATTCCACCACCGCGGTTAAATGACGGGGAGTATCCGGATTAAGATTTTTAGAAATAGCTTTATAATATCCCAGCAGTTGTAAGAACGGTACATATAATATAGGAGTGAGGATATCGCCATACCCGGGAGGTACATCAAGAATATAATCGGCACATTGGCATTCCTCAATCATGTGCGCACTGGTTAAGGCCAGAGTTTTTGCACCTAACTTTTTTACATCTTTTAATAAATCAGCTTCCATGGACAGTCCGCTTTCTGAAAAAAGCAAGGTGATCAGTGTGCGGGGGGACGCCGTGGACTTCGGCCCATGCCGATACTCCAGAGCATGATAGCTTTGCGAGTGAGAAATGGACATTTCCTGTATTTTCAGAGCCGCCTCATTGGCGATCCCAAAATAAGGTCCCTGTCCTAAAAAAACGAAGTTATCAATGTCAGAATTAAAAGCGATATCCCTTATTTGCGGTTCTGAAGTTTGTATCAAGGCTTGCGCAGTATCTGGTAGTTTATTCATTTGAGTGAGTAGTGCGCGATCTTCAGCATAGGTAGATGCCAGGTGAATGATACTCAATAGCATACTGGTAAAAGAGCCGGTCATGATCACACTTTCTTCTTTTTCAAATGGAAAAGTGATCGCAGAGGTTGCTTCCTGAATCAGTCTGGAATCCGGTGAGCAGGACACTGCCAGGGTAGGAATTTTTAATTTATTTTTTACGATCTGGGCTGCCATAACCACTTCAGTCGACGTACCTGACCGTGAGATTGGCACAACGATATAATCTGATTTCACATTAAAAACATGCTGTGGAAAGATAATTATTTCCGAAGCCGGAACGGCCTGGGACGGAATTCCAGTCAGCCGCTCAAATAACATGCTCGCCGTTTGGGCAAGATAATAAGAAGTACCACATCCGGTAAAAACCCACACGGCATTTTCATATTTTTCCACTGTTTTTAGATTCTGTCCGCTTTTCTTCTCTAAAAAGGAAATAATTGGTTTCCATCCTGAAAATTGCCGCTTAATCTCGGTATAGGTATGGGTTGATTGATTCACGGTTTATTCACCTGATTTTATTCCTATTTATTTAAACGACCAGGACTTCAATTCCTATCTCAGATAAGCGTTTGAGGTCACTTTCAGAAATATTTCTATCGGTAATGATTCGATCGATGGAGTCGAGAGTGTCGATTACCCCGAGACTCCTTCTCCCAAATTTTGAGGAATCGGCCAAGACGATTACCTCTTCAGCCGCTTTAATCATCATACTGTTGACTCGGGCTTCCAAAATATTGGGAGTGGTGAGCCCATATTGAAAATCGATTCCATCGACTCCTAAAAATAGTTTATCAGCGGTAATGGTCTTCAATGATTCTTCTGCCAGTGGTCCCACCAGTGAAAACGATTTTTCCCGTAAAATTCCTCCCGTTAACATCACGGTTAGCTCACTCGCAGCCAATTCAGAAGCAATATTCACCGCATTGGTAATCACTGTTAAATCTTTCTTGAACTTCAATAAGCGAGCCAGTTGAGTGGTAGTTGATCCGGAATCCAGAATCAAAATATCTCCGGTGGAAATCATACTTTCAGCCATAAAGGCAATGCGCTTTTTTTCAGCAATATGAATATGCTCTTTCTCTACTAATGCCAGATCCCGCACTGCTGAATGATTGATGATAGCTCCTCCATGAACACGAGTGAGTACCCCTCGTTTTTCCAAAATTTGCAGGTCTTTACGGATCGTCACCGGCGAAATATTGAATTCTCTTGAAACTTCATTTACCAGAATTCTTTTCTTCGATTCCAGAATATCTTTGATTTTTTGACGGCGTTCTTCAGTTAACATGATTGAATTGTAGAAATGTTAATAAGTTTAATGACCAGTTAGATCGTGGAAATAAGTTACAAGTCGTATCAATATTGAATAAAAAACCTTTCGATTTGTTGTTTTTTATTTCATTATGTTTCGAATATAAAATTTAAAAATGAAATATTCAAGATTTTTTTTCATTTTTTTGATCAGGAAAAGATTGGTCACCACAATGAAATTGAACTTCATAAAATACTATTCGATCGCAAATTTCTAGCTATCATCTCCCTTCCCTAACGGTGGTTGAATGAGGAAGAAAAAATGAAGTGTCTGAATATCGCTTAGATAATGAGTAAAAGAATTATTGCTAAAGACGAACCGTGTCTGAAAGTGAACGAATTGAAATTTCCCCAGAAAAATAGGACTGATGATAAAACAATATTCTTCAAAGGCTGAGATCTCAGGGAAAAATTATTCGCCATCAAGTGTTTTAAAATTGACAGAGAATCTGGTTTTCCTCAGTTCGGATTGTGGGAGAAAGTTGATATTCAAATACTTGTTTTTCAGGATACGAAACGATTATTTCTCTCATTTCCTCTTTACCAATGAACGCCTTCTTTAAAGGTAATGGAGATATCATTTTAATTGTCACTGGATAACCGGGATTCGCTTTCAACTGGATCAGGAATTCCTGACTCTGGCGATTATAAGTTACCTGCTGTAGAAGACTATTGATTTCTGCCAGATAAGGTTCAGCAGGCATTCCCCGTTTCACCGAAATTTTTTTAACCGGTTTAAAAAGAACCGCTGAATGAACTGTCTTTTGATCCCATTGAATCTCTTGAAAATAGCGACCACTGCCCTGCCATTCAATGTGACACATCTTTCCTGAAATATACGCTGTATATCTCAGTTGATGAAAGGATTCTGGAATCGCTGCTTGAAGCATTATGTGATATGAATTCTCTTCCAGTCCCATCAAATGATATAAATAGTAGAGATACAATCCTCCCGCCCACAAAAAAGTAGGCTTATCAACCTGACCATAATGCGGGGAATTTTGATCGGCATTTCGATATTCGTAAAAAGAGGGCTGACCCGATGGACTATGCCAGACCCCTTCTAAAGTTAAATATTTTTTCAATATTTCTAATGATTCTTCCGGATAACCATTTTTCAACAGTCCCAACCCGTACCATATATTTCCCTGCGGCCATATTCCTCCATTGATATAAATATACGGAGCCCCCATTTCCATTCCCTGAAAATGATACAGATTCCCCAGCTCATGGAAATCAGCCGGCATCACATTTCGGATACCTAACGCCGGGTCAAGTAATACTTCTCTGGCAGTCTGCAGGAGCTGCCGGGATTTTTCAACTGGTAAGGCATCATAAACAGCTGCCAGTAAAGATCCGGCATATATATGGCTGTCTACACGTTCATTATCCAGCATATTCAACAAATATCCGGATTTTTCATCCCACAGTATTTTCTCTAATTGGGTTTTCATCCGCTCTGCCAATTGCTGATAATCTCTTATTTGAGCTTGAGAATTTACCTGTGATTTCAAAGCCGCAAAATCCTGTAACGCCTTCATCATCAAGATCGAAAAATAAGCCCTGGCACCATAAAGATTGCCGATATCCCACCAATCTGGCTGTCGAGCATAAATCAAATCATCGGCCTTTTTATTCTGAAGCGTCATCTGGATACTTTTTTCGATTAACGGCATGAGTATCCGAATGGTAGCAGTATCCTGTGTATGCTGGAAATATGAATTCGCTAAAATAACAAACCAGAAATGATTCCAATTGTCAGTACCACAAAATTCAGTTTTATATCCATCATTTTTCCAATAATACGCATGAGGAAGTACAGAATCAGAAGCCGTAAGGGAATAGAGGTATAATAAATCTCTCTTCACTCGCGTCGGATCAAAATACACGGCACCTAGATCTGTTAATAGAGCATCATGAGTGAAGAAGAAATTATATTCAGCGGGACAGGGCATGGGAACTATCTTGCCATTCAGGTAATGTTGATTGGCCATTAGCACAGCTTTTGACCAGCGGGCAGTTTGATCGAGATCCTCCTGACCAGTAATAATGGGATTTTCACTGACCGCATATCTCCGTACCTGCTCTTCATAGATGTCACTATTTTTTTGCCATTCGGAAATCGAGCGTTCTAACAGAGTCGTCAGGTCGTTCTGGCGACAAGAGCCGATGAGTTGTACGATCGTCCACTCCTCGCCAGATCGCAGACTTTTTTGAAACTGAAAATCCGCCTGTGATTTTTTCAAAGTATCCACCAAATTCATCACCTCAGGAATTGGTTTTAGGCCAGGATGCGTTACAAAAACCACAGCTGAATCAACTCGGGAGTTTTCGAAATAAGAAATATATTCTGCACCTGAACGTCGATATTCTCCGCGGCTTTCTTCAGTCCACTGATAACTATGACAACTCCGAAGAACCATTTTTAATAAAGTATGTAATTGATACTCACGAGATTTATGGCTGATATTTTTAAGATTGATCTTCCAAACAACTAAAGGAAGATCGTCGCAGAAATGATATGATATGGTGAGATGGTATAAAGAATCTTTTTTTTCAAACTGCACGGTATATGGAGTATATTGATAAGACAGCGATTGATTTTCCAGAGTGTCAAGGCGATTACCAGTTTTAATCACTAAAGACAGCGGCCTCGATTCATCTCTTTTCCAATAATCGGCGCTGAGGTCGATGCTGTTGGCCACCGGATAATAGAAACTAATGCGAGCAGGTAAGGGACGGCTATGATGAAATTCCAAACCGACATATTTACCACCCACCTCAATCTGACCGTATTTTCCCTCAAAATTTACTGACAGATTGGACTGAATTTCTTTTCTATCGCAGGAAATGAGTGCAAACAGGGAACTCACCATAAACATCCATAATCTGCACCGATATAACGCCGCAAAAGATTTCATTTATTTATTTCTCACATCTTCATTCATTTTCAAAATCAACTGAAATTGTCTGACAATGAAGGCAGGCATTATTAAAATATTTATCATCGTAACAATACCATTTTTCGGCTCTGGACAAAACCATCTGCCTCAAGCCGATAAAAATAGACTCCCGAGGCGCAATTGGTCGCCTTCCAGCTCACCGTATAAGATCCTGGATTTAACTTCCGATTGATGAGGACCTCTATCTTTTTACCCGTTACATCATAAATGCTTAGCGTGACTGGTGTAGAGGAAGGAATGGTGAAGTGAATAGTGGTACCTGGATTAAAGGGGTTCGGAAAGTTCTGAGACAAAGAAAAATTGACAGGGAGGCTCTCAGCCGACCTGTTATCAATGGTTGTAAGATGATACAGATCCTGAATTTCCTGTACGGACAGCGCATAATCATAAATACGTATATCATCTAAGATACCTTTAAAATTGTAATTATAATCATTGGGTAAACGTTGTCCGATCATCAAATCATAAGTCGTGGTTGAAATTAACCCGCTCCATTGCGAGAAGCTATTCAGTTCCCCATCGACATATAATTCAAAATCAGATCCGTTATAAGTCACTGTTATATTGTACCAGGTGTTTACAGCAAAAAGCAGATCGGAATCCAGATCAGTAATTCCACTCCCCGTTTTGATAGTCCAGCGCAATCGGTCACCGGGAATCAAAGATACTTTCCAGCGATTTTCCCAGCTGCCATGGGAAATGGGAAAAGCTTCTCGGGTAAATAACTGTCCAATATTCATCCAGAAATTGATACTGATAGCTTCGCGCACATTCAAACTGTCATGATTAGGAATTCGGATGTGATCATTAATTCCATCAAAATAATAAGCGCTATTTGGATAACCAAAACGATCGGCTGTCAAGACTGCTCCAGAAACGATTCCATGGTGATTATTTCCGCTGGCATCATTGGCATTTCCATTGAAAGGATAAAAGGCGATCATGTTCCCGGGGATGAAAGTAGAAAAATCCCTGACCATAATGGCTATGCTGTCCCTATCTATACCTCCCCGTCCATCCTGAACTTCGCAACTCACCCAGTAATTACCGGCAACAGTTGGTGCGTTCCAGACAGCGGTCGAACC
>CAYMXZ010000104.1:0-12161 GCA_964394475.1 uncultured Caldithrix sp. | reverse complement strand
CCCCTCCACCTCCCTGTACCAGGAAATAGATCGATAGACTTGTCAAACCGATCTGATCTGACTCATCCTTATCGGTTTCATCAAAATTAGGTTCACCGGGAGTAGGTAATCCATCTCCTTCACCTTCATCAGGACCGTTATATTGCCGATCGTATGGTCCCACTCCATCCTTTCCCAGATCATCATTTAATGGTTCATTGGCAGGATCCCAATCCCCATCTCCATTCAGATCTGAAAAAGTACGCCAGTCTCCATCATTGTCAATACCATCATCGCGGCGCTCATCGATGATTCCGTCTTCATCATCATCAATTCCATTATAAGGCTTGCCGGGGCTTTCCAGGAAGGCGTATCCCATATAACCCACCGGACTCCAGGAGCCGGGAGTTCCAATACCGTTTCCATCATACCCATAGGCCAGGTCTAATTTCAGGTCGAATGAAGCATTATCATCATCCGAATCGTTTGTTCCTCCAATTCCTACATCGGAAAGGAATCCGAAGACCGTGCGTTCGTAGGTGGTATCAGAAATATTCACAATATCATAATGCCAGAAAATATTATCTTCTGCCAGCACATGTGACCATTGAAATCCACGCACTTCTACCCGCAGACCCAGGCCACCGCGGTTGGAATCTGATTTAATAGGATAATAATTATAAGGCGGACGTTTAAATTCCGCGTCTTTGGAGTCATCCATGACAAAGAATGTTTCCAGATCGGCATTGGTCACTCCTCTGCCAAAATAACCATACCAGTAGGTAAAGTTATCCACATACCCGTCTTTATCATCATCCACTTTGGGCTGGCCTTCAATTTCTTTCATATTCATCCACAGGGTAGGTGAAACGGCCATCTCAATAAAAATAGGATCAGGCCATAGCTCAGGCCAGCTCTTCGGATCATTGCTGATCGCTGGTTTTTCCGATTGGGGATGAACATAGCCCGGAATGGGTTCCCATCCCCAGGGCGTGCCGGTAGTAGGATCAAAGTCGAACCATTCGCGGTAAGCGGTTTCCATGGGGTGAATTAATTGATTCGTAGCGGTGAGCACTTCGGCACCCACAATCATCGCCACTCCATCCAGATAAGAATGTCCAGTTCCCTTCGGCCACTCACCGGAAGGTTGATCGGGCCAGTGAGCCACTTCTGCCTGATTATAGTAAATGGTGCGGACTAAATTCCCATCCATAATCCCTTTCTTTCGGTACAACCGATCACCATACGGATCGTTACGGAAAGATTCAATGACGTTCTGCGGAATCTGGGCACTGACTTCGATAAACAAACTCAATAGAATTGTTGTAAAAATTATAATTGATTTATAACCCATTGGTATTTTCCTCCACTTCAATGGCTAATAACTGATGCTCAAACCGAGACGAATTTCGCGGGGATTGGAATAAAAAGTCGGATTAATCACATAATCCCTGATGGTATGCAATCCAATCAAGTCACCAGCAAATTTAGTATTGTAATCCACTCCGGCTCTCCCGCTGGAACCATAGACATTGTATTCATTCATCCGATCGAAAACATTATACACCAGCATGAAGAGAGATAACCGGGTGCGATGAATTTTAAAATATTTTTCCAGTCGAACATCAAAACTGGAAGTGGCTGGTTTGGTGCGGTCGTTGCTGAAAGTGATATCCACCGGATTAAAGAAACGGTCTGCCGTATAAGGCGTCCCACTGCCCAACCTGCCAATGAGGCCAATCAACCAATCCCCCGGTTTTCCCACATTCAATGCAAAATTAAGAGTATTTCGCTGATCCCAATCCAGGCGGATAAGCGTTTTTTCGGGTTCCACATTATTTTGCTCACGGGTAAGGGCATCCTGTGGATCAGAGGCATTTCCTTTCGCAATCTGATACGTATAATCCAGATTGGCAGACCACATATTGGAAAATCTTTTTTCCATACTGACAATGAAGCCAACTACATTGGCATAATCCCGATTGATAAAACGGGCATATTTGCGAGTGTCATAGGTCTCAATCAACTCCACCTGCACCCAGTTACGAATGTCACTATAGTAAGCGGTGAGATAAGCCACCAGATTGGTATAAAGAAGTTGTTGGAGACCGATTTCATATTTGGTAGTTATCTGTGACTTCAGATTCGGGTTTCCGACGACGGTCTCATATTCACCTTTTTCACCGGTGGAGGAACTAATGATAAAAGTAGTTCTTCCATCTGGTAAATCATAAATGCCACGGTATAATTGATCAAAATTGGGGACCTGGAAAAAGTGACCATAAGAACCATAGATCACACCAGAAGCTGAAATCGGAAAGGCCACACTTAAACGGGGACTGAGTTGCTGTTTAATTTCAGCCTTTTTGGATTCTCCTGGAAACAAGGGATTGTAAACTGGATTTCGCTTATCAGAAGGAATCTCGGTATTGGGATCAAAAAAATCATAACGCAGTCCTACATTGACAATAAAATCCTCATACTCCATTTTATCCTGAAAATAGGCATTAAATTCAAAGGGTTTGCGTCGATATTCTTCGCGACCAGGGGTACCTGGCATTGGGTAAATGATATCGAAGATGCTGTCAGCAGGAGTAGAAGGATCGGCATTGAAAGCAGTATAGAATTGATAAAGATTATGAGTACGGAATTCCGCTCCGATGCTGAGCTTATGTTCTTTTGTTATTTGATCGATAAAATCTAATTTTGCAATGGTGCTGGTCATATCACGCTTATACCGATCATTCTGATTTCCACCCGATCGAAAAGTGTAAGAAGATAACGGATTTCCTGTTTCGGGTTTAACATACCTGGGATCCAGAGGATCTTCATACACATAGCCCTTGTATCGACTGCTGTTAACGGCTAATTTGAAAGTGAGAAAACTGCTTTTGGATAATGAGTAATTCACAATCCCATTATGATGCCAGTTTGAATTAAAATGACTTTTTATTCCGTCAGGTGTTAGCCGATAACCATGATCATAATATTTTGCTTCATCATCATCCCAGAATAAGGTATAGCTTAATTTTATAGCAGAGGTTAAATAATAGGTAAGTTTGCCCTGTAGAGAATATTTCCGATAGGGGTCCATACCTACATAGGCCCCATCTCCACTGGGGAAAAATGGATTATTATCGGTTGTCAAATAGACCCGGCGGCCATAGATCGTACCGGACTCATTAAAATATCTTCCGGTAAGAAAATATTTAATTTTATTATAAAAGGGGAAAGGACCAGAAATCGTACCCTGAAAATTCTCAGACCTTCCACCTTCTCCGATTCCTACATAGGGAAAAATATCATCGTGGGTGGTAAAATAATTGCCCACGTATCCGGAAAACTCGGATTCAAATTTTGGTGAACCTTCTTTGACCACGATGTTTACCACGCCGGACATTGCCTGACCGTATTCAGCGTTAAATGTTCCGCTGATGACCTCCAATTGAGCGATAGAGGAGTTTTCTACCTGAATCGCCGCCTGATTATTGAACTGGTCATTTACCGGGATACCATCCACCAGGTAAGCGACTTCACCGGTTCGACCTCCCCGGAAGTGGCCAGCCACAACTCCCGCCTGTAAATTGACCACTTCATTATAATTCTCAACCGGCATGGCAGCTATTTCATCCGAGGAAACAGTGACTGAAGTAGAGGTCACATCCTTCTGGATCAACGGTCGCTCTGCCACTACCGTAATTTCTTCTCCGAATTCCAGCGCTTGCTGGCGTAATTTTAAATCGATGCGGGTTGTCAAATCGATATTCACTTTGACATTCGATACCCGGGAATCTTGATAATTCAGCATTTGCGCCACTAAAGTATAGGTGCCCGGCGGAACATTGATGATATAATAAAACCCATCCGCATCCGAAGCCGCCCCGTATGGATACCCATCGATATAAATATTTACACCGATCAATGCTTCGCCGGTGCTGGCATCTATCACTCTGCCGGCAATTTTACCGGTAGTCCCGGCCCAAAGCGTCCCTGACCAGATAGACCCAACTATTGCCAACAAGAATAAAATTTTCAAATTAAATAGTAGCCGTTTCAATGGAACACCTCCAATAGATTTTACGAATTGCCATATAAACGTATGGGGCACAATCTGAATTGTGCCCCATATTTCAGATACTAACTATTTCATTAATACCATCTTCCGAATCTGTGAAAAATCTCCAGCTTTCAGATGATAGAAATAAATACCAGAAGCCAAAGCACTACCGTCGAACGGAACCGTGTACTGACCAGCCAGTTGCGGTGCATTCACCAACGTGGCTACTTTTTGTCCTAAAGTGTTGTACACGCTTAATTCCACTTTGCTCTGTTTTTCCAGACTGTAGGTGATGGTCGTCACCGGGTTAAACGGGTTGGGATAGTTCTGTTCTAAGCGATAAGAATACAGAATCGGACCATTTCCGTTATCAATACCGGTTGGATAGAATCGGCTGCCCACCCAGGTATACAACCAGTATTGAGGTGAAGACCAGGATGTATCATCGTTATAGGGTGAATAGGCCAGAATTCCTTCACGGACTCCACCACCATCCGCATCATTGAGTGAGAAATCGATCGGAATGCGGTAACCGTTTACTGGATTGAATTGAGCATCACCAGAAACGGCCGCGATATCGGCCCAGGCAATTTTACCTTCAATGATATAACCGCCGGTCGGGAATTTCAGCGTCCAGCTGTAGTTGGCTCCTACCCGCACCAGATACGGATCACCTCGTTTGCCTTCAATCACACCATCAGGCAGGAAGCGAATCTGATAATCGGGTGTGTTGCTGGCAATTCCATAGGCAGTGTGATAGGGTCCATGAGAGTTGAATAATCCAATAAAGAGATCCGGACTATCTTTGAGATAGGATGTAGTTGAACTGGTATCAATGATGTCATCCCGAATGTCAAAAGCAAAGTAGAAATAGTCGGCATCTCCCGCCAGATATACCAGCGCCGAGCAGTCGCCATCTCCACTGATGCTGGTGTTGGTCACAATATGGGCGCCTTCGGAGGGAACAATTCTTATTTCTTTCACACCGCTCCATTCACCCAGATTCCCATCAGCCGCGAAATTGGCTGGAACATTCAGTGAAAGAGTTCCAATGCCCTTGCCGGTATTCGTTACCGGACCACTGGTAAGTCCCGGATCGGATTCATTTCCAGCGGCATCGACGCAGGTAACGGCATAATAATAGCTAACCGAAGAATCAGCCAGAGGAGCAAATAACAGATCAGGCCAGGAGCCTTCATTTTCCGGGCGACCCAGACCATTTTCCACCACATCCACTCCTGCGGCATGCACATCCGTAATTGGATTTTTGCTGTAGTAAAGATTATATTTTTCACCATTTTCACCGGGCACATCCAGCCAGGTAATCAGGTTTTGATAGGTACCAGGAACCGCAAACACTCCAGTGGGGGCGGCGGGAGCAATTACATCGATGACGGGTTTGCCGGTCCATATTTCATCAAAATAGATGATGTAACCATTTCCGGTGCCTTCGGCCATGAATTCAAATTTCGAAACCGCTGCCGTATCAAAACTGGTACCACTCTCAAAGGTATCAATATCGCGTAATGGAACAGCAATAAACGTCCAGGTATCATTGTATCCGCCGGTAGGTTCATTAATCAATTCCTTCACAGAATTTCCATGAATGTCGCCAAACTGCACCCGCAGAGTGCCGGTCCCGGAGGGGGCTTTTATCCAGAATTTAAGAGAGTCTTCCATCCAGCGATAGGATAAATACTGGGGTGCGAACTCCATGACATTTCCGGTCCATGCCTGTCCCGGACTTTGCACCCATTTCAATCCATTGTGTTCCGGAATGCGTCCCATTCCCGGCTCTACCGACAGAGAGCCATTCCAGGCAAAGTAATTAGTCACAAAGGAAGGAATGACCTTGCCATTGAAGAAGATCAATGGTAAGGGTCGAGAACCACTGAAACTCAGCTGATCGAAGATGATCTGGCCAGTGTGGTAGACCCCCGGTACTTGTGGAGCATCAATGGAAACTTCGAATCCGATACCTTTAATCCAATTGAGGTCAAGCGTATTGTTTCCTGTCACACCTGCCCAGCCGGTGCGCCAGAAGCCATTGGAACCCTGAGTAGCGGCCGGACCCACATCTTCCAGAGGCAGAACAATCTCATTCCAACCCGGCGCCTGATCCAGGACGTATTCAAAAGAATACCAGAACTCAACCTGTCCGGCATCACGGGTATTGATTGGGACATCGCTCACATCATAGAGTTCAATACGGAGATGAACACGAGTGGGATCGCTTGAGGGAACCGCATTGTAATACCAGATACTCAGATTCTGGAAAGCGGATAAATTCCATACGCCGTTATCGTCCGGATGCCACATCTCCACTTTGGCATAGCCTCCCCATGATTGCGCTCGTTCCACCTGCCAGGCATACCGCCAGGCTGCGCTTCCATCATGAACAATACTGGTCTCGAGAGAGGAGGTAATATAACTACTGTCGGAGACTCCACCGTAATAGACCGGTTGGTAATAATTTGGATTGGAATCCGGAATGACCTCGAACGGATCAAACACGAATTGCGCCTGGGCCAACTGGCCAATAGCTAAAATACATAAAAACATTAGAAATAATTTGTACATACTTACAGACCTCCTATTTTAATGATTTTAATAAAATTACTTAGGGTACTGACAAGATTGATTCGTAGGCCTCTATTTCTCAATAGGCATCCTCCTATACATATTAAAATGAATGTTAATAATATAATTCACGAACCATCATTGGAACCGGGTTTTCTTTTATCATCATTTCAGGATTCTTAATGTTTTGCACCAGACGATTGGTATCTATTTTGACCGTGTATCTGGTTTTCAGACTGTCCGCCCATAAACTCTTATAACGAGATAATTTTTGTAAGTGTAAAAAATTATGGATCAGTTGATCATCCATTTCTTCCGAGCTGTTTTTTTGGAATTCCAGATAATCCGCTGAATGCTTGAAAGATTCAATTTCATCCTCAGTCACTAAAATGTGTTGACTTTTCTTTTGCAACCAATATCGGGCTAAAATTTCGTCCGATTGTACCTGGATTTCCCATTTCACTTTATCAATCTTATCTAATTTTTTTCGGCGGGCTTCATTAGCCAGATATTTATTTCGGACCATTACTCCGATCGCATCTTTTAATTGCGGGGCCATTTTCACATTCGGCCGTAAATCGGGGGGCATATAACTTAATTCCCTTAAAAACTCCGCTACCGTCATCTTTCCCCCACGGAAAGTAATCAAAGTCTGCGGCAGCAGAGATGACAAATTATCGCGCGCTTCTCGCAATTCTGAATCGTTTACATATATCGGTAGGGGTTCTGCAGAAAATTTGTTTTTAATAATCTTTGAAAATTCCTGCGAAAGAGCAAAAAATACTGGCGGATTCAACTGTAGATCTTTATCGGCCATCAATTCTTTCACGTAGGTATTAGATACTTTTTCAGCTTTCCGCTCGAAAATGACTTTTTGAATTTTATTCTTTTTTTCTGCAAAATCTAACTCGGACATGAAGAGATCCACTCGACCATCGATCACTTTTACCACCATATAGCCATTATCGATGGCCAGGGGAGCTGAAGTTTCTCCCGGAGCCAGGGTAAACACTGTTTCTTCCACTTCCGGCCGTAATTCACCATAGGCAATGAATGGAGTGGTTCCTTTCTTATCCTGTGTGGGTTCAAAAAGTTGGATCTCTTCTATGGTCTTCGTTTTTAACTCCTGCCCATACTGTTCGGCCTGCGAAAAGGAAGGAGTATAAACGTAGCTAAACTTCACCTGTCTTTTAAGTTTTTGATAAGCATCTTGATATTCCTGGTCACTTATCTCCACTCGGGATGCTACTTCCTGACGATATAGTTCTTTAACCAGTTCTTTCTCCTGGATAAACTTTAAGTAACCAGCCAGCAGAGAATCCTGCAGTAAACCGTCGGATATCGCTGCCTGGGCAAATAATTTTTCATGAATAAGATAATCTAATTGTTTCAAATACGCCTGTTTTTGAGTCAAACCTTTTTTCCACTGCGGATTTAATTCAAAATTGCGATGCAACAATTTCCAATCGATAGGGCGTTGGCCCGCGTAAGCAATGATGGAATCCTTTGGTGCAGAATTTTTTCCACATTGTAAGAAGAGCAAAAAAAAGATAAAAAAAATTATCGATTTCTTTAAATTTTCCATTTATGAACCAAATTATAGCGCCACTATCTCAAATACAATTTTTAAAAAAATACTCCCCATAAGCTGAATAATACAATAAACAAAGCTGCTGAAAGAAACCAGGCATAACGATCGGTCTTCGAAGAATGAGTTAAAAAAGCCTTAATTTTAAAAAATGGTTCTAAATTAGTTTCGGGAATAAGAAGACTGCTGGTTTTCTCCTGCGCTATTCTTTGTCTGAGTAATTCAAAAACGATTATCACCAAAAGGGTGAAAGTAAAAAGAAAGATGGCAAAGTGCAGGAAATTGATGGCAAAGAAGAAATGGAGTGCTGGAAAATCAGAAAACCATTGACTGCCTGACCATTGTTGAATCATTCGCAAAACACCCAATAAACCTCCGGTCATCAAACCAACCAGAGCTCCTTTCCCTTCTAATTTTTTCCAGAATATACCTGCTAAAAAAACGGCAGCGATGGGTGGACTGATGTAAGCCTGGATACTCTGCAAATAAACATACATGTGATTATTAAATATTTTGACCAGCGGAATCCACAGCAAACCAATGATTACCATAACGGTGGTGGCTAATCGACCAATCAGCACAAATTTTTTTTCTGAAGCCTGCGGTTGGAAGTAGCGATAGAAATCCATAGTAAACAAAGTAGAGGTACTGATAAACGAAGCCGCCAGGGAGGACATTAAAGCCGAGAGAACTCCCACGATGGCTAATCCTTTCAAACCGGCAGGAAGCAGACCTGAGTTCAACAGGATAGGAAAGGCTTCATCACCTTTTATACCGGGAAAAAGGGCGACCGCAATCAAACCGGGTAAAACCAAAATGAACACAGGAAGCAATTTTAAAAAGGCGGTAAGGATGGCTCCATTGCGGGCCGCACACACATTCCGTGCGCTGAGAATCCGTTGAACAATATACTGATCGGTACACCAATACCAGATAGCCAGAATAGGCGCTCCCAGAAGCACTCCCAACCAGGGAAAATCAGGATCGGATAAAGGTTTGAAAATAGAAAAATAATCGGCAGGAAGTCTGGCATATAAACCACTGAATCCACCCACTTCCAATAGCCCACAAATGGTAACAACCGAAGCACCAACAATCAATAAAATCGCCTGAAAGACGGAGGTGAATACCACGGCATTTAATCCCCCCACGATGGTATAAATGCCGGTAATGGTCATCATGATTACCGCCGAGGTATACATATCCCAACCCAGGGTGGCCTTCAACAATAATCCTCCGGCGAAAAGACTAATGGAAATTTTGGTTAAAATATAAGCAATGATGGTGAGACCGCTGAGGTAAAGACGAGTGGAGGTATTAAAACGTTTACCAAAAAATTCAGGCATGGTGTAAACGTCTGCCTTTAAAAAAAGCGGAGCGAAACACCAACCTAATAGAATTAAAGCAAAAATAGCAATCCACTCAATATTTCCAACCGCCAGACCCTTAGTAGCACCATAACCGGCCAGGCCAACAAAGTGTTCACTGGAAATATTGGTGGCGAATAAGGAGATCCCGATCGCCAGCCAGCCTAAATTTCTGCCGGCCAGAAAATAATACTCGGTCGAATCCCTCAATCGTGATCGGGGAGTAGCCAGATAACTAATGACAACAATCGCCACAAAATAAGATACAATAATAAAGACGTCCAGTGAGGCAATAGTATCCACTCTTGTCAGTCTCCTCCATCCCACTACTATACACAATTTATGCCAGACTTATCGACTTTTACTAATCATTTAGAATTATTGAAGTTATCATGATATATTGATGATGGCATTACCTTTCTTTTTATTAATATGATAAGGTCAAAATTATCAAATTAATAAGGTGAATCTCACCTGCTCTTCCTGATTCATTCATTTCATTTTTCGATCGACAATGAGCGAAAGCATATACGGATTTTTACCATCCTAAAAAATGCCAGGCAGAAACATTCTATATGCACTTTTCTATTTTTGAACGAAATTGACCTTTACTTTCTGCACATCCGATTCCTGTGAAGAGGATCCGATCAGAATTTCAAATTCACCCGGGTGAACATTCCAATTTTTCTGATCCGAATCGTAATAGGCCAGATCATTCATATTCAGTTGAAATTCCACAATCCGTGATTCTCCCGGACTCAAGAATATTTTCTGAAATTTCTTCAATTCTTTAGGTGGTCGTAGCACGCTGGCATTCACCTCACGCACATAAAGTTGAACCACTTCCGAACCCGCAAAAGATCCGGTATTTTTCAGCGCAACTTTAATTTCTATTTTTTGCCCGGGAGAAAATTGGGGAGTTGAAATTTCCACATCTCCATAACTGAATTCAGTATAGGATAATCCATAACCAAAAGCAAAACGGGGTGATATTTTATAATGGTCAAAATGGCGATAACCGACCAGAATATCATCATCATATCTGGTAACACCGCTTTCTTTTTTATAGGTAGGGTAAGCAGAGCAATCTTCCCAGCGACGTGGAAAAGTGATTGGCAATTTTCCAGAAGGATTATAATCACCAAATATAACATCTGCAAGAGCATTTCCCATTTCCACTCCCCCAAACCAGCCCTGTAGCACTCCTTTTACCTCTTCGATCCATTCTTCTACCAATACCGGTGAGCCAGTGATCAATACCACTACCAGATTGGGATTAATGGCAGCCAGCTTTTTGATCAGCTGATCCTGGTCATTGGGAAGAATAAGATGCTCGCGATCACGACCTTCGGTTTCAAAATTAGCAGAAGTACCGGCAAAAAAGAGTATTCGATCAGCCTGGTGGGCAATGCGGATTGCCTCCTGTTCAGTATTTTCGCCGGGAAGCTGCCAGCCGAATAAAACGATCGCATCTCCTCCATGTTCATAGTACTCAAAAGTGAGCGGATAAATTTTCCCTTCTTCTAGGGTGATGGTGGCATGGCGGGCTTCCACGGCATGATCGTTCCAGTCATCGATCAGCAACTGATTATTTATATAAAGCCGGGTGCCATCGTCACTGGCGGAAGTGAACACATATTTCCCGCTTCTGGGAGCTTTAATGACCCCACTCCATCTCACGGAAAAATCATCGGATGGAAAATCATTAAGCGGTGCCTCATCATGCCATTGAAAATCAATGTTGGAATCGATTCTGGTGAATACAGGTTCACCCTCCAGATTCTTATTGTCATAGTATTCGGCCTGCAAGCCATTTTGCTTCACACTTTTATCAGTGAATAAAAAATGTGATTCAATCGCCTTTTCATCGCCATCTAAGCGGACGCCCGGTGCATAATAAATTTTAATTTGTTTCCCGACTTTATTTTTTATTCCTTCCAGAGGTGAAACGGGATCGATTGGCGCCACTTTTGAACTTCCTCCCCCACCGGTTCGAGCAATTCCAGCATTGGGGCCTATAACGGCAATTGATTTTATCTTTTTCAAATCAAAAGGTAGAATCCGATCCTGATTTTTTAACAAAACGATTCCAGCCTGTGCCGCTTCCCGAGCGACCTGACGATGCTCAGCTGAATTAATTACTCTCACATCGCCAGGAGAATAATTATCAAACAATCCAATCGTAAACATCACCCGCAGAATTCTGCGAATTTTTTCATTGATTTGTTCTTCACGGACTCTTCCTTCTCTTATCGCCTCTAATAAATTAGATGGGTTCAGGTATTTCCCAAACGGCATTTCCAGATCTAATCCGTTAACGGCAGTAGGAATAACTGAATGCACCGCTCCCCAATCCGACATCACCAATCCACTAAACCCCCATTGGGTTTTTAGCATTTGGTCGAGCAGATAATGATTCTCACTGCAATAGGCACCATTCACTTTATTGTATGCGGCCATTACCGCCAGGACGTTAGCTTCCATTACTGCCGCTTTAAAAGAAGGAAAATAAATTTCATTTAAAGCGCGTTCACTCACCTGCACATCCACAAAATCCCGCTCGTATTCCTGATTATTCGCGGCATAGTGT
>CAYMXZ010000103.1:0-12324 GCA_964394475.1 uncultured Caldithrix sp. | reverse complement strand
TGAAATAGATCTATACAATATAAAATTTCCATTGGGTGTTATAAACAATAAACGACCCGGGACTTTTAAAACCCTGTAGATGTGCTGCAGAACGTGCTTTTTTTGCGGCATATGTTCAAATGCGCCTACTGCTAAAACAATATCTATGGACTGATCAGGAATGGTAGCGAGCATCTGGGCCTGATCGATCTGAAAACTTATATTTTTAATTTCAGGATGATTCTTCTGGTGATGCTGGGCAATCTCGATCATTTTTGGTGAAAAGTCAATTCCAATCCCTTGCTTGATATAAGGAGCTAATGCGAATAAATGGCTGCCCGTACCGCAACCCAGGTCCAAAAGAACATCATTCTGGGAGAGCCGGGCAAATTGCCGAATCAATGTCAGACGATAGTGGAATAATTTTTTTGCATTGCCGTGCTGCTCTTTATAATCTGGTGCGCTGGCATCAAAAAATTTCTGAATATCATCATTAGAGCTACAAAACAGAGTCTGCAATTTTCTTTTCATAGAATATCAATGAGTTATAGATAAAGGAATCCCGTTTTCCAGGTAGGGAGGTAAAGAATCCAGCTGGCTGTAGGTTCTGGCCAGATTGTGGATTAGCAAGGAATAGAATCCTTCATGCTTTATACTTTTCCCCCTCCATTGATCTAATTTCAATCCTCTCGTAAATCCAAATTTTTCGAATGAGCTAGCAAATTGTTCATCTCTGGAAATGATGTGCAGAGGGGTTTCAAAACTTGGATTCGGATCCAGCGTAATAGGTGGCTGATGATCACCGATAACAATGACAATACTATTCGGAGGTACTTGTTTGAGAATAAAATCCTGAACCATGCGCAGTTCATAAATCATATGATGAAGATATTCATTCAATCCGGTTCCGCTGGAAAAATGGTGAAGAACGCTTTCTTTTATTTTTTTCTCGGTATCCGCATATTCTTTGCTAAGTCGTTGTTTAGATTTTTCCTTGATCAGATGCCAGTCTTCGACGTAAGGAGGTAAATCGATCCAGGGAGAGTGTGAACTTACCGTGAGGAAAAAAAGAAAAATAGGAGCGGTATTATTCTTAATGTAAGTTTCATAAGCATAATTCAGGCTATATTGATCGGGTATATTACGGAAACCAAAGGCCGGTCCATCAAAATTCAGTTCGGCAAAATTAAGATATGTTTTATACTGGTAAAATTTTTCATAACTGGTTAAGGTATATCCTGGTCGAGTTCGGTTCAGCGGCTGCAGCGCATAGGTGTGGTAACCCTGGAGATTGAAAAAATGAATAAGATGGGGGTAATTATTGGTTCGATTGATGAAGTAAGAATAAATGACCTCATCTTTAATCAATGTGCCGGTTAAAAGGGTGCCCATACTGAGCCAGGAGCGGCCGCCAAAAATGGGAGACTGGCTGAAATTGCTCACCATTCTCCATCCATTTTGCTGCAAAGAATCTTCCATTTGAGATAGCATAGATAAATAATCAGCCTTAAGTTCATCCCGTTCAACCAGAATTTTTCCGTAAGATTCCAGCATGATGAGAAAGATATTCGGTTTTTGCTGCAACTGAATGTGCTGGTAAGCAAAATAAGTAGAATCCACGGGATTCCGTTCTACCTCCCGCTTCAGATTTTTTAAAGCAAAAGAATGTTTTATATTTTTGATTATCTTGGGAGTAATCCATTGCACTACTGCCCGGAAGTCTCTAAAACCAAACCACAAGGACATAACAAGTACAAAACCCCATATACCGATGCCCGCGTAAAACATGCTGCGCTTACTCTGCCATTTCTCTAATCCTTTCTTAACAATGGAGAAACAGTAAAAAATTATACTTATCACGAATAGCACTAATAACGCTACACCAATGAGCATTATGAGCTTACTGGTAAAAATGATATCGATGATTAAATAGAAAGCTCCTTTTAATAATGACAGGTCATTGTACAGAATGGGAGATTCTCCAAAAACCAGAACCATGATGGAATCATAACATTGATAGATAAAGAAGAATAAATAAAGTGCCACTAAAATTCGGCGCAGGAGTTTTGGATATTTTAATTTAATAACAAAAAATAATGAGGTGACAATCAGCAAATATTCAGCGATGATTCGAAAGAAATCCTGATTTTCTCTGCGCAGGAAGAACAGGAAAGTATCAAACCATCCCCGTGGGCCATGCAGAGGAGGAAGTGGAAAAAAATGAACCTTACCAGGGTGAAAAATTGTTTGCGGCATGAAGAGCAGGATATTCAGCATAATAAGGGCGAACCAGAAAAATGCATAATGCCGGTGTACCCCCTGGAACCATGAAATTATTTTGCGAACTGTATCCATAGAATATCTCTGCCAAAGGAATAAAGTAGAAGCACCATGCTTAAAACAGCGACCACCATGGAGATGCGCGGGAAAGGCAAAAACATTATGCTAACGGCACAACTAACAAAAACAAAGATGTGTCGACCTGTTTTAGATCGCCGCTCTTTACGATCTTTTTTGCCAGTGATCAAAAGATATATCACAAATAAATAACGCAGCAAGCCTATCAGCAGTACCCAAAGACCGAAAACATGTTTGAGAACTGCCAGCATACAAAACACATGAATAAATAGCGCATCAGTCTCTTTATCAAAATATTCTCCAAACTCTGATGTTTCGTGTTTTTGACGGGCGATTTTACCATCAATCCCATCCCCAATCAATATCAGGAAACCGGAGAGGGCTATGATGTAGTTTGGAATCTGTCTGTGAAAAAGGGCGATGAGCAGTACCAGCAGCAAACGTATACCTGTTAAGAAATTTCCTGTACCAAAACGCGAGTGGGGAGTCCATTCATTTTTTGAGAAGAGAATCAGCAAGCTGAAAGAAAATAAAGCAGCGACGATTAAGGGATATACCTCAAACAAAATCAAACTCAGAATCGTGGCCACCAGAATAATGGGGGCATGAAGAGTAGACCAGCTGGAAATAGATGAATTCTTCATTTACATGCAAAATGAATTGTTTTGATTTTCTAACCTATCTTTCCTTAAAAAAAGATGAGTAAATAACAATTCGCCCCAGAAGTTTACCAACCCAGACTCATCATCAAAATCCCGGTCAATAATCCGAAAATAACATTAAAGCTTTTTACGATGATGCTGTCCCGCAACGAGTATGATAAAAGTGGTAGCATCCCATGTCCGTTCTGCACCATTGAAGAGGTCAGCAAAATGCTGAAAGGTATCAAGCCGGTGCTGAACATAAACACAAAGATAAACTGGGGCGCAATGTCGGGAATGAGACCGATTAAAACCGCGATAAACAGAATGAGCTGTGGATGCGACTTTATAAAATGCTCCAGGTCAAAGTAATGGGTGCCAATATGAGTGAACCAGATGGCAAAGAACGTCCAGAGAAATATTCGCCAGATATGTTTTTTCAGCAAATGATCCCATATATGATAGCGAAAATAATGGAGTGCAGAAGTTTCATCGCTATGATAGACCAGCGAATGGCATTCACGTTTATGGGGAATTTTAAATTGCCGAACCAGCAGGTCAGTAATAAAAGCAAAAAATATCCCGCTAATTAAAAGAATAAGATGGAGATAAAGAGCGGTACGGGGAAATTCGGCAAACATGATCAGGGAAGCTTCCCCGGTAGTGGAAATCATGCCTCCCACGATCGCTCCCAGGCTCAGATATCCATGCATGTAAAGAGATACATTAAGATAAGATCCCATGCAGGCCGGGATTAATCCAAAAATACTGGCAATAACATATTGATAAATCCTGTGATGAGAAATCCAGGTCGGTATTTTCCCTCGGGTACGAACATCGATCCAATCGATGAGGATCATCATAATGGAAACAAGTGCAACCACTTCCAGCGAATGCCAGAGAATTTCAATATCGAATATTTGCAAGGTATATTTCTTCTTTGTTTAACCTTTCATACCTGGAAACTAAATTTTAAGTTGGTTAAATTATTAAAAGATTATACTTTTTCAAAATGTTAATGAAATATGTTTGGAAATTTTTGATTTCAGTGATAATTTCATCGAAGCGTATATGTCTATGATCTCAAAGGAATTATGTTCAGATTTTTTAGACAAATTATAGCCATTTTTTTCCTGATCTTTTTTCTGTTCCTGTTCCTGTTTGCCTTATGGGTCGGTTATCAACGTCTGAGAGATCCCCTGAATGCATTGGATAGAGACATCCTTTTTATAGAACAGATTAAAGAAGAACAATCCAGAATGGAATTGCTGGCTGAGAGCAGAATATATTCAGATGTCACCTTATATAGTAAGGAGTTAGATTCTATTTTTATCACCATCAGTTTTCCAACCACCATACCATCAGAGGGTTTACCAGTACTTATTGTTTTAGGCGGTTTAGAGATTGGACGGGAAAGCCTCAAATATATACCGGCTCAAGGCCAGAATATTATTATTGCCTATCAATATCCTTATAGCCCCCGCTACTGGTATGATGGCACCAAAATTACTCAAATCCCCATTATCCATTCATCGGTATTGAAAGTCCCTGCCCAGGTGGTGAATATTGCAGCATGGGCCAGACAACAGTATTGGTCTGATAAAAATAGAATCAGTGTCCTGGGGTATAGTTTTGGTGCCTTTTTTATCCCGGCTATCTATCATTTAGCTGATCGTAATCAGGTCACTCTTGGTCCGGCAGTAATGGCTTATGGTGGAGTCGATATTTATAAAGTATTAAGAGGGAATTTGAAATTTTTATCGGCCATCCCGCGAACTATTATTGCCTGGATGGCAGCAGCAGTGATTCATTCAGTCGAACCTGCTCTGCATCTTCCGTATATCCATGGTGAATTTTTAGTTATCAATGGCCGAAATGATCACCAAATTCCTACCGTTTGTTGGCAAAAATTTCAAGAACTAACTCCCAAACCGAAAACAGTAATGATTCTTGATGCTGGTCATATGCATCCCAGTAAACCGGAATTAACCCTGCGGGTGGTAGAGCTAAGTCGTAAATGGTTGCTGGAACGAAATGCTATCAATCCCTAATATTTTCTTATTTTTTAATTTTCGTAACATTCAGTATACTTTTCCGTTAATTTCGACTCTTCTGAATTATCCAATAAACTGGAGGTCGATATGAAATTTTTTTCCAAATTTGTGTTGCTTGCAGCGATTTTCTCTGTATCTATAAATTTTCCAGCAGCACAAACTTCAAAACAGCATGAGGTTGTTCAATTTCAAGCGCAGTGTGAAACCGATTATGAGCATGCTCAGAGTTTGTTTAAGAAACTAGAAAAACAGTCCGGTCCTAAAACGGTTGAAACTGTACTGGTTCCTTTAAACGAGCTTTGGCTGGCCATAGATCGCAGTGCGAATCTGGCCAGCATCTATCAGCAAGCGCACCCCGATCCACAAGTTAGAAAAATTGCTGAAGAATATGATCAGAAATTCTCAAATCTGGAGACTGAAATCCAGCTTTCACGCCCAATATTTGACGCTATCGCTGCCATTGATCTGAGTTCAGCCGATCCGAAAACCAGGCGATTTGCTGACATCACGTTGCGGGATTTTCGGCGCAGCGGAGTAGATAAGGATCCGGCTACCCGCCAGAAAATTCGAAAATTGAAAGAAGAACTGGTGATTCTGGAACAGAATTTTGATAAAAATATCCGGGAAGATGTTCGAAGTATAAAATTACATTCAGTGGAGGAGCTCGCTGGTTTGCCAGAGGACTTTATCCAGAGTCATCCCGCCAGGCCTGATGGCAAAATAACAATTACCACTGATTATCCAGACTATATTCCTTTCATGACTTATGCTATTTCAGATGCCCGCCGTTTTGAATTGTATCAGAAATACCGACAGCGTGCTTATCCAAAAAATAAGGAAACACTCCATAATTTGCTGAAGAAACGGTATGAATTAGCTCGTTTATTGGGATATACAAATTATGCGGAGTACATTACCGAAGATAAAATGATCAAAAATCCAGACAACGCTCAGGAATTCATTGACCGCATCGCCACTGCGGCCGATCAGCGGGCAAAAAAAGATTATGAGGAATTATTGGCTCGACTGCGAAAAGAATCGCCGAATGCCACTGAGGTAGGGGATTGGCAGAAGACCTATTTATCAGAATTAGTAAAACAGGAATCTTATAATGTGGATGCCAGAGAAATACGCTCCTATTTTCCTTACGATCGTGTTCAAAAAGGTTTATTGGATCTCACCAGCCGATTGTACAATATCAGCTATAAAAAAGTAGATACCTTGGCCTGGCATCCCAGCGTGGAAGTATATGAAATCTGGCAAGATCAAAAAATCATTGGACGGTTTTACCTGGATATGCATCCACGCCAGGATAAATTTAAGCATGCCCAAATGTCACAAAAATTAACCGGGGTCACGGGAAGGCAATTACCAGAAGCCGTCCTCATGTGCAATTTTCCAGGTGGTGAGGGTACATCGGGTTTGATGGAACATGATGATGTGAGCACTTTTTTTCATGAATTTGGACATTTACTTCATCATATTTTTGGAGGAAATCAGCCCTGGCTCAAATTATCAGGAATTGCTACCGAATGGGATTTTGTCGAGACCCCTTCTATCCTGTTTGAAGAATGGGTATGGGACGCGGACATTTTAAAAACCTTTGCTGTAAATGAATCAGGAGAAACCATTCCAGATGAACTGATAAAAAAAATGAACAAAGCCCGCAAATTCGGATTGGGACTGTATGATAAACAGCAAATGTTTTATGCGGCCGTCTCTCTGAATTTTTACAATCGTAAATATGACTCATTTGATCCGTTGAAAATGGTCATGAAGCTTCAACAGCAATATACACCTTTCCGCTATGTCCCGGAAACCTATATGCACCTGACATTCGGCCATCTGGTTGACTATTCCGCCATTTATTATACCTATATGTGGTCGGAAGTAATTGCTAAAGATATATTCAGTGTTTTCAAAGCAAAAGGACTGCTGAATCCAGAGGTAGCTGTTGATTATCGACGGAAGATTCTGGAGCCAGGAGGCAGCAAGGATGCAGCGGATCTGGTGCGGGATTTTTTAGGAAGAGACTATTCTTTTATTGCCTTTGAAAACTGGCTGAATGAAAATGAATAAGTAGTAAATTCGTTTTCATCAATTTGGTGAATTCTATCGGTTAATTTTGTAAAATTTTCAGAATATCTATTTTTCGGTGCCCCGACTTTCGATCGGGGCTTTTTAAAATAAATTTTTTATTTGATGTGATTTAGGCAATCGTATTCATAATTTTCGCATGTATATTTTGGAATATTGACATAGGGATTTGAATTCGAGATGGTATACCTTTACCTGATCATTTCCATAAATATGGCTATTGCTTCATTCATTATGATTCAGCACCACAATAAAATGATCATCCGCGCCATGGGGCTAATATTAGCATACATTGCCGCCGGAATTGCCCTAAAAGTTTTTTTCATGCTTTCTCCTACCGGATAAAAAATTGGGGGTAAATTTTACCACGTCAATTTTTTCGCCATCCAGTTTCCTCAATCTTCAACGCCGGCTGTATTATCGATTTAAATTTTATGTGTTATGGTTCTTTCTTGGCTTTTCATTGTTCCCTGCTTAAACGAACAGCCAGGCAGAACGCTTAATGAAATACCGATGGCTGGACTGTGTGCAAATAAGATATAACTGTCTATTACTCATACCTGAATATTATCAGAAATCACACCTGGATACCGTACTTTATTTGCTTGATTACTGGGAGGAAAATTGTCAAACCAATGTATTGATCAACCGTACCCTGCTGCTGCTGGCCATCCAGCAGGGGCATTTTGACGAACGAATATATGATCATCGGATCATTTATTATCTGTTAGATTATAAAGATCAATTTGAATTGACTCAGGTAAAAACTGAAAAGGGAAAAACTTTTGCATCCCCCTTGGATTCAGCTCAGGCAGTGTTCGACAGTTTTACAGTATATCTGGCTGAAAAAGCGTATCAGTGTTCAGCGAAAAATACAATAGAACAATTATTAGCTGAACATTTTATGGGGGAATTTGATTCTACCTTTCTAAAGCTCCAGTCGATCATTTACAACCGTTCCGATCTTCAACGATATTATTGGCAAGAAGTAAACGCGGTGATCAACTCAAATTATTTTTATTATGGATTATCGGGTGGCATTTGGATGCCGCAAAGTAAAGGAATTAGAGGTCTTGGGAATCATCCAGAAATTGGATTCTATAGTGGGTTGGCTAACCACCAAAGAGATATCAACCTGTATTTGTTCCTGCGCTTTGCTTCAACATCTGAACCTTACTCATTCAGTTACCGGGGACAATCATTCACTTCACAGAAATTTTTAGACGGCGGTGCAGGTTTAGAATGGGGAAGTAAATTCTGGTTTCGGATGCACAGTGAAATGACCCTGCACACCGGCTTTGGTGTGGATAGCTATTCCCCACCAGATGCAGATCAGGTTTATTCTGATAAATCCATCAGCTATTTTTATTTTAGTCCGGGATTCAGTTTTGGCTGGAGACCTGAAAAGTTGGGAAGAACCCAATTTTCTTTGCAAGGAAGATATTACATTTTTCTGGCGGACCTGGGAGAATTAAAAGGTCCCCGGGGAAATAGCCTCTGTCTGCGATTCGTTTTGAGTTATAATTTGGAGGATTTCCGAAAACAAAATCTTAAACGACTTTCGTATAAATACTGACCCTGGTAAAGTTTTTTCTGGAATTCAAAAAAATACCTTGACTTTATATCCCTTTTCTTTGTAAGTCAACCCGCTATAAACCTCCTACCATTTATTTTAATCGATATCAGATTAATCTTTATTTTCCCGTGATGATCTGTGTATTTAAGCAGATAAGATCATGGATAACCATTTTATTCTGAAGATTAGTGCAATCGAGTTAAAAAGGTGAAAATAAAATGGAGCTTGACTTTTTTAAAAAAACCATTATATTAGTAATGAAAACCATTTTCAATAAGGATTTAATATGAAAACCAGAGGCCCCTGGCATTGTCGATTTCAGCAGCGGGGACTTCGATTTACTGAGCCCCGGCGGATGATTCTGGATGTTCTGAGTGGAACTAAAGAACACCTCTCCGCAGAAGATATTTTTATCCGAGTTCACCAGCAATATCCAATTATAGGTTTAACAACTGTTTATCGAACGCTGGAATTACTTGAAAAAATGGGAGTGATCACTAAATTTTACTTCGGTGATGGTCGACATCGCTATGAACTCGTGCAAAATTCCCAAAAACCCGGCCATCACCATCATATGGTCTGCGTCAATTGCAAACAGATTATTGACTATGATGATTTTGTAGAGGAAGAGGTCGAACTCCTGAAAAAGGTAGAAACTGCTTTGTCTCAAAAACATAAATTTCACATCACCGGTCATGTTATTCAATTTTATGGGCTTTGTAATGAATGTATGAGATAAATAGCTTTATGGATCTAAGGTAAATTTTTTATTTAAAGAAAGGAATGAAATGACTTATTCTGTATTTAACAAAATGGCAGGAAGGTGGCAAAACACAGCCTCAAGGAGTAGAGTTCGAAAGTCCAGATTTTATCGAGCACCATCGACCATGCCGGTTGACTATTCTGATGAACCTCGAGATATTTCTCATATCTATGGAGTGGGAAGAGGAGGTTTTCCCCGAGGTGGTGGTCGTGGACATTGCTACGGAGGACAAGGGGGAAGACGACGAGGAAATCACTGGTAGTAAATCGAGGTAAATAATTTGGTAAAAAAATAAAAGGATGAGACCAATGAAAATTGCCATTTCAGCCGCAGGTGACAGTCTGGATTCCATGATGGATCCTCGATTTGGACGGGCTACATATTTTCTCATCGTTGATTCCGATACATTCGCTTACCAATCCTTTATGAATCCAAATGTGGAAGCTGATGGGGGGGCGGGGATTCAATCTGCTCAGTTTGTTCTGGAAAAGGGAGCACAGGCCGTTATTACCGGTCGCTGTGGTCCGAATGCTTATAGAGTATTGACGGAAGCGGGAATCCCAATCATTGAAGCATCGATTAAATCGGTGCGAGAACAGGTTCAGGCTTTCAAAGAAAATCGTTTGCCAAATCCATCTCTATCGACGAATACAAATTCGAGTATCTCGGTCCAACGAAATCTGAGAGATAAACAGCAACTGCTGTCTGCTTCGGCCGAATCTTTGAACCCTCAGGATGAAAATTTGCATGAGAAGATTTCCCGGCTTGAAGAACACATACGGGAAATTCATCAGCGTCTGGATCGACTGGAAAAAGATAAAAATATCAAAAAGTAAAAAATTTCTATTAAAAAAAGCGAGGAATGGAATGGGTATTAGAATTGCTATCAGTGCAGAGGACCTTCCAGGCAATAAAACTGTAGTTGCCGAGCATTTTGGTCGCTGCTCAAAATTTTTAATTTATGAAGTAAACGATGAAAAGGAAGTGTTGAGAGAAGAAGTATTTACTAATCCTATTCAGGGTGGGCACGGTGGAGCTTGTGAGTTACCAGCTTATGTGAGAGAATACAATGCCAATGTGATCATTGCCGGAGGAATGGGTCGCAGAGCTATCGCTCAGTTCAATCAGTTCGGTATCCAGGTGGTCACAGCTCCCGGAATGGGAGTTCAAGATGCCCTGATTGGTTACTTAAAGGGTGATTTAAGCGGTTACGAGGAGTGTGTAGGACATCACAGGGATGATTGTCATTGATTTTAGTATAGGTATTACCTGGGATGAATAACTGAATGGGTAAAACAGAATTCATATATCATTATCTTTATTTAAACAGAGGATGAAGCAGTGATTATCGCCATTGCATCTGGAAAGGGTGGAACTGGCAAAACGACAATTGCCACAAGTTTGGTCATATCCCTTAAAGATGCCGTTTACGTGGATGGTGATGTCGAAGAACCAGATGGTCATCTATTTCTAAAGCCGGTGATAAACCAGATGAGAACGGCTTTCCGTCCTCTTCCAGAAATCGATGAGCAAAAATGTAATTTCTGCGGAAAGTGTGTGGAAGTCTGTCAGTTTCATGCCCTGGCGATTCTTCCGCAAAAAATTCTACTATTTGAGGAAATGTGTCATTCATGCGGGGCCTGTGCCTATAGTTGTCCCGAACGGGCGATCCATGAAAAAGAAAAGCCCATTGGCCTTATTCGCTGCGGTTACTTCTTGCCGGAAGAAAACAGTTTTATAGAAGGCCGATTGTCTATTGGTGAGATGATGACCACCCCGCTTATTCGCCAGGTAAAGGAATTAATCGATCCGCAAAAAATTAATATTCTGGACGCTCCACCTGGAACCGCTTGTTCAATGGTCGAAGCGGTCCGGGATGCCGATTACTGTCTGCTGGTTACCGAACCAACTGCTTTTGGACTTCATGATTTAAAACTGGCGGTAAAGGTATTACGGACTCTGCAGCGTCCCTTTGCAGTCATTGAAAATAAAGCGGTTTACCACAATAATCTGATTACCAATTACTGCCTGAATGAAGGAATCCCATTATTGTTAAGGATTCCGTTTAATCGACATCTGGCTGAGGCTTATTCACGTGGAGATGCTGCTGTACGAATTTTCCCGCATCTGAAAAGGGAAATTCTTTTGCTTTATAACAGAATTCTTTACCATCTTCAAACGAGAAAAATATTTAATGATGATTCCATTATTCCCCTCGAGCTCACAGGATATACTCAGAGTAATAGTATAGAAATGGAAAATATTTATCCAAAGGATGACGGGAGATAAACGTGGAAAAAGCGTTTTCAATGCCTCGCCAGATTGTTCTTCTCAGTGGTAAGGGTGGCACAGGTAAAACCACTCTGGCCGCCGCCCTTTCGATGCTGTTCAGACAAAGAGTAATGGCCGATACAGATGTAGATGCGGCCGATTTGCATATATTACTAAAGCCGCAGCTGCAGAAACGTTATCCTTATCAGGGTAGCAAAAAAGCGTTCATTGATCCAGCACTCTGTACAGAGTGTGGTTTATGCCAGAAATATTGCAGGTTTAAAGCTATACAAAATAATCAAATCGATTTATTGGCATGTGAAGGGTGCGGATTTTGTACTCAGGTTTGCCCAGAAAATGCGATTACCTTGCGGGAAATTGTCACCGGTTATTATCATGAAGGATTGATTGAAGGAGGACGATTTACAGATGCCACTCTACTACCAGGAGAAGGTAATTCCGGCAAGCTAGTGAGTCAGGTAAAAAAACGTGCGGTTGAATTAGCGGAACTGGAGAATGCCGACTGGTTGATAGTGGATGGTCCACCTGGCATAGGTTGTCCCGTCAATGCCAGTCTGACCGGAG
>CAYMXZ010000102.1:0-12360 GCA_964394475.1 uncultured Caldithrix sp. | reverse complement strand
GTTAGACGATGGTAAGACTGCCCCCTGTCGAGCCGAAGAGATCCGAATTATCGATAACGCCAGTCTGCTGGAAATAGAATTGTATGAAGGTCGCAATCGTCAGATTCGCCGCATGCTGGAGACGTTAGGATATCAAATTAAGAAGCTTCATCGGGTTGAGTTTGCCGGCTTGCGGGTCGATGATATGAAAACCGGGGAATGGCGGAAATTGACCGCCGAGGAAGTACAAAAATTGCGAAAATTAGCCGAACAGCACAAAAATGAAGCGATCCACGAACCCGATGGAAAAAGATAAAAAAATTATTATCGCTATTGATGGGCCGGCTGCCAGTGGTAAAAGCACTACCGCCCGGGAAATAGCAAAAAAATTGGGATATATTTATATCGACTCGGGTGCCATGTACCGCGCGGTAACCCTAAAGGCTTTACAGGTTAACGTCCCGGTAGAAAATGATGAACAGGTGGCCGCGTTAGCTCAAAAGGTTGATCTGAAATTTGGTCGAAACCACTCCAGAACGGTAATTTATATGGATGGAGAGGATGTCTCCGATCAGATCCGTACCCCGATAATTGACCAGAAGATCAGTCCAGTAGCGGCGAATCCACTGGTGCGCAAGATTCTGGTTCAGAAGCAGCAGGCCATGGGAAAAGAAGGAGGAGTGGTGATGGATGGTCGGGATATTGGGACGGTAGTATTTCCCCAGGCGGAGTTGAAAATATTTATGATAGCCAGCGTGCCGCAGCGCGCCCTTCGCCGCCAAAAAGAATTGGAACAAAAAGGGATCAAGGTGGATTTAGATAAAATAGCGGCTGATATTGAGCGCCGTGATCGGAATGATGCGAATCGCCTGCATGGCCCTCTGAGGAAAGCCGTGGATGCGATAGAAATTGATACCACGGAATTGACCATTCCTCAACAGGTTGAAAAAATATATCAGCTGGCTTTACAGAAAATCAAAGAAGTCAATCGAGGCGCTACCCTGAAAGCAGGGAGATAAATCTTGTTTCATCCTTTTTCAATAAATATATTTTGATAAATAGTCGCGGAGGTGTGTAGCGAGTTTTTGATACCAGCATAAAATAGGTGATTGCGTAAAAAGGGTAATCTTTGATTGTGAAAAATACGCCTCTGCGATTATTGCTGGCATTGGGGTTGATTTTGGTTTTTAACCCATCCTCCTGGGCCATTGGATTTAAGCCTGGTAACCAACCTACCGGTGTGGTCTCTTTGCATGAGATAGACTATCCAGGCCTCTCTCAATATTTTTATGATTCAACACTATTTAAAATACAATATACTCAGTTTCGTCGTCAGATTCGATTGGACACCAGTCAAACCCGAATCGAGATCCGAGAATTGCTTTATGGGAAAGATCATCGACTCCCTCTGATAGTGGATCTGGATTTTTATATTCACAGCCGTCTGGCATTTGATAATTTACAGGCCTGGAAAAAAACTGCTCTTAAGAATGTTGGTAAATTAACTCAGGCTGGAACCAGTGGTATCGAACTAAATATTCCGGTCAAAATCAAGAGTAAAGCTTTCAAGCGGATTTTTGGAGGGGATCGGGTAGGCTTACGGGTGACCGGTAACATATCTTTTGAATTGGCCGGACGTTCGGAAAGCCGCGAAGGTTCAGCCGTATCCTCCTACCAACAACGGGGAAATTTCAGCCCGCGCTTTAAACAAACCCAGCAATTCCAGGTGGAAGGAAAAGTAGGTGATAAAGTCAGTGTAAAAGTTGACCAGAACAGCGAAGCCACCTTCGATTTTGAAAATACGTTGCGCCTTACCTATACTGGCGATGAGGATGAAATTATTCAAACGATCGAGGCGGGAAACGTATCGCTTTCTCTGCCCAGCACCAATTATGTATCCGCCAGTTCAAAAAGTCAGGGTTTGTTTGGATTGAAAAGCAGTATGCAAATGGGCAATCTGAGCTTTGTCGGAATCGCCAGTCTACAGCGAGGTGAAAAGCAAAAATTGACGAAAACCGGCAGTGCCGCCGAAAATACTTTTCGCGTCAAAGATTATGACTATGTACGCGACCGATTTTTCTTCCTGGACAGTACCTATGCGGCCAGATTTGAATCATCCTATATTCCGGAAACCATGCAATGGTTGGTGACAGATCCCGGAAGCCGGATTAAACAACTGGATGTGTGGCTTACCGCCAGACCGAATGATCCCAAGACCCGTCAGGGATGGGCAGTCTTAAATGCCGATAAATCGATCTATACTCCAGACACTCTGGCCAGTTTGCAGGTGATTAACGGGGTGCAGGAATACGGGTATTTTAAGAAATTAGAAGAGAATGAATATTTTTATGATGAATATCGAGGATATTTCTGGTTAAATCAGACCGTCAATGAAAATGATGTAGTGGCGGTTTCCTATGTCACCGACGGCGGCACAAAGCAAGGCGATCTATTTAATGAAGTAACGGACACCTCCGCGATTGTCCTTCTGAAATTAATTCGCGCCCAGGGATCGAATCCGCGCTACCGAACCTGGCGGTTAACCATGCGCAATGTGTACAACCTGGGTGCATCTTCTATCTCCAAAAATGGATTCGATTTGAAAATTCTTTATACCAAAACCGGTCAGGATGTGGATGTCCAGCCAGTTCCGCCCAATAAATCCTTTGTATATTTAATGGGTCTGGACCGCCTGGATGAACAGGGAGGACCAATCGATGGCGGGGACAGAAAAATTGATGTCAATAATGGCAATGTTTTAGATCTATCCAATGGATATCTCATCTTTCCTTCCATTACTCCATTTGATCCATCGCCAAACAGTAACTTTAAAATCGATACTTCCTTAGCCGTTAAGATCTATGATATTAAGAATCGAACGGTCGAACTGGATGAACATAAGTTCGATATTGAAATTACCACCAGTTCTGTGACTTCAAATTTCAATTTAGGATTTAATGTGCTGGAAGGTTCGGAGGTAGTCAAACTGAATGGCCGTGAACTGCAGAAAGATAAAGATTACACCATTGATTATTTCAGCGGTACTTTGCAATTATTGGCACCTGAAGCCCGGCGAGCCGATGCCAATGTGGAAATTGAATATGAAAGAGGTAGTCTCTTTCAACTGGATAAAAAAACCTTATTGGGCGGCCGACTGGAATATTCGTTCGGTGATCGTGGTTTTATTGGTATGACCGGCTTATATCTGAATAAATCGACTCTGGATCAGCGGGTGCGAATCGGACAGGAACCGGTGCGAAATTTTATCTGGGATATAAACACGGCTCTGACTTTCCGACCGAATATTCTCACTAAAATGATGGACCGTCTCCCAATCATCGAAACCTCTGCCGAATCGCGATTAAAGATTGAAGCCGAGTATGCCCAGGTTAATCCCAATCCAAATACCTTTAATGAGGAAGCGCTGGGAGAAAATAAAGGCGTGGCTTATCTGGATGATTTTGAAGGTAGTAAACGCACGACACCGTTGGGAATTATTTACCGTACCTGGTCTCCTGCTTCTATTCCTTTACGATTTGTTATCCCGGGTACGAATATCGATTATCGAATTGACCGAACTGTGGATACAATGATGTACCGCATGGACCGCAGCCGTCTTCGCATGTTTTGGTATAATCCCTATGAACAGGTGCCGATCCAGGATATCTGGCCGAATCGAGATGTAAACGCTCAGACGGGTACTACCACCAATGTACTGGTCTTACAGTGGAAGAATGATTCTATCCCCATAGATCGTGCCTGGGGCGGAATTATGCGCAGTACAGTAAATTTCCCTGATCAGAAGAAAACCAAATTTATTGAGTTGTGGATTAAAGGTAACGTTGGTCAGGTGAATATCGATATTGGAAAAATCAGTGAAGATTTTTATATCCGAGAAGGTACCTTTACTTTCGATGGTAAACGTTCCTTAGGAAATCTAAATACGGAAGACATTAATCTGAACGGATTGCTTGATTTGGATGAGGATGTGGGATTGGATGGCATACCGGCCGGGCAACCCAACGCGGATCCGTGGGATATCTGGGCAGCGCCTCAAAACAGTAATCCGCCCTTTCTGCAAATCAATGGTACAGAAGGCAATGGGGAAGCGCAGGGTGCCAAATATCCGGATACCGAAGACCTGGATGGCAACGGCGGATTGAATCTGGCGAATGAATACTTCACCTATAGTTTTGATCTGGCGGATAGCACCCATCCATATATTGATGGACGCACTTCCAAGGGATGGAAATTATATCGCATTCCCATTCGAGCATATGATCGCGATCTGGTGGTTGGGGATCCGGATTCCAGTTTTCAGGAAATATATTATGTGCGTTTATGGTTGAATAAATTGTCCCCTGATGGATTATATCATGGAGTGAGCATCGCTACTTTCGATTTCGTGGGGAATGAATGGGAGGAAGTCGGAGTGGCTGCCAGTGAAACCTCTCCTTTTGTGCTGGATGACAGTTTATTCAGTATTACGGTATATAATACCGAAGAGAATGCCGAACCGCCTCAATCATATCAATCACCGCCGGGAGTGACAGGCATTCAGGATCGTATTACTCGCGCCATCAGCAAAGAGCAATCTCTGGTCATGCAGTTAAAGCGATTAGATCCCGGCGCCCGGATGGAAGCCAAGAAACAGCTCTATGAAAAAATGAATCTGATTAATTATAAAAAATTAAAATTATTCGTGCATGGTGATCCAGTTTTACCTTTGATGGATCCGCCATTGGAATTTTATATGCGTTTTGGACCCGCGGAGGGAATTTATTACGAAGTGGGCGGTAAAGTTTATTCCGGCTGGGATCCCAGAAATCACCTGGACATTGTGCTGGATGATCTGGCTAAAACGAAAAATGATCAATTCTTTATTGGCGATTCAGCCACCGGTTATTATTACCGCGTTAATCCCAATAATCCGGAACAATATTTTAAGGTGGTTGGTCAACCCAATTTACGCAATATCAACTATATGGTAATTGGCGCCCGCAATAAAGGAAATTTCGCTCTGGAAGGAATCGAAATCTGGATTGACGAACTGCGGGTGACGGATGTATTTCGGGATAAAGGCACCGCCATGCGATTAATGGCCGACATGACCTTGGCTGATATCGGATCATTTCGGGCACAATGGGAAGTGGTGGATGCCGATTTCCGTCGTATCGAAGATCAGTTTGGAAGCGGAAGCACCACTGAACGCCAGGATTATCGAGTAAGTTTGCGTCTCAATAAATTTTTACCTTCCTCCTGGGGATTCTCGATTCCGATCTCAGGAGGTTTTGTTCGAACCCGTAACATTCCGAAATATTTCTATAATAGCGATCAATTGACTCTTTACCGGCCCAGCAGTTTTACTGAGAAACTGGATCAGTTTTTTGGCCGGAGTAAATTAAGTCCGGAGCTGGAAAAGAATTCGCGATTGTCAGAATCGACCTCGCTCGGGGCAACCATCTCCCGTCAGGGCGGACAACTGTCCCCATGGTATCTGAAATATTCGGTCGATATGATTACCGTAGATGCGGACTGGAGCCAGAAAACTGGGAGTGATGAACGAAATGATATTATGGATGATGAATCCATTAGCGGGCAGGTGGCGGTGAAAGTTCCTTTTGGAAGAGAAAATGCCTTTCAGCCTTTCCGATGGTTGGGCAACGGACCTATTATCAGATCTTTAGCGAAAGAGAAAATATATTATACACCTTCTTCTCTGGATTTTACAGTAAGCATTCGTGATAATGAAAGCATTAGCAAGTCCCGGCTGGAAGAATCAGCCCGAACAACGGTCACCACCACTTCCAGTCGTCGTTTTTCGCTGGCTTATAGTTTGATGCCCAGCCTATCGTTCACTTTTGGGAGGGATTTTCAATCGGATGGGCAATTGAAAGGATACCGCGCCGAAGATCTGGTGAAAGCGATCGTTACTGATTTTGATTTCGGCGTGGATAAGACCATGAATCAGAATTTTAATGCGAATTATAATCCCAAATGGTTTAGCTGGATGACGCAGACTTTTAAGTATTCGGCGAGTTTTAACTATAATCTCAGCAATGTCAAAACCAATGAGCGAAATAGCAGTTTGCAGACCACTTCTGGCTTTAATGTGAATGTGCAGCCTTCCACATTAGCCTTAAAAATTTATGATCCTCGCAAGCGGCAGGTGCAGACAAAACCGACCACCAGTAGCCCTCGCAATCTTCCGGGTCAAAGCAGCCGGACTCGACGGGAGGAGGGAGAGAAAGTTGGTGAAGAACCGCCCACACCTGAAGAAGGCACTAAATCTTCTCCTCCACCTGAATCCACTCCAGCAGGGGCTTCCAAATCCAAAGTTCTTTCTGCCGTGAATCCCCTGAAACTGGTCTGGCGATTTTTTAAGGCCTGGAAAACACTGGGATTAGACTATCAGTTAAGAGATAATTACAGCTATTTTAATGTGGCTGATATGCCTACCTTTAAGCATCAGCTTGGCTTCTCCCGAGACCCCGGAGTAGGAACTGATACCACTTTTCGTAAAATTGAACGGTTGCCATCAATTAAAAATGGTAAAGTGATTAATGGAAGTTTAAATTTTGACATTATTCAGAATCTCACTTCTTCCTTTAAGTATAATTATTCGAAGGATCTGACTGATAACAACCAGCTCAAAACCGAGAACATTTCCAGCACTTATTTTTATACTGGCGATGATCCGGATAAAAATAAGAAAAGCTGGTATCAGTTTGTTCCTGATTGGCAGTTCCGTTTGACTGGAGTGGAAAAATTATTTTTCTTCAAGAAATTCACGAATTCTATTCAGTTAGAACATGCCCGTAGTGGAAAAACCAATGAAAGCAGCCGGTTTGATGGGGATGTGAAAACAAAAACAGGATGGGGGTATTCCAACAATTATTCCCCGCTGTTGGGAATGAATATCTCCACCAAATGGGGAATTACCGGAAATATTCGCTATACGACCAGTTCAACCTATACATATAGTTTGACCAGTGGCGATAACAAATCGCTCCGCAATGGTTTTGATATAACCATGTCGTATTCCAAATCGACGGGATTCAAACTGCCTTTACCATTCCTGAAAAATAAAACGTTGAAAAATGAAATACAGGTGAGTATGACGGTGGGAAAAACCAATGATGTTTCTTACGCACGCCGCAGTGGTTTCAGCAGCAATGAATTCATCGAACAAGATAAAAATAGTTCATTTAAATTAAAACCATCGGCTACTTATCGCTTCAGTCAGAAAGTTAATGGTTCAATGTTTGTTGAATATTCGTCCAATCGCACCAAGCGTACCGGAAAATATTCTTACTTTGAATTTGGAATTAATGTCAACATCGCCATTCGCTAAAGGTGATAGATGATGAAAAATCCGAAACTTAAAAGCAAGACTTTCAAAATTACTCTTCACCGCCTACTACCGGGCAATCTTCTTTTCCCATTTTTTGTATGTATCATTCTATTTAATCTTGGTTGGTATGATACTCCAGTCGCCAAAGATTCCTTCAGCGGAGAGAATGCATTTAAATTCCTTCTGATGCAAACAAATTTAGGTCCTCGTTATCCGGGTTCAGAGGGACATTCGGCGGCACTGAAACTTTTAAAAAATCAATTAGAAACTTATGGGGCAGTGGTGGAGGTGCAGCCTTTCATACATTATGATGCGGTTCGGGGAATTACCCTCACCATGTATAATATTATTGGTTCATTTTATCCCCGGAAGGCCTCGCGGATTATTCTTTGTGCCCACTGGGATACCCGGCCGGTAGCCGACCGGGAATTACCGGCTAAACAGCATCTGCCCATCCTGGGAGCTAATGATGGTGCCAGCGGTGTTGCTGTGTTGTTAGAAATTGCCGCTCATCTACAAAAAAAAGCACCGGCAGTGGGAGTGGATATCATTTTCTTCGACGGAGAGGATTATGGAGAGGAGGGAGATCTGGGTAATTATTTTTTGGGCTCCCGCCATTTTATTCAAACCAACACACGTTTTTTTCCTCGCTACGCTATTCTTCTTGATATGGTGGGTGATGCGGAGCTGGAACTGCCAATCGAAGGCTATTCCCAGCAATTTGCTCCCGAGATTGTAGAAAAAGTATGGTCAACTGCCGCGTCATTGGGAATCTATCAGTTCCTTCCAGAAGTGCGAAATTATGTATCGGATGATCATATCATCTTAAATCAGGGTGGAATACCGGCTATTGATATCATCGATTTTGAATATCCCGACAAAAGCCACCGCTACTGGCATACCCTGGAAGATACTCCTGATAAATGTTCTCCCCAGAGCCTGCAAGCCGTGGGAAGGGTTCTGCTGAAAGTGATTTACGATGAACTCCCCTGAAAGCATCATTCAAAAGGAATGCAAATCGTGGTGAGAAAACCAGCAAAATATTCGACAATAGAAATTTCTGTTTCTGATTTTGATAGAGATTTACTGTCTGCCTTATTTTTCCAGAGTGGTTGTGCCGGGATCGAAGAATGTTCTCCAGACCACTGGCGGATATATTTTTCTAAACCGCTATCTGCATCTCAGCAGAAATCAATTATACATAAGCTGAAAAACCTGCTTCCTTCCCTGGACGTAGACTCTGCTGTTTTTTATCATTATGATCAACAGGATTGGCAGGCTGAGTGGAAAAAATATTTTCGACCTATTAAGGTTACTTCCCGAATCTGGGTAGCTCCGCCCTGGGATTTACCCAACCTGAAAAAAAATGAAATTTGCCTGATTATTGATCCCCAAATGGCCTTTGGCACGGGAAGTCATGAGTCCACTCAACTCATGATTCGTGCCATGGAGAAATATGTGCCATCGGCCGCTCGCGTATTGGATGTAGGAACCGGTTCGGGCATTCTGGCCATTCTGGCGAAAAAATTACATGCCAGCCAGGTTTTGGCCTGCGACATTGAACCTGAAGCCATCGAGAATGCTCAGCATAATGCACGGCTTAATAAAGTGGATGATATCGAATTTAAATGCGGTGATCTCTCAATGATTACTACCACCGATTTTGATATCATCCTGGCCAATATTAATCTAAATGTTCTTATGGAGTTGATTCCAGAACTTGCCATGAAACTCCGACCCCGGGGATTATTAATTCTTTCTGGTTTGCTGGTTGTTGATGAAAATTCAATACTGCAGGAAGCAAGTAAGTATTTCAAATGTATAGAAAAATTTGTGCACGGAGAATGGTTGGCTCTGGTATTAAAAAAGTCAACTGAAAATTAACTGTTTTTTTTAATGTAATTCTATAGATATGGTCGTAACTTTATTTCTTTTTGGAAAAAAGCGGCGCTGAGTAAAGGAGCACTATTCATGAAGGTTTATCTTAGTCTATTGGTTGGGATGGGATTAGGGTTATTCATCATTTTCAGCGGATGCCAGGAGGAAAAGGTGATCATTGCGAATCCTGAAACATTTGATATTTCAAACCTCTATTTCCCGCTGGTGTTAAATAACCGATCCAGCCGACCTTTCCTGTTCACTGCCAAAGTTACTCATCCGGAGGGATCAGCGGGAATCGCAGAGGTTTCTATGCGGCTGAAAGATTCTCAGGGAACTACCCGTTTAAATTTTGAAATGCTGGACGATGGGAATGCTCTGAATCAGCATTCGGGTGATGTCATTGCCTTCGATCAAATTTATTCTCGCCAAATCGCTGGCAGTGAAATCACAGTCCCCTCTGATACCTACTGGTTGGAAATTGTCGCTGTTTCTCGCCAGAATGAAACGAAAGTGAGTCCACTTCAGCCACTGGAAGTTTTATCAAATGCTCCGCCTGAAATTTTAGCTTTTTCCTTTCCCGATAGCATCAGAGCCGGAATGCCACCCACCACTATTTCAGTAACCGTAAATGATAGCGATGGAATAAATGATGTCCGCTGGGTGCTTCTGCAGGGATTTACTGCCGGATATGCAACTCCGGCTTTCCAGGATACCCTGTTTAATCCGGGGAATAATTTTTCTATTTTTCAGCAAATAATTGATTCCAGTTATGCGGTGCGACGAAAAGGTAACTTCGAAATGAAATTCCTGGCTGAGGATCGCTCCGGTGAACGATCTTTACCATTATCACAAAATGTTTATTTTGAAAATACACCTCCCCATTTGTGGGATTCTCAGGTACCGGATACATTGGTTCTTCCACCGTCTGGTTCGAATCCCATTGATACTTTAATTTCTATTCGGGTTAAAGATCGCCAGAGCCTGAAAGATATTGACGCGGTTTATTATTTTTCGCTGAAACCCGATGGCACTCTGGCAAATAATGGAAACCCGTTTTTTATGTGGGATAATGGTTTACCGTTTCTGGGTGATCCAGATCAATTGCAATATGCTGGTGATAAAATTGCGGGGGATGGTATTTTCTCTTTTACTGTTCTGCTTCCTCCCGGCGTTCTGACCGGTAAGTATCGCTTTTCTTTCTATGCGCTTGACCGTGTAAATCAGGAATCGACGGTGTGGGTGGATAGTGTGTGGGTGAGAAATTGAAAGGAGCCTGTGTAAATATGAAAGTTTCATGCCACTTTTTGATGATAATTTTTTTAATGCTATTTTCCCAATTCTCTATATCGCAGGTGAGCACCCATTTCCAACTGACAATCGGTAATCCCAATCGCAATGGTCTGATAGGAAATGGTATAACCGATTTGTGCTGGTACAATGGTCAAATCTATGTGGGAACAGGTTATGGTCTCAGTTGTTCTCGGGATTTAGGAGAAACCTGGCAGAATTTCACTCCCGCTGAATATGGTGGGAAGGGCGGTATCTCTGCCTTGACCGTCTCAAGCGACGGAACAGTCTGGATTGCCACCGGTTACGATACGCTGGTCCAGGAAGATCAATCACTCTCGGCGGGTGGAGGATTGCGCTACCGGCATCCCGATAGTTCGAATTGGGTGTATATCCCGCAACCAAAAGATGCCCGAACAGATACCATGGGTGGCATGCGACCCACCACCACCCATGTCCAGAATATTACGTATGATATCGCTATCTTAGACAGTCAGGTATGGATTGCCAGTTTTGGTGGGGGCATTCGCCGTTCCCTGGATAAGGGGCAGTCCTGGGAAGTTATAACCACCGATGGCTTGCCCTTCAGCGCCCTGGATTACCTGAATCATCGTGGATTTTCGGTAATGGCTGAAAGCGGAAATATCTGGGTGGGCACTGCGAATGGCATCAGCAAGTCTGCCGACGGCGGCCAGACCTGGGAGCGATTTGAGGTCGGGTTAAACCAGATTCCAGTGGAGGGGGGAATCTCAGGTAACTGGGTGATTGCCCTGGCCCATAATCCCTGGGATAACAGTATCTGGGCGGTAACACTCACCACTGGTGGACAGGAATTTAATTCCATTAGTCGAACAAAAAATGGCGGACAAAGCTGGGATAATCTTTTAAAGGATGAATTACAGGATGGCACATTTGCCAGAAATATCGCCTTTTTTGATTCAGCGATCTATGTTGCTACTGAAAAAGGTGTGTTTAAATCTGTTGATGATGGTGTGACCTGGTATAAATTTCCGGTTATTGAAGATAGAATAAGTGGTGAACGTCTGCTCACAGACGATTTTTATTCCGTAGCCACTTCTCCTTCTAATCCGCCGTGGCATCGGTTGTGGCTGGGCAGTGCCGATGGCCTGGCAACCAGCGATGATAATGGATATAGCTGGGTTATTTATCGAAGCTTTGTATCCACACGCACCCGTCCCAAACCAGCAGTCTATGCCTATCCGAATCCCTTCTCTCCGGAACGGGAAACAGTTCTGCGCTTTCAATTTGACATTTCCCATGCGGGATTGGTGAAGATCGATATCTATAATTTTGCCATGGAAAAAGTGATTTCCCTACAGGAATACCAGGTAGAACCAGTAAATAATTCCTTCGACCGCTCTGCTACCTGGGACGGACGTGATAACAACGGAAGAATGGTAGATAATGGAGTATATTTTTTCCGGGCTGAAGTGGAAAAAGAAGTGACCTGGGGTAAGATTGTAGTGATCAACTAACTTAAAAATTTCGACGTGCTAATTCGTTCTGAATGATAAAATTTTTTTGCATAGAGGTCAATGATGAATCGATGTCTTTTTTATCTGTTACTGGTAGGGTTATTTTTCAATTTGCTCAAGGCAGAGGGGAATGGCGGTTATGCCGGGGCTTTTCTGCGAATTGGGCTGGATGCACGCAGTGTGGCTATGGGAAACGCGCAGGTCGCGACGGCCGATCATGGATTTGGATTTTATTATAATCCAGCGGCCCTCCCGTTTTTGAAAGATTTTTCAGCCAATTTTTCCTATAGTTTTTTATCACTGGACCGCCGCTTCAGTTACATCGGTCTGGCGGCACCTTTAAAACCGCAAGCCGGTATGTCG
>CAYMXZ010000101.1:0-12407 GCA_964394475.1 uncultured Caldithrix sp. | reverse complement strand
CCTGATCTATAATTTTAACGTACCCTGTCCGTTGTGTGAGGGAACTGGTTTTGTGCCAACTCCCGGAACAGTCCTGGCCAATATGGAACGCATTATCCGCCGCTATGTGGCCGCTGATTATGACCGCCGCATTATCATTCGCGCTCATCCCCAATTGATTGAATACCTGAACAATAAGCGCATTAGCCGACGTCTGCGCCTGATGTGGAAATACTGGATTAAAATAGATACCGAAGCAGATCCCACGCTGCGACCATTCGAATATCGGGTTATTGTTAAAAAAACCGGAGAGGACGTCACCGAAAAATTCAGCTGAAATTTTCATCAAAGAAATGATAAATTGATCTGAAAAATTGTTGATGGTTTTTGCTCAAGAAGTACATTCACAGTGCATCTATACCAGGAGTCAAAATGCAGCGACGATCTCATTTCTTTTTTAAAAAATTTTTAAGTCTGATCAGCTGGGTGCTCTTAATAAGCTTTCTTTTCTCCAATCTATTTGCAGAATCGACAACATTATCTGATAGCAGCAGTATCGGAAATAATGCCAACTCCACAGAGAGAGAATCTTATTATCCATACCTAGATGATGGCACACCCTGGAAAAAAACCTCTGATGTGAAACTAAAACGACTATCCGTGGTAGTGGGAGGTTTCCTGATTTTTGATGCTTTTGGATATGCGAAAATTTCTGATCTGCAGTATAATACCCAGACCTCTACTTTCCATTTTCATGAAGGACCACGGGATATTCGGGAATATAAGCAAATCGATAAAGTGGGTCATGTGGTAGAATCATATTACATCAGTCGATTGTCCTCTAAAATTTACCGCTGGGGTGGATTTTCAGCGCCGACCTCCATCTGGTTGGGATCGTTGACTGGCTTTATCTGGATGATGCAGATTGAAATTACCGATGGATTTTATAAAGCCTGGGGATTCAGTTATTATGATTTAATTGGTAACATTCTCGGAAGCAGTTTCGCTGCCTTGCAGCAATTTCATCCGGATCTATTGAAAGCCTTTCGCTTTAAAGTGAGTTATTATCCGTCTCCCCAATATAAAAGAGGTGAATATAGTTCCGTCAGCAAAAGCTGGTTGGACGATTATGAGGGTTTTAATTTCTGGTTTACCATGAACGTGTATGATGTTCTGCCAGGGCGCTGGAAAAATTCTTATCCCGCCTGGTTACGTCCGTGGGGAATTGGTATTGGATATGGAGTGCAGGGTATTGCCAATGATGTATTTAATGGACACCGCGAAATTATACTGGGTCTGGACTTTGACCTGAATAAAATTCCTACCGGTCAAAATAATCTGATAAAGTTCTGGAAAGATGAATTCAATTACATTCGGTTACCCTTGCCGGCCGTGCGACTTACCCCTCGCACTGTTTGGTTTGGTTTTTATTTTGCAAAATAGAATTGATTCCTGGTATGTGATTCTTACTGATTTTTTATAAATCCCTCAAGTCAAAAATTAGTGAAGGATTTTTTTCTTCGTGACGGAAATTTAAAAGCTTTGTGCGATGGTCTAATTTTCATTTTTTAGAGTGAGCCATACTCGTTTGCAAATCCCATAAGCGCTGCAGGATTTTTTCCAGTTCATTGCCCAATTTTTGTGGCTGATCGGTAATTTCTGGTTCATTCTTGAAAACCACGTAAGGAACTTTGTAGGATTTAATCGGGATAAAATTCGGGTCACTTGCACTCACTTCTTCCCAATCGATTTCTTTGTACAGCCGCTCTAATTTATGATCTGGAAGACCATGCTCTAAGATACTATCCGGTCGATTGGGATTGAAACGGCGACGATTTTTTCGCAGCGATTCCTGATATGAAACATCGATGTAGACAATACCCGCTTTTTTAAGTATTTCATCCGACAGGTGAGGAAAGGCGGCTTTATAACCGCCGTGTTGGCTTCCGCGGGAAAATTCGATGATACTGGTAAATTCTGAGTGATAATCTGGATGATCACGCATTTTTTTAGAATAGTCCAGACTGATCCGCTCAATAAGCAAATGCCAGAAATATTCATAAAGAAAATATCCTTTTTGGTCGGTGTATAGTCGGGGTTTTTTCAAAATTTTTTCCAGAATGGCATCTTCTTCAAACCAGGTCCACAACATGGGGAAGTCATCAATTTCTTCAAATTTTCCGATATGAAAGCGTTCCTGACGCTCGGCCAGTGGGGTCTTTTTCAAATAATCTATGACCTCTGATTTACCGGCGGCTGGCCGGCCAAGCAGAATGATAATGTCAAAATTTTTTTTATCCATGGCTTCTCCTTAAAATTTTAATGAACGGTTGTTTTGCCTTTGGGAAAGGCATTCCAGATGCGCACCAGCAGGGTTAATCCGATGATAGAAAAAGGAATTAAAAAGATCGGCCAGAAAGCCCAGTTCCATTCAGTAATAAAACCGAGGGAAATGGATTGAAACCCGGTTCCCAGGTAGACAAATCCGTCAATTAAACCCACGGCGGTAGCGGCTCCTTTTCGGCCCCCAAAATCCATGGTGGCTGTTCCAGATAGCATGCCGTGTGTACCGATTACCGCAAAGGAAATGAGCGTCACCATGCTGCCCAGGATCAATGGATGCAACTCCGGACTTAACGAAAAAGTCATCCCAACCGTGCACAGAAAAATTAAGCCGTATAATAGGGCAGCGACCGGTGCCCGCCGCGAACCGAATACTTTATCGGACAGAAATCCGGCCACCATTCCACCCGTAGAACCGGCGATCATCAGAATTAAACCCCAGTTGTCGAGCATGAATTGAGCGGCCGGCAGTAAATTTTCCTTGGTATAAATGAGATACCAATGCATAACACCATTTCGGAGAACCCCGGTGCAAAATTCGATAAAGGCCACCGTAATGATGATGGGATTGGTTAAGATTTTTTTAATAATCTGGGTAGTGTTGAACGTTAGATGTTCTTCGCCGGAAGAGGCATCGGCGGTGTCGAAATCTTTGTAACCAGCACCGGCCGGAGAATCTTTCAGAATGAAGTATTCGATGAAGAAAAAAACATACAGGATGATAGCGGGAATAAGAAATACCCACCAGGTTTCGTTCATGTCACCTTTCACTCTGGTCATCTGTCGGAGCACTTCCTGTAGCCAGTTCAGATCGCCGGAGGCTACAGTAGCCTGGGTCGCGGCAACAATGGCATTGCCCCAATCAAATGCAAAATAAATTCCCAGGGAAATTAATATTCCGAAAATACCACCAAATACTCCTCGTTCCCGGATGTGGAACCAATGGGAATTCACTTTGACTATTGATACTGCCCCAAAGCTTTGAAAGTACATGTTCATGGCATACAAAATTGAAAAGATAATCACCAGGAAGTGTACACTAATCTGTTGCATCAGCATGAAATAAAGAAAAATCCCCATCAGAAGGTTCATAGTTCCGGCCCCAAAGCTGGCAATCAGCATCCCTTTGCGACCGCCCAGCCGATCGGTCAAAGGGCCGTTAATTAAAAAAGAAAACGCATAGGTTAAAGTGCCCCAGAAAAAAATAATTCCGAAATCAGATTTAGACATCAGGTCGCCCAGGGCATTTTTGGAGACGGTTAGATTATATCTGCCCATATACAGAAAAGCATAGGTCAATCCCATGGGAAACCAATTGATGAAGCGTCGCCAGCGGAACATACTGCTATGAACCGGTTTTTCTGACATCAATGCTCTCTCCTTCATTTTTGAGGTGATATTGATTCATGAAAATCCGAAAAATCTGAGATTTTTTCAAGGGGAAAAAATAAATGAGTGAAAAAATAAATTTAAGAAATATAAAAGCTGATTGTATTGTTCAATGATGCTGTTTAAACTTTATCAAAAATGAAGAAGATCGAGGGCTTTTCGCTCACAGGATTGGAATAAGTTTTTAAGATTGAATTCTATGAGTTTTATGCAGGTGTGATTTGCGATGAATCGTGGAGAAAAATTCTATGCTCTGGGTCTACATTTTGAATGCACTCATTGCGGAAACTGTTGTCGTCTTCCGGGAGGGAAGATGGAAGTGTCCCGGATGGAAATATCTGAAATGTCCCAGGCCTTCCATATGGGGGTCGATTTGTTTATACAGCAGTTTTGCCACCCGGATTCGAATGGTTATCGGTTGAAAGAACAGGAAGATGATGCTTGCATTTTTCTAAAAGATAATCGGTGTATGATTTATGATGCACGTCCTCTACAATGTCGTACTTTTCCATTCTGGAGGGAAAACATGAAATCGCATTATCGCTGGAAACAGCTTCGGCAAATCTGTTCTGGCATCGATAAAGGTAAATTATTTCATCTGAATGAGATCCAGCAACTATTGAATATGCAAAAAAATTCAAAATCGGAGTGCTTTATCTGGCATTGAAGTCTTGATATTTAACCTCCATGATCATATATTTTGTGAGTTTATCAATGAGGACGCAGCGATGCTGGAAAAAATTTTTAAACTCTCTGAGAATCATACCAATCCTAAAACTGAATTTTTAGCCGGAACCACAACTTTTTTAACCATGGCTTATATTATTTTTGTTCAACCGGCAGTCTTGGCTGCTTGTGGAATGGATAGGGGAGCGGTGTTTGTCGCCACCTGCTTATCTGCACTGATTGGAACTGTGCTCATGGGAATTATGACGAACTATCCCATTGTTCAGGCCCCTGCCATGGGACATAATTTTTTCTTTGCTTTTGCGGCCGTTCCTTTGATCACCCTTACATTGGGAAAAGAATTCTCTAACGATGCCTGGAAAATAGCGCTGGGAGCTAATTTTATCTCTGGATTTATTTTTGTGCTTCTCTCATTTACTCCGCTGATTAGCGGTATCGTTAAAGCCATTCCGGATTCATTGAAACATGCTATTGCCGTCGGTATCGGTCTATTGATCGCTTTTTTGGGTTTGCAATGGGGAGGAGTGGTGGTCGATGCACCGGGTTCTCTGGTCAAATTAGGAAACTTGAAAAGCGCACCCGTTTTACTTACTTTGTTTGGCACAATTTTGATTGCCATCCTCTCCTCCCGGCAGATTCCAGGCAGTATTTTAATAGGAATTGCCATAACTGCTGTAGTGGGTTTCTTTCTAAAAATTGTTCAATTTCAGGGATTCATATCTCTGCCCCCCTCACTGAAACCGACTCTGCTCCAGCTGGATGTCAGCCAAGCTCTGAATTTGGGCAGTATCACGATCATCTTTACCTTTCTCATTCTGGACGTTTTTGATACGCTGGGAACTTTAATTGGAGTGAGTGAGAAAGGTGGCTTTCTGAAAGAAGATGGTTCCCTACCTCGTTCGAAACAAGCTTTTCAAGCCGATGCCATTGCCACGGTGGTCGGCACGATTCTTGGCACTTCAACTGTCACCAGCTATATTGAGAGTGCCGCTGGTATCTCACAGGGTGGACGAACGGGGTTGGCCAATATGGTAACCGCCGGCTTTTTTATCATCGCTCTGTTTTTTTCACCACTGGTGGCGATGATCGGCAGTCCTTACCCTTTTCAAATGACCTTAAGCGATGGGAGAACTTTAGCATTACAACTTTACCCGGTCATTGCTCCCAGTCTGATTATTGTAGGTTGCCTGATGATGGGAAGTGTAGCGAAAATTCGCTGGTCAGATTTTAGTGAAGCTTTTCCGGCTTTTTTGACTATCGTCGTCATGCCGTTGAGTGGTTTCAGTATCACAGAGGGAATCGCTTTCGGTTTTATTTCCTACACTGTTGTTAAATTTTTAGCGGGACGAAGAAAAGAAGTGCATTGGCTCATTGCGCTATTCGCTGTCTTGTTTATCATTCGCTATGTGCTGATGTAAATATTATCATTAATGAAAAAGAACAGTATTGCTTTTGCGATCTTTTATTTTTTGTTAGTGACTTCAGGCTGGGCAGATACTCCCTCCCTGAACCTCCAGTTGCATTACGATTTCCGCCGCGATCATCCTACCGTCACGCAGGAATTTCTGGCCTTCGACCGTCTGGGGTATTCGTTTTGTTTCATGGACCTCAATTTCGATCGCTATCGAAAGAGCGGGGGATTGAGCGATGTGTATTTTGAATTCATGCGTTACTTTCGAATAACACAATGGAAACAAATTCAACTGAACTTTACGGTGCAGTATGATGATGGAAGTGAACCCATAAAACAAGTGTGGTTGGCAGGAATAAATGTGGGGAATATTGCAGTTGGCAAATTCCAGTTCTCCAGTGAATTTTTATTTAAAAAAGAATATAAGCTCAAAATTAATTGGCAATACACCACTGTCTGGTATGGAGAGATATTTCATCGCAGACTGATTTTAAATGGATTTTTGGATTTTTGGATCAATGACATTTCTAATCCTTATTGGCCGAAGGAGGATCTCGAAATAGCCAAAACACGATATTCCTTTCAGGCTGAACCACAAGTCGCTTATAAGATTAATTCACATTGGAGATTGGGCAGTGAAGTAGAAGTGAGTCGCGGATTTCTGGGCAGTGTTACAGGTCGATTAGCTAACCGGGAGGCCTATACCTATCATAAGTGGTTCTTCCTACCGACCATTTTTATTCAGTATGATTTTTAACGGCATATGGTTTTGAAAAATTTCAGTTGATTTTGAGAGATTAAATTCATGATATTTTTGCTCAACAATTGCCAGATACAACCGATGAATGATAATGAAAAATATAGGCGTTGCTGAACAAGAGTAATCATTAGAAATCTGCTTTAACAAATTCTGCGGTTTGGTGATAAAAGGAAAAGGAGCGTGATATGACAGTGGCCGAATTGAAGGAGATTTTAGCACGGTATCGAGATGAAATGGAGTTGTATATTATGGCAGAAGAGGGAATCGGTTGTCGCCGATTGTTATATTCCATATATGATTTTACAGATAAACGGGAAAAGGTTTTTTTAGCGGGGAGATTATCGCAAAGCCGACTTCCGAAACAGGTAAACAACCAATTATCTATGAATTAATCTTCTGAAAATCTCTTGCATAAAAATCGAGAAATAGCTATTTTTGCACCGCCCTATTCGCCACCGTAGCTCAGCTGGTAGAGCAGGGGTTTCGTAAACCTCAGGTCAACGGTTCAAATCCGTTCGGTGGCTCACATCAAAAAAATATCTTATTGGGTGAAAATATTTCACAAGGCATATGTTTCTTAAATCATTGCCTTACAGAGTAAAGCTCAGGTCAACGGTCCGTCACTTGACGGATTCACATCCGTTCGGTGGCTCACATGAATAAATATATTGTTTATGCCATATATTCCGTCAAACTTGATAAGATTTATATTGGTCAAACTTCAGATTTGGGAAGGAGGTTAAAAGAGCATATTAGCGGATATTCATTTTATACCTCTCGAACTAATGATTGGGAGTTGTTCTATCAGGAGGAATATGCTCATCGATCAGAAGCAATTCGACGTGAGAGACAGCTTAAATCCTCCCGGGGCAGAGCCTTTCTTTGGGAAATGCTCTTACAGAGTAAAGCTCAGGTCAACGGTCCGTCAGTTGACGGATTCACATCCGTTCGGTGGCTCACATGACAATCAATATTTGATAAACTCCCGGCTAACTTTTTCTCAGCCAATACAAATCTTTAGAATTCATAAAAACCCATTGTTTTTATTTTTTAAAATACCATGCAGGTTGATTATGGATTTTGTAATTTTCAACAATAATTTAATTTCGATACATTGATCCGGGGGGATTAGAGTTTTTATGAGAATAATTATATCGTGTTTGTTTTTCATAAAAATGAACACAATAGATGGATGTTTTATTTATGGTACTTTTAACAGAATAAAAATAAACATTTTCAAAGATGAATAGTGATGAAAGATTTGCAAAACTGGTTGATAAAAAAAATCATTTGCGATCAGTTTTAGAAAAAGTCGGTGTGGGGAAAGGCCATCATTTGGTGCTTCACGCTTCATATCGAAAAATCCGGTCTGCTTTCCCAGGGCTTACTATTAAGAATTTACTTGAGACGCTGCAAAAACTCCTCACACCTGCCGGTTCATTAATCATGCCTACTTTCACGTATTGCTTTAAAAAAAAATTGGGGAACTCAAAGATATATTCTCCCGATCTTACTCCCAGCGAAGTTGGAGCCGTTTCTGAATATTTCCGACACATGCCTGGAGTAACTCGCACCGCTTCTCCCACTCATTCATTTGCCTTGTGGGGTAAAGTCAGCTCAGAAATTATGTCCGAAAACTGTCCAGCAAGTCCGCTGGGAAAAGGAAGCGTATTGGAATGGATTACCAATCAACCCCAGAGCTATATTTTAGGTATGGGAATAGATTTTTCTGCCATGTCTTATTGTCATTACCTAGAAATTCAAGCGAAAGTGCCATGGGCGGATGTTTTTCCCTGGGATTTCATGGGTATTGAAAAAAAAGGTGTCTCAATAACCGGAGAGCAAATTTTGATTGAGGTCCCTGGCTGTAGTAAGTCTTTTATAAATTTTGAAAAATATCTTTTGCAAAATAAATTTATCATCTCATTTCAACATCGTCATTTGAATATCTATTATATGCCGGTAAAGTTATTATATGAGCAGGGGATGGTTTACTTCAAGGAAAATTATATAGACATGCTTTGCGAACCGGGTAAATGCCAGGCCTGTGACGTTCGACGTCAATTGATCATAAAAATGGATCCGTAATTCGAAATACCCAATTTTTCTAGATATCAACGCATTCAATAGTTGTTGTATTATTAATGTCATTTGTTATTTTCATTATTTCTTTATTTTGTTTAAAGCTATCCTGGGTGGCCAAAACGTCTTTGAAATCACCACAAACTGTTCAGTCTGAACGAGAAAAATTTAAAAAATATTTTTTCCTGAAAATTAAAAAGAAAATCACCGACGTTGATTTTTCAGATAAGAATGTATTTTACTGAAGCATAGATTTTTTGGGAAATGCAGCTTTTACGATATCGCAGGGAGAATCTGGAATATGGTGAAGGAAGTGAAAAAATTAATCATACCTTTCCCCATCTTTACAAAAGGTTAGTATGAATTCGGTCTGTCCTCTTATACCTTTGACTTTTTTACTGAGATCAAATATATAGACGAATCAACTACTCCTCCCAAGCATTTTTCCTTGACCGTTTCTTGCCTATTAATTGGTGATAATATTGATAGTGTTTGTTACAATTACATAGATCTTTTGCAAAATGAAGTTCCAGGTTGGGTGGATAATCCTGTCCTTTTCGTATGTTATCCTTTTTAGAAATCCCCTGATAAATATCTATATCATCCGCCACCACTTCTTGATTTAAAGCCTCACGATATATTGAAGTGAGAACCAATCGTTTTTTCTTTTCAAAGATCAAATTGGTCTTATTCTGGATAAATCATCCTTTAAAAGCCCGATAGCGATTTCCTGCGCTACGAAATGTGCAAAATTGGTGCTGAGGGAAATGGAAGTTGTATGATCAGTGATCAGCTTGAATTCATAATTGCTTATTTGTGTTGTGGTAATAAAAAGTGGTTTTTGATTGTTCTGTACTTAAACAATCAAAATAAAATAGTGACGTTATTGATATATTCTAAGAATTATTCTTGTTACCAAATGAATTCTCATTTAGTCAGTAGGGGAAAAATAACTTTTTTATATTATGAAATATTTTATAAAGTTGGTAAATTATTCGTTAAAATTTCTAAATGCATTTTCATAATTTATTTTGAAATCCGATGGGTGAAATTTATTTTGGAACAGATGGATGGCGGGCGATTATAGCTGATAAGTTTACTTTTGAAAACGTTCGCAAGATTTCTCAAGCCTTTAGCAATTATCTTGAAGCGGAGGATAAACTCCATCAAGGTATAGCGATATCGTTTGATACCCGATTTCTTTCCAGACGTTTTGCCCGTCAAATTGCTGAAGTTCTGGCCAGCAATAAGATTCCAGTCTTTTTATCTCAACAGTTTACTCCCACTCCCATTTTATCATTTGCTGTGAGGCATCGGCATCTGGCCGGAGGTATGATGGTTACGGCCAGTCATAATCCTTATTTTTATAATGGTGTCAAGTTCAAGGCCCAGTATGGTGGACCGGCCTTATCTGAAATGACGGCAAAAATTGAATCCTATTTAGAAGGAAAGCCCCCACAGCACCAGAGCAACCGAATTTCACAATATCTCACTCTGGTCGATTTTTTTCCGGATTATTTTAATCATATCCAAAATTATCTGGATCATAATTTATTGAATTCTTTATCAATAAAGATTGTCTACGATCCAATGTATGGTGCTGGTTGTGGATATCTCGATAATATTTTGCAGCAAATGAAAATACCTTTTGTCACCATCCATAATCATCCGGATCCCTATTTTGGGCAGCTTTTACCGGAGCCCATTCCTTCCAATCTATCGGATTTAAAAAACGCGGTTATTGATCATCACGCTCAGGTCGGGCTGGCCACTGATGGCGATGCAGACCGCTTCGGTGTTGTCGATGGACAGGGTAATTTTGTTGATCTTCACGATTTGATGCCTCTGTTGTTCTCTCATCTCGTCCAATCCCGGGGCTGGAGTGGTCATGTGGCCCGAACAACATCCATGGCAGATACTATCGATAAGGTGGCTGCCACGAAAGACAGAACGGTACACGAAGTAGCGGTTGGATTCAGTAATGTTACCAGAAAAATGTTAGAAGACGATATCTTGATTGGTGGAGAAGAAAGTGGGGGATTTGGGTACAAAAATCATATACCGGAGCGCGATGGACTTTTATCCTGCTTGCTCTTATTGGAATTGTTGGCCAGCGAAAAAGCACCTTTGCATGAGTTAGTATCCAATTTACGCCAGAAATATGGACCTTTTCACTATGGTCGCATGGATAAATATTTTAATGTTGAGCTTTTACAACAAAATATGCAGCGATTACGAGAATCACCACCTGCTAAAATAAATAATTTATCGGTGAAAAAAATTTCTTTGCTGGATGGTATTAAACTTTACCTGGAAGATTTATCCTGGATACTGATTCGCGTATCCCAGACCGAACCCCTGGTGAGAATTTATGTTACCTCGGATAGTTCGGAAAAGGTACAGAATCTATTGACAGAAGGTTTAACCCTTATCACGCAGTCCAAAAAGTAATAACAGCAAAAATAAGGAAACATGAAGTGAACCAATATGGTCATTTTTCAGAAGATCGGATGGAATTTATTATTACCAGACCGGACACGCCAGCGCCCTGGGTAAATTATATTTCTAATGGGAATTACAGTGGGTTAATTTCGCATACCGCCGGTGGGTATAGCTTTTATAAAAGCCCGCGCGATAGCCGGATCACTCGCTGGCGTTACAATTCATTGCCCTGGGATAGACCCGGAAGGTATCTTTATATACGCGATAAAGATAGCTCTGAATTCTGGTCTCCTACCTGGCAACCTACGAAAACAAACCTTGAAAATTTTGAGTGCAGACATGGCTTATATTATACAAAGATCTCTTCCCAATATAAGAATATCTACTGTTCTATTTTATATTTTGTCCCTTCCGATGATTTGGAAATCTGGTGGGTGAGAGTAAAAAATCATTCTCCTTCGAAAAAAGTCCTTGATATTTTTGCTTATGTGGAGTTGTGTCTTGGCCATGCCCTTCTGGATTTGATCAATCAACCCAATGATCAACATTTCAATGAAGTGCAGTTTGATAAAAATCATCAAATTTTATTATCCACTAAACGCTATTGGGTGAAATCCTCCACCACAAGCGTGAAACAAGCCAACGAAGCGTGGGATAAATATGTTTTTATGAGCACTTCCCTGCCGGTGAAAGGATGGGATGGCAGCAAGGATCAGTTTATTGGGCGCTGGCGCTCAGAGGAAAATCCTATCGTTGTTGAAAATGGTAAATGCCTGAATACAGAGATTACAGCCGGAGACGCTGTCAATGCCCTGCAAACCGAGTTAATACTCGAAGCTGAAACAGAAAAAGAATTTGTCATTCTTCTCGGTGTAGTACCGAAAGCGCGCTATCAACAGTCTTCGGTAAAATTGGTAAAAAAGTACTGCAATTTATCAACCGTAAAAAAAGAATTCCTTAAATTGAAAAAGAATTGGCAGGATTATCTGTCTTATCTCCAGGTGGATACTCCTGATGGTGATATCAATACAATGATTAATGTTTGGAATCAATATCAGACCTCAGTGACTTTTCTTTTTTCACGCGATGCATCTTATTATCATGGCGGTTTAATGTTTGGTCGCGGTTATCGAGATTCCTGTCAGGATTTGATGGGTCCATTAATTCCTCGACCAGAATGGGCTCGAAATCGAATCCTGGAAATGTGCCAATTTCAATTTAAGGATGGCAGCACTTTCCACCTCTATTTTCCATTGAGCGGAGGGGGAGAAAAAACCGGTCACAGTGATACTCCCCTGTGGTTACCCCTATCCA
>CAYMXZ010000100.1:0-12443 GCA_964394475.1 uncultured Caldithrix sp. | reverse complement strand
GAAAATTCTAAAATCTTAGCCTTCAGCAATGTCATCCCTGAACTCACCCACAATGAGATTATGGGCTGGGAAGCACCAATAGATATCGTAAAAAATTTCAATATCATCTTTCTGCGCAATGATTTTGAAACTGCCCGAAATCGAAAGCGGTTAGAAATTACCAAAAATATTTTCCAAAAAAATAACCTCGCTATTTTTGAAGTTTTCGCTGAAGGAAAAAGTGTCCTTTCACAAATTTTTTCGCTGGTATACATCGGTGATTGGGTAAGCTATTATCTGGCCATATTATATGACAAAGATCCGTATAAAATTGAAAGTATCAACTACCTGAAAGAAAGTTTAAGTCGATTTAAAGAGAGTTCTAAAGGTAAAAATAAATCATAAAAGGTTATTCGGTACTTCGAGAATATTTTAAACGCTTATGATCAAAATTTATTTTTTTAAGATGGGAGAATTTCTATGCATTCATATTCCTTTTCCTCTGAATCAGTCACCGATGGTCATCCGGACAAAATGGCCGATCAAATTTCTGATGCGGTCTTAGATGCTATTTTACAGAATGATCCTTTTGCCCGGGTGGCCTGTGAAACCTTTATCAGCAATGGATTGGTATTTATTGGCGGAGAAATCACCTGTGAAACCTATGTGGACATTCCGGGAGTGGTGCGAGAAATGGTCAAAGAAATCGGTTATACCAATCCACAATATGGATTCGATTATGAGAGCTGCGCCGTCCTTACTAATATCAACCAGCAATCTCCCGATATCGCTCTGGGGGTGGATCGAGCTGGTGCAGGTGATCAGGGAATGATGTTTGGTTACGCTACCAATGAAACCGAAGAATTGATGCCGATGCCCATTATGTTAGCCCATAAAATCACCATGCGCCTCAGTGAGGTTCGCCGAAAAAAAATACTGGATTATTTGCGTCCGGATGGTAAGGCACAGGTGACGGTTCGCTATACCAATCACAAACCAGTCGCTGTGGAAAAAGTAGTGGTTTCCGCCAATCACGATCCACATGTGGAGATGGACCATCTGAAACAGGATATCATTCGCGAAGTGATCCATAAGGTCATCCCGGAAGAACTCCGCGATAAGAACATTCAGTACTTTATCAATCCCACCGGCCGCTTCGTTATCGGCGGTCCAAAAGCGGATACCGGATTGACTGGCAGAAAGGTGGTCGTTGATACCTATGGTGGATCATATTATGTGGGTGGTGGTTGTTTCAGTGGTAAAGATCCCACCAAAGTAGATCGCTCGGCCTCTTACTTCGCCCGTTATGTGGCTAAAAATGTGGTAAAAGCGGGACTGGCTGAACGCTGTGGATTGCAGGTTGCTTATGCGATTGGGGTGGCAGAACCGGTCAGTCTGATGGTGGAAACCTTTGGTACCAGTAAAATGAGCGATGCAGAAATAGCCAAACTTATTAAAAAGAATTTCGACTTTACTCCGGGCGGAATGATCAATCATCTGGAGTTGTTGAGGCCCATATACAAGAAGACGGCGGCTTTCGGGCATTTTGGTAGAAAGGATAAAGATTTTACCTGGGAATTTACGGATAAAGTAAAAGATTTACAGAAATCTCTTTAAATAATAATGTCTGTCAGCAACCAATCAATTCGGTGAGAAATAAAAAGTGCATACTCTTGAACCAGCAATTATCAATGCGCCGAGCGTGAAGTATGGATGAAAAACGAATTGCACTTCTGCAAGTCATGGGCTATTCCGATAAGGCTATCCAGTATATTTTGAATAAAACCAATGTGGGCGAAATTGAAAATCCTTCCGTTTCGGCTAAAAATCAGGGTACCTGTGGCGATATTATGATTTTGCATTTAGTCATTCAGGATGGACTGATAAAGGAAGCGAAATACGAATATATCGGCTGTGCCGGATTACAGGCGGCGGGTTCAGCCCTCACGGAAATGATAATAGGATTAACTCTACAGGAAGCTGCCAAAATTCAGGCACAGGATGTACTGAATTTTCTGGGAGGACTTCCCCAGCAAAAACATGAATGTGCTCTGCTGGCCAGTAATACATTGAAAAAAGCCTTAGCCGAATATCAGCAATTGAAAAGCAATTCACTTTATTAAAATGTTCACTATTTTCTCCCACCTGCAAAACTAAAAAATACCTCCTTTTCTAATTATCAGTTTTTTGAAAGACTATCAGATTTCTGATGATGCGGAAATGATTATTCCATTTATCGGTAAGAAAAATACCATGGAATAATCTTGCTTAACAATAAATAAAACAATAAATTAAATAAAAAGGTTTTTACGAACGCCAAATGATTTCACTTTTGGCATATTATTTGACTCTTATGATCATAATAAATTAATACGTCAAAAGTAAAAAAATTAAATCAGAGGAAAAACTGTCATGAAGTACATATTTCGCCGTAATTTCATCGTCGGATTAGTACTTTTATTTACACTTTCCTGCCAGCAGATTACAGATCCGATCACGAAAAGTACCAAAAGACCTCTTACAAATCAGGAAATTGCCCTGGTATCGTCGGATAATAGTTTCGGGATAAAAATATTTGAACAGATTGCTGCTTCTCAGCCGGATTCAAATATTTTCATTTCCCCGCTGAGTATTTCAATGGCACTGGGGATGACTCTTAATGGGGCTTTAGATGAAACACGTCAGGCAATGGAACAGACCTTAGAGTTACAGGGCCTATCTCAGCAAGAGATCAACGAGGCCTACCTCAGTTTAATCGAATTATTAATGCAGCTGGATCCTGCAGTAATTTTCCAGATTGCCAATTCCATCTGGTACCGTTTGGGATTTGACATTAAACAACCCTTTCTGGATTTGAATCGCCACTACTTTAAAGCGCGCATTGAGGGTCTGGATTTTAACAATCCCTCATCTCTGGATGTGATCAATCAATGGGTAAACGATCAAACCAATAGTCGAATCAAGAAAATTATCGATCGAATTAATCCTGAAGACCTGATGTATCTGATCAATGCCATTTATTTTAAAGGAGATTGGACCTATTTATTCGATAAAGACTTAACTCAGACGGCCAATTTCTACGGTTTGGGTGGTTCCGTTTATCCCTGCCAGTTGATGTATCAGAAAAACGAATTTCTTTATTTACAGACTGAGGATTTTCAAGCTGTTGATCTGCCTTACGGAATTGGTGATTTCCGCATGGCGATCTTTCTTCCCTTACCTGGCAAAGATTTATCAGAATTAATAGCCAGTTTGACCAATGAGAAATTGAATCAATGGCTGAGCAGTTTTGTTAGCCACCCCGGGATCCTGGAATTTCCAAAATTAAAATTGGAATACAAACTGGAGTTAAAGGAGGTACTTTCACAATTAGGAATGAGTATTGCTTTTGACCCTGACCGTGCCAATTTTAAAAATATTTATGAAGGACCAGAAAATGCTTACATCAGTCGGGTGTTTCATAAAACCTTCGTCCAGATCGATGAAGAAGGGACCGAGGCGGCTGCCGTTACGGTGGTTATCATCGGCAATACTTCCGTGGGGGGTAATAGTGGTTTCTACATGCGAGTGGATCGACCCTATTTCTTTGTGTTACATGACACCCATTCCAATACTATTTTGTTTATCGGACAAATTGTACAACCTGAATGGACTGAGTAATCAAAAAAATGAAAAAAAGGAGACCTGCCGATGAAAAAGGGTTTGATTTTTTTAATGATTGGCCTGATCCCTTTCACCCTGCTGGCACAATATTGGGGAGAACGGGTCACTGAGAAAAGTTTTGAAAGCTCGGAATTATACTTTCAAAGTTATTTTTTAAATACTTATGGTATCAATAATTTCCGCCAGGTTGTCGTGGGACTGATTCCCGACCCCTTTCTGGATCTTTACCTTAATCCCGCCAATCTCCCCAGCTTAAAAAATCGGAATCTGTTTTATCTGGATTTTCGCGGGGATCGCACCGAAGCTCCGGTCATCAGGAATTATGAAATATACCCGGCTTATTATGTAGGAACAGCTGATTATTACTATCCTTATTATATCGATCCCCGCTGGTATCAGGACACCCGGCGTGAACCGGAACCGGTATTCTCACTGGGAGTTCTGGCTTACCCGTTTTCGGGAGTCCTGAAGAATGTGCTGCTTGGTGCCACTTATCAGCTGATCTATAAACAGGAGCCGTTTTATACCGTTCCATCCTGGATCTATTACGGTCGTTACGGCTATGATGCTTTCGGAAGCGTAAGAACTCAAGAAGGTGACATACCCATTCATGATCGATCGGTTGGGGAAGATGAGATGTTAAATAGCGGTCAGCTCTTCTCTGTCTTCCTGGGTAATCAATTCAGTGATAAACTAAACGCGGCGTTATCTTTAAGTGGTATCATCCATAACCGCGACGGATCCTACGTAAATTATTATGCCGATGAGTATGGAAATACCTCTAATGACGACTGGTTCTCCAATATAGAAATGAAACGAAAGCAAGAGTATCAGCACCTGGATCTGGCAGCTGGATTAAAATATAAATTCTCACCTACCCTTGCGGTAGGAGCGAATGTGGGATACCTCACCGGTAATGCCGATCAAACATATAAGTCCATCAATTCCTGGAAATATGATTATCGATCACCATCCCCGCTTACCGACTATTCCAGATCATATAATGAATCGTTGACTTCTCAAAGCTGGGACCATGAGGGCAAAAATCTCTATGGAAGTATTAACCTCTCCAAAGAACTGAAAAATAAAAATCTGGTAAATGCGTATTACCGGTATACCCGCTCAGATATTGATATGAATAATCAGTCTATTATCCAGGATACGGCTTACTATGCCTCGCACTGGACATATGATGATACCACTTTTTATGAATATGAATATCGCTCTGCATTAAGAGATCGACGGAACGGAACCGGAACAAGGGAAAACAACACTCATGAAGCGATGATAAATTTTCAAATGAAATTAACCGAGAAGAGTTCTATCAGCTTTGGAGGATATTATTCCCGTACCATATCAACAATACACTCCTTTGAGCCAGTAGTCGCCTACCGTTATCGATCGTGGTATGACACCTGGTACAATAATTACTCAAATGATACATTATCCCTTTATGAGGATAAAGATTTAGACTGGAACTATCACTCTCTGGAATGGTCATTGCAAATTCCTTTCTTCCTCGATTTCCAGGTTAGTCCGCAATGGACCATTAGCCTGGGAATTAACAAAGTGTTGAAAAGCTGGAAAATTGAAGATGAAACCATCGCTTATTTCCGGATCCGCCAGCGGTTAGAAAATGATTCACTTAAAACGGAAACCAATTTCGGCGAACGCTATAAAGAACCTACTAAAAAAATTACGGAAGAATTTACCGATGTGATTGGGAAATTCGCGGTGCAGATTACTCCGCAGGTGAATATTCACCTATTAATAGATCCAGAGTTCGACGATGAATTCCGTATTGCCCAATGGTGGTTAGGTTTCCGGATTCACTTATAAAAAGACGTGAAAATAGAATGAAAAAATATTTCCTTTATACACTTGTAATCATCTCGGGATTTTTCATCTGGCAGTGTGAGGTAAATACAAATCCCATCACATATCCGTTGTATATCAAAGAAGCGCAAAAGGCAACTATTTATCGGATCGTGTTGGATTCACTGGTTCTCCGGGAGGGAATGGAACGGATTGTATTCACCGATTCAACCGACCTGTTCCCACTGTCTGAAGAATTTCTGTCTTCTATATCCAATCTTGATTCCTTTAATCTTATCGATTTTCTTCAACAAAATCAAAATTCAACTCCATTCAGAATGATTCCTGATCTGGGGGTTGAGCAAATTCTTATATCAAGAGAGGAATTTCAGAATATCCTTATACAGGGAGGTTGGGAATTATTCCGCCAGCGTTACCCTCATTCGAATGGCCTTATTGGTATGTCAAACATCGGAATGAATAAAGCCTTAAATCAGGCGCTGGTTTATTTTTCTCAGCAGTGGGATTACTTAGCAGGAGATGGAATCTTGGTTTTTTTAACAAAACACAGGGAATGGCAGATCACTCAAATTTTAACGGTCTGGATATCTTAAGGACTAAAACGAATTAAGGATCAACCAATAATACCAGTTGGCAATCCCATTGAAAAACTTTTAATTTAAAGCGATTATAAAAATGAATTTTCATGGAGCGAATAAAACAACGATTTCAGCAACTCTCATTGCGCAGCGAGATCATTATTATTTTTATCTTCATCGTGGTTCTACTGGTCCTTCTGCTATCCCGACTGGCCTATATCACAATGAAGGATATTTATCTCAATCAATTAAATGAGCAAGCGACCATTCTTATTCGAAATGCCACCAGAGATTTAGAAACCAAATATCTGGACTTTTTCACTCAAGAATCCGATTCGGGAATCGTCAAATCATACTACCGCCATTATTTAGCTGATAAAATTGAGGAAACCGGTTTTGATCGAATATTTTTGTTTACAGCTGATTTGAGTTTAATCATAACATCAGAGAACAAAACGGGAGAGTCTGATTATGTAGCGGCTATGATTTTAAATAAAAAAGAACTTTCCCAATTAAAGGTTGGCGAACTTTTTACTTCCGCCCCTTTTAAAAGTCAGGATGGGAAGTGGTATTTGTGGGGTTTTTACCGACTCAGCGATCGATATTTTTTAGGAATCAAGGAGAACGCGAATCGATTAGCCAGAGTGGATCGGCTGGCCATTTTATTTGCCATCATAGGTCTGGCAGCAATCATCGTCACTTTAATTGCCGGTTGGTTTTTAGCCGGTATGATCTCGAGTCCAATTGAACAACTGGTGAAATTTAGTCAAGAATTAGGCAAAGGTAATTTTAGAACTCCTTTACCGGAAAATATTTATGGAGAATTGACCATGTTAAGGAACGCATTAGATAAGATGCGATCCGATCTGGAGAATCAGGATAAAGCTAAAGAAGAAATGTTGGCTCAGATTGCCCACGAGCTCAGAAATCCATTGGGAGGGGTAGAACTCCTGGCAGGGTTGGTGAGGGAGGACCTTATTAAAAAAAATCTGGATCACACTTACATTTCTCAAATCATGGAAGAAATTCAGCATCTGAAAAATTTACTCAATGAATATTTAAACTACAGCCGTCCGGTGCAGGTGAATGCGAAATGGGTGGAAATCCCAAAATTACTCAACGAAGTAGAGACCTTTCTGGCGGTGGCGCTTCGAAAAAAAAGTATAACACTCACTTTTTCGGGAACCATTCAAAAAATCTGGTTTGATCCGGTGCACTTGCGGCAGATCCTGCTCAATCTTCTCACCAATAGTATCGATGCCTCACCCCCTGACAGCAGAATAACTATCTCCACAGCATCAAAAGGAAAAGAGGTCATTTTAGCCATCAGTGATCAGGGAAAAGGAATAGAGAATGAATACCTGCCAAAAATTTTTCAACCTTTTTTCAGCACCAAAGAGAGTGGAATTGGTCTAGGATTAGCGGTGTGTAAAAAATTATGCCTCGAAAATCAGGCTGCAATCTATGTAAAAAATAATGCTGAGCAAGGCTGTACTTTTTATATTGTCAAAAAAATACAGGTCGATGATGTCAAGTAAAAAAGCGGTATAACATCTGGAATATGTGTAATAGTTTTTTTAAAGGAATACAAAGATGAGACCACTTATCATCATGGTTGTTGAGGATAACGATGCCATGCGGCTGGGAATGGTAGAAAGCCTTCGCCGCGAAAATTATCTCGTCCATGAATTCAGCAGTGGTCGGGAAGCTCTGGTTCGTTTGAATGAAATTCGTCCGCAACTCATTATCACCGATTTAAAGATGGAGCCTATCGATGGGCTGATGTTGCTCCGGCAGGTTAAATCGCTCAATCCCACGATTGAAGTAATTATGATCTCAGCCTATGGCACCATTGATATTGCCGTTCAGGCCATGCAGGATGGGGCGGCCGATTTTCTTACCAAACCTTTTTCTCCTGAGGAACTCCGCGTTCGGGTAAAAAAGGTGGTCGAAAAAATTTCAGAGAGAGAAAAACGTGAACTGCTGGAGGAGGAAAATCAAATTCTCCAAGAAATGATCAATACCCCTTATGAGGAAATCATTGGTCAATCCCCTGAGATGAAAAAAGTATTCTCGATTATTGAGCGAGTAGCGAAACAAGACAGCACCGTTCTGATTGAGGGCGAGAGCGGCACCGGCAAAGAATTGGTAGCGCGGGCCATTCATCGCCAGAGCCATCGGGCTGATAAACCCTTCATCAAGGTAAACTGTGGCGCCTTAAACGAAAATCTGCTGGAAAGTGAACTTTTCGGCCATGAAAAAGGAGCCTTTACCGGCGCCATTCGTCAAAAACGAGGGCGATTTGAATTAGCAAACGGAGGGACGTTATTTCTGGACGAAATTGGCGACATTTCACCCACCATGCAGGTGAAACTCTTGCGCGTTATTCAGGAGCAGGAATTTGAAAGAGTGGGAGGCGAACAAACAATCAAAGTGGATGTGCGGATTATTTCCGCCACCAATAAAAATCTGGCTGAATTGATTAAAAAAGGTTTGTTTCGGGAAGACTTGTATTATCGATTAAGTGTGATTCCTATTCAACTGCCATCTTTGCGTGAGAGGAAAAGTGATATTCCACTACTGGCTAATTTTTTTCTGCAGAAAATTTTGAAAAATAAGCCCGGCCTAAAGAAAACAATTCCTTCAGAAAGTATGCAGCTTTTCATGGATTATTCCTGGCCAGGTAACATCCGTGAACTGGAAAATCTTGTAGAACGATTAGTGGTCATTTCACCTGCTGAGGAAATCGAACCAGAGTTGGTTGCACAACAACTGGGAAGAACTCTGGTTGCACCAGATAGTTATGATGAAGGTTCACTTGACCAGACCATGAGTGACTATGAAAAAAATTTAATCCTGCAGGCTTTGAAACAGGCTGGCGGTATAAAAAATAAAGCGGCCAAACTTTTAGGCATTCGCACCAGTACCCTTTACTATAAAATGGAAAAATATGGAATCAACAAATGAATAATTTTCATCATATCGTCATCTGTCTATTGATAGTGAGTAGTCTATTATTTGCTCAAAAAATTTCGCAACTTGAAAATCTGCTTGCCGCTCAGACGGCAGAACTGGTCCACGTTCAGAAAGATCTGGATTCATTAAAAATAAAACTGGACAATTATGCGAAAAAGATAGAGCAGGAAAAAACCCGTGGAGCAGTGAGCGAAAAGAAAATCAGCGCCTGGTTCGAAGAAATTAACCACCTCACCCGACAAATCAATGCTCAGGAAAAAACGGCCAATAATCTGAAGAAAGAAATTAAACAAACCCAGAACCAGTTAGATGGATTATATTCGGCCGCCATTGATTCATTGCAAAAAATTTCCGAAAAAACCAAAGATCCTCAAAAATTCGCTGAAATAAATAGCCACATTATCGACTATACACACAAACGCATTGCCCTGCTACCTGTGTTTACCTCCTTTTCGTTTGATCCGGAAAAAATCGCTCATCTGTCACTTCAGCAAACCAAAGATTCAATGGAGTATGCCATTTATTTAGAATATCTTCAGAATGCACGAAAAGAGGTAAATTCAGTGCTCATCACAATCCAGAATAGCCGTAAAGAAATTGATGAATTATTATGGTTACAGGAACGCAGCAATCGTTTTGTTGAACAAATCGAACAAAATCGTCCCATCACTTTTTTTACTCCCTCGGCCGGCGCCGCACAAACGGATCCACAGACGTATGCAGGTCGGGAAACAACCACCGATCAAGCGGTCTTCATCCAGGCGCAGGCCCAGGCGCTTTCTAATTTAATGAATCAGTTACCGGGTGGTGAATTGTCAGGGTTTCCCGATTTCAAAACAGTAGAGGCTGGACAGAATTTTTTCTCTTTAAAAGATTACCAAAAATTTTTGCAAAACGCTGAAAAGCTTTTAATCAATTACGAAAAATTGCTGGAACAAAAAATCGAGTCAAAATGATGCGGGATCGATGCTAAAGATCCTCGCCTCGAAAAAGCTATATCTTGCATTTTCTCATCCCCGCATACTAAATTCATTCCCATGAAAAACTTCCGTTATCCTTTTCTCATCAGTTTTATTCTATTTACCCTTCCTACGGTATCAATTTCTGCCCTCACCAATTTTCGATTTTCAGCAGAGTCCGGTCTATACCAAACCCAGAATTCTGCCCAGCATACCAACCTGAATATGGTTTCGCGGTTTAGTGGAGGATTAAAATTACAGGAATCAACTTCCAATAGTATATGGACCATTTCCTTACAGGTCAATCCCGACTTTTATCAGGGAGATGTCAGTTATAGTTCTGTAAAATTCTTTGCCAGAGGACAATATGCTCAGAAAAAAAACAAGTGGCAGTGGGGGGCAGGATTTGATGCCCGAAAATATTCTTATTTTTCAGAGGTCCAAAATTCAACCTTTGACCTTTTCAAACTGGATGGTTTTTTTTCTTTTCTAATTGCCCGTATCTGGCAATTGTCGATCAATCCATCATATTATTATCGTGATCTGGCAACCCAAAAGCTGGACGCTTTTGCTACTCCGTTTCATCTTGTTACTCCCATCGGACAACATACGAATTTAGGATTGGGCAGTTACCTGGAACATTTTGAGTTACAGGCCGATATTTTACCGGGTATTTCTCAAATCAGCCAGACAAATAATGGGTGGCGTTTAGGTCCGGAATTCACCCTCACTTATTTGAAAAAAGTATATTTTAATTTACATTATCTCTATTTATGGCACAGCTCCCGAATAACTCGGACTCCATCTTTTGAACAATATTTACGATTATTATTCAGCCGCAAGCTATCAACTAATTGGATTATTTTTTTCATTGTAGATTATTTCTGGAATGATATTCATTTATCGGAAAATTACCATGAGGGGCTGGCCTACATTCCCTATGAGAATGAAAATCACATTGATGTGAAACTGGAAAAATTAATACGGAAGAATCTTTTTTTATCTGTCCGAGCCGGATATTTTAAAGATAATTTCATTTTGTCGGAATTTTCAATTGAAGGCTGGCAAGCTCTCATTGGACTGGATTTTGAACCGTAAGCCCATAATTCAAAATGTCAGACAGATACAGACTCAGCTCCGTTTAGCTTCAAAACTTGTTTTTCAAGACGATTGCGTGTATATTTTCTCAACTTTTATGAAGGTATACTATGAAAAGGAATCGAATTATTCTGGATGCCATGGGTGGCGATAATGCCCCATATGAAATCGTAAAAGGGGCGGTGTTTGCTTCAAAAGAATCTCCCACTTTGCAGGTTCTATTGGTTGGAAATGAAGAGCACATCAAAAAGCATCTTAATCAATTTGATATGTCAGGACTGACCTTTGAAATATTCCCTGCCTCGGAAATCATTGATATGAAAGATTCACCTAAGACTGCCGTGGAAGAGAAAACTGATGCTTCCATTAATGTAGCCTGCCGTCTATTAGCCGAAGGTGAGGGAGACGCACTGGTCAGTGCGGGTAATACGGGGGCCACTATTTTATCTTGCGCTAAATTCCTTCCTAAAATTGAGGGAGTAGAGCGGGGAGCTCTGGCCGCTATCTTTCCCGCTATGAAACAAAAACCGACTGACCCGGGCCGTACCATTATGCTGGATGTGGGCGCCACCTTACATTGCTCAGTGCAGCAGTTAATCCAAATTGCCACCATGGGATTTCATTATGCAAAGGAAGTCCTGGAAATTGAACATCCTCGAATTGGTCTTCTCAACATTGGTGAAGAAGAAACCAAAGGACATGATATTCTGGTTGAAACCTATTCGCTCTTGAAAAAAATTGAACACGCGCAATTCATCGGCAATATTGAAGGAAAAGATATCATGCGGGGGGTGACGGACGTGATTGTGTGCGAAGGGATGATCGGAAATATCGTATTAAAAGCGCTAGAGGGAGCGGCTGAGATGGGCATTGAGACCGCAAAACGGATATGGAAGAAAAGTCTAATGGCAAAAGTGGGTATTACTTTACTGGCTCCAATGTTAAAAAAGCTAAAAAAACGAATCGATTATTCTGAATATGGTGGTGCTCCCATTTTAGGATTCGAAAAGCTGGTAATCAAAGCACATGGGCGGTCCAATGCCAAAGCCATAAAAAATGCACTGCTGATGGCCGAAAAATCCTTAAAACACAATTTAGTACAACATATCCAGCAGGATATTTTTAAATATAATCAGATCTTTTTCCAGATTTATTAACGCGCGTATCCGATCGATTGGTTGGTGAAAGAATTTTATGTCTGGTCAATTTCTATGAGGCGTGGTCTTCACTAAAAATAGATTCCGATCGGTAAATATTTTCGGCCATAGAATCAACCGGAATGCATTCGGTCTTTACCGCTATCAGATGCTGATCCTCAAAAATCAAATCCGATTTGCCTAACATTACACCCCCC